>CAZALU010000004.1:0-73686 GCA_964486075.1 uncultured Verrucomicrobiota bacterium
AATGAACAGATCATCCGGCGGCATGTCCAGGACAAGCGCCGGGAGCAGTCCGTGCGCCGGACGTTGCGCGTACTGTCGAGCCCAGTGGGGATGCGATGACCCTGACTCAGGCCATAGCGGAGCTGAAGTTCAAGGACGAACAGATTGCCGAACTGGTGCGGCAGACCGAGGAGCAGAACCGGCAGATCGAGGCCTTGCGCCAGCAGATCGCATTGTTTCAGCGGCGGCTGTACGGGCCGCGGAGCGAGAAGTATCATCCAGATCAGCTTTTGCTGGACAGTATACTCCAAGAGAGCCAGGACGCGGAGCCGACGGAACCCGCGCCGAGCGTTCCGGTGAAGGCCACAGTGCGACGGAAGGCCAGGCCGCACGGGCGGCTGGCGATTCCCGAGCATCTGGAGCGCGTCGTGGAAGTTCTGGATTTGACGGACGATCAGAAGCTGGATCCTGAAACGGGTCGGGCGCTGGTGAAGATCCGCGATGAGGTCTCGGAGAAGCTCGCTTGGAAGCCGGGGCAATGGTTCGTGCGGCGGTTCATCCGACCGGTTTACGCGCATCCGGACCGGCAGAGCGAGCAGGCGGGCATTTATGTGCAGTCGCTGCCGGATTCGCCGGTGGCGAAGTGCAAGGCGGATAACAGCGTGCTGGCGCTGGTGGCGGTGAAGAAGTACGTGGACCATCTACCGCTGTACCGGCAAAGGGAGATCTTTCTGCGCGAAGGCATCGATGTGGCGCCCTCGACGCTGAACGCATGGGCCATCGAGCCGATGCTGGCCTGCGAGCCCTTATACGCGGCGTTCAAAACAGACGTGCTGGGGCGGCCGGTCATCTTCACCGACGATACGCACGTGGACCTGCTGCAGGAAGGTTTGGGGCGGACGAAAGAGGCGCGAATGTGGGTCTACGTGGGTGGTTGCGGTCCGCCGCACCGGTTCTTCGACTTCACCGAAGACCGGCGCAAAGAGCGCCCCGGCCAGATTCTGGCGAAGTATGCCGGGTTCGTGCAGGCGGACGCTTATTCTGGATACGATCACCTCTTCGAGAACGGCGCGCGCCTTATCGAAGTCGGATGCTGGGCCCATGCCCGGAGGAAATGGGACGAGGCGCTCAACTCCGCGCCCAAGCCTTGCACGGAAATGCTCTTGCGCATCCGCGAGTTGTACAAGATCGAGGCCCGCCTCAAGGGGGAGCAGCCCCAGGCACGGCTGGCGGTCCGCCAGGCGGAGTCGGCGCCCCTGTTGGAAAAGTTCTACGAGCGCCTGACGGAGATCAGCGCAGAACGCGTCATTCTGCCTTCTTCACTGCTGGCCAAAGCCATCGGCTACGCGCGCAACCAGCGCGCGGCGCTCTACCGTTTCACCACCGACGGCCGTTTGGAAATCGACAACAACTGCGCGGAGAATGCGATTCGTCCGCTCGCGCTCGGCCGCAAGAACTTCCTCTTTGTGGGCAGTCTGCGCGGCGGCAAGGCCTGCGCCATCGCGCTCACGCTCCTGCAAAGCGCCAAGGCCGCCGGCCTCAACCCCTACGAATACCTGCTCGACATCTACAACCGAATCATGAGCCATCCGGTCAATCGCCTGCACGAACTCCTGCCGGCTGCCTGGAAGAACTCCCGCTGCTGACGCCCACAGGCGCCGCCCCCGCGATCTGGGCGGATCATTGCGGCAACCGGTCCGGGGCCTACTGGGTTCACAGGGTGCTTACGGTGCAACTAAGCATGTTGAGGTTTTAAGTTCCATTGTGGATGGCTTCGATTCCGGATAAACAAACTTTACCCTCACAGAACTGGCAAGATTTAATGGCACTGCTATCTCCAAAATCATCGGCACAAACTGCTCCTTGGTGTTTGCGCCTCGCTTACCGGAAAGCTCTCGCTCCAGCGTCGGAATCTGAGACTGTGGGCAGTTCCATCCGTCCATGAAATCAGGAATCTCATCGGCATCTTTATCGATGTCATTAACGAAGACTATTTTGCTCATGTTCTCGCCGATAATGTCCTCGATCGCATCTGCGGATTCAGTTCTAAAATTGGTTGTGAAGTAATCACTACCCCAGTGATTCTCAGAGTCAATATCCAAGTCCACCCCGCATACGGTATATTTGACCTTATCCGTGGCGCCGCTGAGAACATGCGTGACCGTTATTTCCTTGTCGCGCGGACTGCTCGATACGTTTTTACCCTCGACATAAAGCGTCAGCGGGAAACTCGACACCGGATAACTGGAAGAAGCGGGCGTGCGTTTCTCCATATCCTCATAGAGATTTCCCCCCGCGATCGAAACCGTTTCGTCCCCGGGCAGGCCGCTGGGATACAACGTGATCACCACCGGCACCAGATCGTTCTCGTTCGTCACCGGCGCCTCGGCCAGGTCCGGCACGCCGTTGGTGTTATCGTCATCAGAATTCAGCCAGACCACTCCGCCGACCGTTTCCTCGTTCGCCTCGCCCAGGCCCTGCATTTCGATATCTATCCGCACCACCGTGAAATTGGTTTCGAGTTCCACCTCGCCGATGCTGTCCTGCGAGACCACGACACTGATTTCCTCCTCACGATACGCGCCGCTGGCGTTGCCCTGCTCCTTGACTGTGGCCGTTAGCCCGTTCCCCGGCTCCGGATCGAAATGCGTGATCGCGGAATTCAACGACCAGTCGCAGGACGCGGATGGATCGGCATTCACTTTAGCCGTCTCGAAATCTACAGGATCGTCAATGGGATCGGTCATCTTGATCCCGAGATAAGGCGGCATTTCCAGGGATATGTTCGAGACGATCAATCGTCCGACGTCGCTGAGATCCGGATCGGCCAGGGAAGTGCCGGTGATAAAATACGTTCCCGGATTGGTGGGCGTCACGCTGACTGTGGTCCCATTCGGCAAATCCACGCCCAGATAGGGCGCGGACACCCATGAACTCGGCACCGGAAGATGGGCGACGTCGTTCGTGGCCCAGAAGATCGCCGTGCCGCCCAGATATATATTGGTCGAGACCGGCAGGACAAGATAATCCCCATCGGATTTCCCGTTGACGTACCATTTCATAGAAATTGGCGGGCCGGCCTCGCCCCCTCCCCCGCCCCCGCCGCCTTCCCCGCCTTCGCCGCAGTTCCCATCGAGTGTCCCCTCGAACCGTTACTGGAAGGACAATTCGGAGGGATTTTCCGCAACATCGCAGATGAAATAACCGCCCACCCCGCACCCGCCGGGGAAAAAGGCGACCCAGATTCCGTTGTTCGGCGTCTGGGTCCCCGGCACATGTTTGTATTCCGGCCGCACCGGCACTTCCAATATCCAAATCGGATCCGGGCCTTCGTCCGTGAATACTTTATCCACCCCGTAACCGGGATAGACCGGGTCCGTGATTTGCACTTCGCCCGCCCATATCTGCCCCATCGTTTTACCGATGGTCAGCAACAGGCCAAATGCCAGCAGGAAGCGAGCACAGCCCCAAGCGCCTTTTGTCAATGCACAGTTCAGCGGATACTACTCCTTTTTCTTGGGGCGGCCTATACCGTATTTCTCCGTGCCGTATTTTTCCGCAAAGGATTGCATAAATGCCACCTTGTCGTCAATCGCCGTTATATACTCGCTGTTCGGATAAAAACCTTACGGAGGATCAATATTGTGACACCATCCGACGTCTCGTTACCCGGGACATGGCCCAAACAGGTCAAATCCGCAATACTTCACGTTATTTCGCTCGCCCATTGGGCATTGATATATTCCCGTTCCTGGACCGCCGACAGCCCCCTCCAGCGCGTCCGGCTGAAGTGCAAGCTGGATCAGGCTGAAAACGAGAATCTGCTCTTGAGGGAGGAACTGCGGATCAAGGACGCGCGCATGGCCAAATTCCCGTCCCACCAGCGCCCGTTCTATCTCCCCACCGACCGGCTGGCCATCCTCGAACTACGCGCTGCCCGCGGGTGGAACCTGGATCAAACCGCGCGCGCCTTCCTGGTCGAACCCGCAACCATCTCAACCTGGATGAAACGAATTGACGAAGAAGGCGAACAGGCTCTGGTCAAACTACCAGCGCCAATCAATAAGTTTCCGGCATTCGTTGTCCATGTCGTTCAAAGGCTGAAAGTTCTTTGTCCCGCCATGGGCAAGAAGCGCATCGCCCAAATGCTCGCCCGCGCCAGCCTGTCAATCAGCGCCACTTCCGTCGCGCGATTCCTGAAGCAAATACCTTTGCCTCCTCCACCATCAATCCGTCAAAGGCCGGATTTCGCCAAGGGCTCAACCATAAACCATGAACCGTTTGGCCGCGTAGTGACCGCCCGATACCCCAACCATATCTGGCACGTGGACCTGACGGCCATCCCTACACGAGCCGGCTTCTGGGTCACCTGGTTGCCAATGGCTATCCTCCAATGCTGGCCGTTCTGCTGGTGGGTGGCGTGTACCATAGATCATTACACACGCCGTATCGTAGACTTCAGGGTATTCAAATCGCCGCCGACATCGCGTCAGATCACGGCGTTTCTCAACCGCTTGATCAGGGCTGCCGGCCAGGCGCCGAAATATGTCATCTCCGACAAGGGCACTCAATTCTGGTGCAAAGCATTCAAACACTGGTGCAAGCGCAGGAACATCCAACCACGCTACGGCGCAATCGGAAAATACGGCAGCATCGCCATTGTCGAGAGGTTCATCCGCTCGCTCAAGTCCGAATGCACGCGACGGCTTGTCGTACCTCTTGCCCAATCCGCAATGCGAAGGGAACTTGAATATTACGCCGTGTGGTTCAACATCTGTCGCCCACACCAGGGACTCGGCGGCCTGGCGCCGGACGAACGGACTCTTCCTGAAAAAAAGAAAACGCCGTCAGATAAATGCTGGCGACGCAATTCGATCCTTCAACCTATGATCCTCGATGTGTCGTATTTTCAGGAACGCAAGCACTTGCCGATAATCCGACTCAAGCCGGCTGCTTGATGATCACCTCGTTATCGGCGACCTATCGTACGCGCCTGAACTCTGCCCGGTTACGGCTTTCATCTGTCGGATGCCTTCCCGGTTGCCAGTCTTTGTCGGGAACCAAAATATTTCAGCGCCTCACCCCCCCTGTTTCCCGCCCGGACCCCCCTTTTTTCCTTCGGAAAAACTCGCTGGACTACTATACCATACGGAGTTGTATCCATAGGAGGGGCGAAGTCTTTGAGCAAATGCGGCCATGGCTTGGAAGTGAATTCGTCAATACTGGGTCCGGTGTTAAACGCCATTATGCCCTTTGACAACAGATCCTTGTTGTCATCAGTATAGGTGTCGCCAATTCTTGGATAAGTATCGCCAGGATAATTCAGGGTTACCTTGTAAGGCTGAGGCGTTACAAAAGCCTTCTTGAACCCGCCGCCACCTTGAATTGTGTCCTTATTGGAAAAAACCGCAAAGGCTTTGATCGCATTTCCTGGATGGTATAGATTGAGTTCATTGAATGCGGCATTTGGTGATGCACCGTATTTGTACCGATTCTGGATTTGCGAAAAACCTATGCTTCCAAATTCGTCAGCGGATCCCAACGTGACCCGATAATTGACATTGTATCCCCAATGTCCGTAAGCGCCAGACTCTTTATTAACCCAAGCCGTTAAGATTTCTTCTCTCGTTGTGTTTGGGTCGACGGATTGTCGGATTGCTTCCGTATATGTAGTTGCGAGTTCATTGGCGCCGACCGTTATCCATCCAGCGAATCCGAAGTGATTCTTATTAATCGTGGCGCTTGACGAGAAGGCATCAAAAGCAGCGAGATAGTCATCCCAGTGTCTTTTTATTTTGCTAAGCGTGTCATTTCCGACCCTACCGTCAACAGGCGTGACTTCATCTCGCTGCTGCAGCCTTTTAACAGCCTTATCGGTGCCAGCCCCAAAATCGCCGTCTACCACTATAGTTTCCTCGTTTTCCTCGCTATATTGCTCAATTGCCTTCGGCTACTTTGCGCTTTTCTGGAATCGAATTAATTAGTCGAAACTTTTCAAACACCGCTTTACGTATTGTTGGATCTGTTTCATCATCAAAAAGATTAAGACCATTGATCATTTCTGCGTTATTCTTCGTAAGAATTGGGAGGAGCGAGAAGATTAAAAGTCGATAAACCGGATTAGTAGATTTCGCCAATGAGAGAAGGGCGTCTGCATGGGGGAAGTTTCGTTTCGGTTCTAGCTCGCTACCTGTGTTCGCAAGATCTCTGTTTTCGGCCAATCCATCCAGAACACTTTGATAAACGATGACATCACCAGCGGTCGATATTGAAGAGTTTGCGCGTAGGTTCAATATCTCAAACAACAACTCGGGGTGCTCGCGCGAAATCCGTCTAATTGCACCCGCAAGGAATTGTTGTTCTGCGCATTTCACCAAAGGAATGCCCATAAAACCAGCTTTATCTATTCTGTGTCTATCATTATTGCCATGATTCCGACCAGATAGCATATCGATCAACATGATGGGAAGACAACCTTTTTGGGTAACGTTGGATACACCTTGTGTAGCCCCAGTATTACCAATAAGAATACCTGCCAGAGATGCCAGATTCGTTGATACATATTCCCACTGTGATGAAGCAATATTCGCGGAAAGTTCTTGCCACATAACTTGTTCCTTTTGAAGCAATGCCCGCACCTGATTAGAGGAAACACCCATCGTAACAGATAGTTCATTATTGATTTGATTATCAGTCGTAGAATGGCGTGCATCTATATTTGTGGCTCCATTTAAGACAATAGCGAACAAACCCAAAATAAAGGCCAAGCTAATGATCGGTTGTATATTGTTTAACATGCTGATCCTCCATTAACGCGGCTTCGAGCTATAAAATAGCAGATATGTATTTATGCAATAGTCCCCGTAACCGAACAAAGTGTGTTTGAGCCCCTTATGTGACACTTTAAGTTCATCAGCCGGAGATTGATATGCAAGAGCTAGCGATGTATTTGCATCACCAAGAATTAACATTAGGTCGTCCGTATCGCCACCTGGTAAAAAGGGCACTCCTGATTGTCTTGCATCTTCGACAAATGATGCTGTGATTCCCGATCCCGCCACAACTGTTGCCGTAAAGAGAATACGATGATCAAGCCCCACTTCTGCGATTCCAACCATCTGATCCTGATTGCCGCGGTTGTAGTCTGTATGCCAACCACCCATTGCTTGGATCGGGAGTGGCGAAAGCGGCACGCGCCCTTTTGCGATTTGAAATTGATAATATTGTGGCATGGAAATGTATTTTGCATCGGGTCCTGCATATACAGATCCGCGAAGAGGATCGGTTGGCGACGGGTAATTCGGATCGGCATTGTCTGACGAGACATAGGCGTTATATGTCTCTGAAACCAATCGTCCATGACATCGACGTGTCATGTTTTTTAAGCCGCCGACATTCTGGATATCGAAAGTAAAGTTTGCATTGATTGCAACGGTATATCCCGGATAGTTTGCGACAACAGCATCTATTCCCCACAATGGTTGCGTACGCCAATACGTGTCTAATGCCACCATTCTTGTAGATTCCTCTCGCATGGCGACAATACGAATCATTCCGTAAGGGCTGTATTGTTTTTGTCCCACCCATAATCGTGTGTTATTTTCAAGGATATAGTCGCGCACAGCGTGGAAAAACTTTACATCACCCACATTATTAACGATGGTCAGTCGCAGCTTATCCTCCCCCAATGTGACACTCTTATCCAGCTTGCCGTGCTTCAAAATTAGATCGCCGGATATTTGGCTAGAAAATAAACCTTCAGCCCTAATGTAAAGGATCTCGGGTAATAAAATGCCAGACGATAAATCTAGCGGAAATGTCATTTTGTCAGATGGAGCACATGTCTTATTCTTATAGAAAGCTAGTTTACTGATTTCGGGATAATCGAACCACACGGCATCTGACGCCGGCAAGCATTTGACTCGAATTTTTTGGATATCGTCGTCGGCAGTATATCCAGAAGGCTTGCCAGGATCATCTTTATCCCAAAGCCCATTCGATATGTTATCGTTCACAAACAGGAACTCCGCCCCTTTGTCACTGACATCTTCCTTTAGCTGCACATCCGCGTCATCAATTTTGCCATCATTATTTAAATCGCTAACCAATTCCACTATCATAGCGTCTTCATCACAGTTTTTGTTGACATGTATGTTTCGTTCATCCGGTTGCCCACCCGCTTTCATCGGCGAAAACTTCAAAACACCCAGCGGTTGCACCTGCTCGGCCGGCTCCGTGTATACGCTCCAATCATAGGCAACCATGGTCACGGACGACAGGTTCGTCTGGTTTTCCACAGTCAGCAGGACCGTGACCTTTCCGTCCGCATCCGTTACATACGGCGTTTCCGGGAAGTGCGCCCAGGCGCTCAAATCGGCGGGATTTTCCGGCGTATTGTTAGTCACCTTTAGTTCATCATCTTCCCAGTATTCGACCTGCTCGACAAAGAATTTGATTTGATGATCGTTAAACGGCTTCCACGGGTCCTCCGCCGCCGAGCCATTCCGGTGATGACGCAACGTAAGATAGTTCGTTAAAACGCCGGGCACCGGTAAGAATTCTGGATTGAATGTCCATTGACCTTCCTCATCGTATTCATCCCACGTAAAACCAACGAATCGTTCTGTTGTGCCGGCCTTTATGGTGCATCCATCAATGACGTCGCTGGATGTCAAAACGCCATCAATAATCCCACCTGCGCCAGTTTGAACCGTCACGGCATCACCCCCGCCGATAGCTGTCACCGCCCCCATTGCCAGCTTGGCATCTTTGCCGGATTCATAACAGCGCCCATCGATCAATCGAACAGGCACCATGATTCCGGCTTTTTCAGGCAACACGTGAATTTCAACATCGGCCTGATGAGCCTCGGACGCAATCGCGCCCGCGCCGATGGTGACGACCTCCGGTAAAGCCTCGTCCTCGGGCCATCCTTTGGGCATTACCGTGATGTCAGCCTTAAACACCGTATATTTGACCTTATCCGTAGCGCCGCTCAGATCTTGCGTGACCGTTATTTCTTTGTCGCGCGGACTGCTCGAAACGTTTTTCCCCTCGACATAAAGCGTCAGCGGGAACCGCGCCACCGGATAACTGGAAGACGCGGGAGTGCGTTTCTCCATATCCTCGTAAAGATTTCCCCCCGCTACCGAGACCGTCTCGTCCCCGGGCAGGCCGCTGGGATACAACGTGATCACCACCGGCACCAGATCGTTCTCGTTCGTCACAGGCGCTTCTTGCAGGTCCGGAACGCCATTGGCGTTGTCGTCATCCGAGTTCAGCCACACCACTCCGCCTACGGTTTCCTCGTCCGCTTCGCTCAAGTCTTGCATCTCAATATCGATCCGCACCACCGTGTAGTTCGTGCTCAGATCAGCCGATACGCTCCCCTGCGTAACCAGCGCCTTGACCTCCTCTGCCTTGTACGCGCCGCTGGCCTCGCCTTGCTCCTTAATGGTTGCCGTAAGTCCGTTCCCCGGTTCCGGATCGAAATGGGTCTTGCTGGAAGTCAAGGTCCAGGCGCAGGACGCGGATGGATCGGCATTCACTTTGGCGGTCGCAAAACCTACGGGATCACCGATAGGATCGGTCATCTTGATCCCGAGATAGGGGGGCATCTCTAGAGAAACATTCGAGACAATCAAGTGGCCTTCGGCGCTGAGACTCGGATCCGCAAGGGAGGTGCCAATGATGCGATATGTGCGGGCATTGGTGGGCGTGACGGTTACCGTGGTCCCCTTCGGTAAATCCACGCCCACTGAGGGCGCGGAAACCCAGGAACTCAGCACCGGAAGGCGAAGAACGTTATTCGTGGCCCAGAATATCGCCGTGCCGCCCAGATAAATATTGGTTGATACCGGAAAGACCAGGTAATCCCCCTCGGCTTTGCCGTTTACGTACCAAGTCATTGGGGGTGGCGGACCGCTTGGACCGCCGCCGCCTCCACCCCCGCCGCCTTCGCCCCCGCCGCCGCAATCCCCCGAGAGTTCACCCTCGAACCTATGCTGGAAGGACAACTCGGAGGGATTTTGGCTCACATCGCACATGAAATAACCGGCGACTCCGCAGCCGCCGGGGAAAAAGGCGACCCAGATTCCGTCATTCGGCGTCTGTGTGCCCGGCACATGCTTGTACTCCGGGCGCACCGGCACTTCCAAAATCCATACGGGTTCCGGTCTCTCCGCGGTGAACATCATTTCGATAACTGATTAATGAGCGGCTCGATTGTTGCCTTAAACTGTGCAGAACGACTTTCTTCGACGGATTGTTTCAACATATCGACAGATTTCTTAGTGGCACAATTGGTTAACGAATCATATGCATATATTGACATCGCATCTCTCGTATCATGCGCCTTTTCTTCCCACATCATTAACAAGGCAGGCACACTACGTTCGTCTTTAATCAATCCCAATGCCTTGGCGGCAAAACTGCGGATATTCTGCACATACGGGATCACATAGTCCATGTCCATGTTGCCGTTTTCATCCCGCTCGGATTGAAGGCCTAAATCCGATCGCATGATAAAGTAGTTACGATTTGTAACTACACTTTCCAGCACTTCCCGAGCATATGGCGGATTGAGCCTTCCGATAGCCATCATGACGCCAGAATATCGGATGCGAGCACCACCAAGCGTATTGGTGTATTCGTTGCCCTTCCAGATTTTCTCCACCAACACCATTGGTGTTGCCCTTGCATTCCTCGCCAAGGAACGATCAATTGAATCCACTCTTGCCAAATCGTATCGCAAAGTTGTTTGTCCCACACTAACATTTAACACCTTACGTTGCACCAACTCTTCTTTGGTCGCGCGTTCTGCTAATATCGATACAAGCAACCCAACGCGCCAATCCATATCCTCAGCTTTGATGGCCTGGAAAGCTTCCGGCGTTTTTTTATATTCTTCGATCAGCCGATTTCGTTGATCAAGATAATCTTTGCCTTCGGCCGCCACCGCTTGATGCAATTCCTTACGCAACACCTCGTTTACCGGAGCCGATCGAACAGTAATGCCAGTCACTGACAGTAAAATGACACATAGTATTTTCCAATTGCAGTAAGTCATTTTCATGGGGCCTCCATACATTCTTTCATTGCCATGCCTCCCACCAGTGCAACCCGGCAATCGGAGCGCGCCTGGTATTCGATCCGCAATGCACTCCGCCAGAGTTATCATGCAGCCACCAGGCATCAACATATCCTTGGTCATAGGCTGGTCTGCCTAAGGCATGATCCACCAGCAGGCGGCTTGCCCGCCTAGCCCGAGCTCGGCCAGGGATCCGCCTCCGGCGGACAATCCGAGGTGGGGCGAGTCCTCCGGGCCTACTCCGCCGTAGTCCGGCAGGCGCCGGACGAAGGCTGGACCGAGCCGTTCCGGCAGCTGCCGGACTCACCCTGAGGGTTCGCCCTACCTTGGAAAAAAGTTGCCCTGAAGTATGCGCTTCGTTTAACTTCAGGGCCTAATTCAATGCCTGGCCGGGCGGACCGCGCAACGCGTTGCCGCTTGGCGGCCATACCGGACCCGCCAGAGAAACAGGCCGTCCGGCGGCGCCGTGGGCACCCGCGCGGTGCGTACCCGTGAGCGCAGGATTCCCTTTGCCGCCGAGGGTGGCACGGCGCCCGAGCCGACCCGGATCAGCAATCCGGCCAGGCTCCGGACCATCTTGTAAAGGAAGCCTTCGCCCTGGGCGATAATGGTGATTTCCTTTCCCCGGCGGCGCACGGCCAGCCGGGTCAGGCGCCGGATCGTGCTTTCCACTTCGCGATTGGGATTGGCGGTGAAGGCGGCGAAATCGTGGCGGCCGACCAGTCCAGCGGCGGCCATGCGCATGGCGTGCGCGTCAAGGGGCGCCCTGATATGGGTTCGATAACGGCGCAGAAATGGCGGCATAATGTCGTCGTTCCAGATCAGGTAACGGTATTCCTTGCTTGCGGCGCTGCGCCGGGCGTGGAAGTCGCCGGACACTTGAGCGGTGCCCAGGATGCGGATGTCGGGCGGCAATAATGCGTTCAGCGTTCGACGCAAGTCCCGCCTCGGCCAGGCCCGGGGAAGATCGATGTGGGCCACTTGTGCGGCCGCATGAACCCCTTGGTCGGTTCGTCCGCTGCCGTGGACCTTGACGGGGCCGCCGGCAAGCTTGGCCAGCGCTGTTTCCAGTTCGCCTTGGATCGTGGGCTGGCCGGGCTGAACCTGCCAGCCGGCATAAGCCGACCCGTCATAGGCCAGGGTCAGTTTGTGGCGGAAGGCAGCGCTGGATGGGAGGGGGGTGTTCATGGCCTGTTCGATGTTAATTTTGCGCATAGAAATTTTCCGCCAGTGGAGGATTCGCCTTCGGCGGACAATCCGAGGTGGGGCGAGGCGTCTCTGCCGAGCCGTCCGATGAAGATCGGCTCACCCAAAGGGTTCGCCCTACCTTAGGACACTTGCCCTGCCGCAGGGCCATCCATTTGCTCGATCTGGCGGCCCTGCGCCAGAGGCCCGCCTGAACCCTGAACCCTGAACACCGAACACTGTTCTGCAAGGTCACTGCTCCGGCGCTTCCTCCGCCTCGTCCCCGCCCGGGCGCGGGCCCTTGGCATCGAGATAACATTGCAGCATGATCTGGGCCGCCAGCTGGTCGATGACTTGTTTTCTTTTTGCGCGCCGCACGTCGGCGTCGATCAGGATCCGTTCTGCGGCCTTGCTGCTCAGGCGTTCGTCCCAGGTAGTCACCGGGACGGATACCGCCTGGCGCAGGCGCTCGACGAATTGCGCCACGGCCTCCGCGGCCGGGCCCCGCGATCCATTCATGTTCAGGGGCAGGCCCACCACCACGGACCCGGCCTGCTTTTCCAGGACCCGGCGCGCGACTTCTTCCGCCGCCTGGCGGGCGCCGAGGACGGCCACGACGCAGAGCGGCATGGCAATGATCTCCGCCTCGTCGCTGACGGCAAATCCCATGCGTCGTTCGCCGTAATCTATTCCGAGAATGCGCGGCATAGTGTTGCTCAGATTCAGTGCGGTCTCATGGTTGTTCCCTTGCCAAGGCCGCATCGGAAGCGCGTTATGGATAACGCGCTCCACCCATCTGCCCCTTGGGTGGGGCGGCTTGTCCTCAAGCCGCTTCCTTCATAGGGTATCGTGGTGGTGTTTCTGCCGCAGGAGCACCACCAGCTTCTTAACGTCCTGGGCGCGGTTTTTCGGGCAGACCAGGGTGGCGTTCCCGGTTTGAACGACCACAAGGTCGTCAACCCCGAGCAGGGCCACCAGGCCGTGCCGGGAGACAATAATGTTGCCGGATGCGTCCAGTTGTTCGGCCCGGCCGATGATTACGTTCCCGCGGTCATCTTTAGCGAAATGATTTTCCAAGGCCGACCAGGAACCTACATCATCCCAGGCGAATGTTCCTTTGACCATGATGATATTGTCGGCTTTTTCCATGATTGCATAATCCACGGAAATCTTAGCTAATTTTGCATACTCAGCTTTCAACAGGCGAGCGTAACGCGCGGTGCTCAGGGCGCCGCCCAGTTTTTGCATCAAGTGCTGGAGCGGCGGCTGGTAGCGGGTTAGGGCTTCTTGAAAAGCGTCCAAGGACCAGACGAACATTCCGGAGTTCCAGAAATAGCGTCCCGTTTTCAGGTAGCGGGCGGCCGTAGCCTGGTCGGGCTTTTCGACAAACCGCTTGACGACGAACACTTCCACTCCGCCGGCCACGCGACCGCTCCGCTCCGGGCGGTTCAAGCGTGGGCCGACTTCAATATAGCCGAAAGCGGAGCTGGGGTGTTTAGGTTGCATGCCTATGGTCAACAGGGAGCATGATGCTCCGGCTGCGACGAAGGCTTTTTTAAGTGTGCGTCGGAAGATGGGTAGGTCGCCCATGACATGGTCAGCCGTGAGGACGCAAAACACGGCCCGGGGATCGCGCGCCCTGATGTGCGTGGCGCCCAGGGCAATTGCCGCCGCGGTATCACGTCCTATCGGTTCGCCGATGATGTTCCGGCGCGGGATCGACGGCAGTAGCCGGCGGGTCGCGGCGACCAGGTCGATATTTGTTACGATGATGATGCGATCGGGAGGAATGAGCCCCCGCAAGTGGTCCACCGCGCCGGCAATCAGCGGGCGCTGGCCGACCAGCGACAGCAATTGTTTGGGCTGATGGGCAGTGCTCAGCGGCCAGAAACGTTCGCCCCGGCCCCCGGCCAGGATGACGGCATAAGCGTGTGTCAACATCATTCCCCTTTGTATTCAGGCTGAAAAGCGCCCGGCGTGTTGCCATCCATTAAAGACCTACACCCCTCTGTAATAATTCCATGTGCAGGATAGTCATTTTGCCGATAATGGCAAGCTTTGTGCTCATACAAGGGCGCAAGTTCCGACGCGCCCGAGATCGGTCTGGTTCATAATTTGTCTGCCATGCGTCCCGGCTGGCACAGCCCAGAAGAGCTCATTGTTGGCGGTCTGCATCGGCAACGCTGCCGATCTTTGGCCGGGAAAGTCAATTATTTAATAGATTATGACTCATTAGCGGATGGCTCATTTTTTTTGCAAAGAATTCGATATTGAAAAATTACGGATATTATATAAGACTTGCCGCCAATTCGGATTTAGCCATTAAAGCAGCCTGAACTCGTGTCAGGATTGTCCGTTATGGCTTCAGGTATTAACAAAAGGGGGCTTCCGTGCATTTACAGCGCTCGTTGTTCCAGGTATTAGCGGCCGCACTGTACACTCTGGCAATCCCCGCTTTCTTACGAGCGGATGATTGTAATTATCAGCGTTACATGGTGGGTGAGCGGGCGGCCGGCATGGGCGGCGCCGTTGTATCCATTGCCAACGGCGTGGATGCCTGCTATTACAATCCCGCCGGACTAGGTAAAACTACAGCAAACACCCTATCCATTTCGGCGAATCTGTATGGTTTCAACAGCTACAGCGTTGACGACGCCTGGTTCCCCGGCGAGGATTTCAAATCGACCTCCTTTATCAGCATTCCCACTACCATGGGCAGTATTTTCAAACTGGGCGATAAAGATGCAGCCGCCGCATTTTCCGTGTTCATTCCGGACAAAACCGCTATTCATGAAATTTCGGCCTTTACGGACATGAATCATTACACAACTTACAGCAAGGACGACCAGCAGCTCTGGTTGGGTCCTTCCATTGGCGGCGACATCAATCCGCAGATATCGCTGGGTCTTTCGGTGTTTGGAGTATATCGCACATTTAGCGAATTTGAGAGCATTTACTGGGGCGGCGATCCGGCGTTGCTCTCCCTTTCGCAGGATATAAAAGCCTACACGTTCAATATAGCCTCCATTTGGGGCATCCAACTGCATCCGACAAAAGAATGGAATGTGGGTTTGACGTATCATACCCCGCAGTTTTCGATCATTGAAAACGGTGAAGCACAGTACCAGTACACTATCAACAAAACCAGCAGCGACTCTTTTTTCGCTGATAACATGGCAGTGAAAAACAATGTCCCTATGAAAATGACCGTCGGCGTCGGTCAGGATGTGACGGACGTCTATGCATGGGGTCTGGATTTAACCTGGCATCTGCCTACGAGTTTCACGTCTATCGAAGGCCAGGGCAGTACCGGTACCAACGTAGCAACGAGTATCCGTCGCAAGGCGGTGCTGGATGTCAATCTGGGCTGTGAATACGTTTTCCAGAAGAAGTTCCCTGTGCGCGCCGGATTTTTTACCAGTTTCTCCTCCGCGCCGGACCTGGATATCAACGATGAAGACAGCCTGGGCCAGATCAACGAATACGGATTGACCTGCAGCGTGGGTCGACGCTCAAGCATCCTCGATGCCAACATCGGGTTGAATTACCTGTTCGGGACCGGTGAAGATCTGGGTTACGATATAGACGATCAAGGCAGCCTGGTGCGCAAGGTTGTCTCCGCCCGCGAGCAACGGGTCTATCTCTTTTTCAACACCTCCTATCATTTTTAAGCGGAACCGGCCTATCCGGACATCCCCGAACATGCTTGACAATTCGGCCTAATCTGGTCAAGGTCATTGTTCTGAAAACAATTCAGAGCAAGTTTCAGGTCAGTGTTTTTACCGCTTGCGTTTGATTGAACGCATCCCCTTGTGAAAGGAATAAAAGGAATTAATTCGTTGCTGCTGGTTATTTACGGCCTACTCATGCTGGTGCTAACCATTTATGCGGCACATGCGTACCTGATGCTCTATCTCTATCGCAAAAACCGCGATCAACGCGTCAAACCCCTTTTTACGTCGGACGATTGGCCGCACGTCACGGTCCAATTGCCAGTCTACAACGAGCGCTATGTGGTGCAGCGGCTGATCGAAGCGGCCTGCGCGCTCGATTATCCCAAGGACCGGCTGGAAATCCAGGTACTGGACGATTCCAACGATGAAACACAACTGCTTGTCAGGAATCTGGTGGCGGATCAAAAGGCCCGGGGCATCAATATCAGCCATCTGCACCGGCTCAACCGCACTGGGTTCAAAGCCGGCGCCTTGCGGGCCGGACTGGAAACTGCACAGGGTGAATACCTGGTGATTTTTGACGCCGATTTTATTCCGCCTGTGAATTTTCTAAAAGCAATGATCCCCTATTTCTCCTGCGCCGAGGTCGGTTTGGTCCAATCGCGTTGGGGGCATCTCAACGGAAATTATTCCATGCTGACTCGTGGCCAGACCATCGGGTTGGACGCGCATTTTGTGCTTGAGCACGGGGCGCGCAACGCCTCTGGAATTTTTATCAATTTTAACGGTACGGCGGGTATTTGGCGCAAAGCGGCTATTCTTGGCGCCGGCAACTGGCAGGACGATACACTGACGGAAGACATCGACATCTCCTACCGGGCCCAGCTGGCCGGCTGGAAATTCGTTTATGTTAACGATGTGGTCTGTCCGGCGGAGGTGCCGGCTGAGGTGTATGGCCTGAAAACTCAGCAATACCGCTGGGCCAAGGGCGCAATCCAGACGGCTAAGAAGCTGCTGCCGATCATCTGGCGTAACCGGTCGCTCCCATTGCTGGTAAAGTTCGAGGCCACGGTGCACCTGACCAACCATCTCGTCTTTCCAGTGCTGCTATGCATGGCCTTGCTGTATCTCCCGTTGCTTTCGATATGGATTAAGCATCACGAAGCCTGGCTGGTTTGCCTGGTTTTTACCCTCTGTATACTCAACGCGTTCAGCTATCCTCTTTTTTATATTTTTGCCCAGCGGGAGATCTATCCGGACTGGAAACGGCGCGTCCTATTTTTGCCGATCCTACTGGCCGGCGCCATGGGTCTCTCAGTGATCAACAGCCGGGCCGTATTAAGCGCATTGATCGGGCGCAAAAGCGCGTTTAACCGAACGCCCAAGTTCGACCTGGGCGCTACTAAAACATCGTCCTGGAAAGGCAAGCAATACCGGAGCCGTTTCAACGGCACGGTGCTGGTGGAGTTCCTGTTGATCGTTTACCTAACGCTGACCCTGGTCTTCGCCGTCTATAACCTGCAATACATGGCAATTCCCTTTATTCTGATCTATTGGTTCGGTTTCCTCTTTATCGGCACGCTCTCCCTGGTTCACGCCATCCAGAGCTGAACGGCTGATCACCATAAATGGGCGATTAGGATTTTTGTACCGATTCCCACCAGGATCAACCCGCCCAGCGCTTCGATTCTGTTCCCGAAGCGTTCGCCAGCCCGACTGCCGATCAGGCCGCCCAACAGGGATATACTAAAAGTGACGGCGCCGATCAGCAGGGCCGGCCCGACGATTGGTGTCTTTAGGAACGACAGGCTCAGACCCACCGCGAGCGCATCTATGCTGGTCGCCACCGAAAGCATGAGAAGCACAGGGAGGGGCAGCGTGCCTGAGACGTGGGACGAATCCTTCGGTTTGAAGGACTCTACGATCATCTTGACGCCAATGATCGTCAGCAGGCCGAAGGCCGCCCAATGATCCACGCCCGCAATCCAACCTCGCAGGCTCAAGCCGGCCAGCCAGCCCACCATCGGCATCAGGGCCTGGAACAATCCGAAAAACATCGCAATCCTTAGCGCCTGTTGAAAGCGAGCCTGCCGAATTGTCAGGCCGCTGGTGATTGCCACCGCCAGACTGTCCATGGAAAGACCCACGGCAATCAGAAAAAGGGAAACAATACTCATAAGACCGATTCTGTCATATTGGGAAGGTTTACGAAATGCAGCCGGAGTCGCTGTCAGCAATTCTAATTATGACATTGAGACCCTCACAACCACGCCTCTGGCGTGGTTCCGTCTCAAGCGGATTGGCTTATGACGGAAAACCTTGTGCTTGCCACTCGACACGCGTGGTCGCGGGCGCGGGCCATAAAGCGCATTACTGCGTCGTATTCTAGCGCGAGCTTTTTTCTGATTACGGGAGGCCTAAAAAAATATTCCGAGCAACCGTATTTGTGGTGGGAAGCTCTCTTTGGTTAAGGCGCTAATCACCGCCGCCAATTTTTGTTTGCATGAACTCGCGCACGGCGGGCGCGGAGGCGGGCAGGACGGTTCGGCGCTCCGGCAGGCCGGTCAAGGCGTCCAGGATTTCGTGGTGCGCCAGGTCGCGTCCGGTGGCCTGCCGGATCGCCTCGCTGAACTTGGCTGGATGCGCCGTTGCCAGGCAAATCATCGGCTCTTCAGGATCGAGAAACGATTGCGCCACATACCATCCCACTGCGCTGTGCGGATCGAGCAGGTAGCCGTGGGCGGAGTAACAGTCACGAATAGCCGCCAAACAGGCGGCAGCGTCGGCGGACCCGGCTGCAAAAAACGGGTCCGGTTTCCCGGTCAATCCGCCTTTCGGCTGCAATTCGCCCGTCGCCTGGAATTGCGCCATCCAGGCGCGCAGACGCTGGGGGTCTTCCCCGGCCCGATAGAAAAGGTAACGCTCAAAATTGCTGGCAATCTGGATGTCCATTGAAGGACTTAACGTGTGACACAGCCGACCACGCCGGTAAATGCCGGTGTTAAAAAACCGTGCCAGGATGTCGTTTTCATTTGTGGCCAGCAGCAGTCGGCTGATCGGCAGACCCATTCGCCAGGCGAGATAACCCGCGAACGCATCGCCGAAATTACCGGTGGGCACGGCGAACCGGACCCGGGGTTTCCCCGTGCGTTCCATGACGCGGAACGCGGCATAAAAATAGTACACAACCTGGGAAAGAATACGTGCCCAGTTGATCGAGTTCACGGCTCCCAGCGCGCAGCGATCCCGGAACGGCAGATCTCCGAATAGCTCCTTGACGATTTCCTGGCAGTCGTCGAAACTGCCGCGCACGGCCAGGGCAAAGACATTGGCATCCATCACGGTGGTCATTTGCCTTTCCTGGACCGGGCTGATCCGCCCATGGGGATAAAGGACGAAAACCCGCATGTGCCGCCGGCCTCGGATGCCATGGATCGCGGCGCTGCCGGTGTCGCCGCTGGTGGCGGCTAGCACGTTCATCCGTCCGCCGGCGCGGTCCAATTTATATTCGAACAGGCGGCCCAGGAACTGCAGGGCCACGTCCTTGAACGCCAGGGTGGGCCCATGAAACAGCTCCAGGACGTGCAGGTTGCCCAAGGGTACCACGGGGGTAATTTCCGGGTGGCGAAACGCGGTCAGGCCCTGAGCTATCAGCGCCCGGAGATCGGGCTCGAGCAGGTCGCTAAACAAGCGCATCACCTCGAAAGACAGCTCGGCGTAGGACAATTTTTGCCATGCCGCCAGAGCGGCGCGGACATCCGGAATGTCGGCGGGTAAAAACAGGCCGCCGTCGCGCGCTAAGCCGGTCATGAGCGCATCCTGGAATCCAATGAGCGGAGAATTGCCACGGGTGCTTTGATACTTCATGCCAGGCTACTGCCTCCTGTGGCGCCCGCCATCGACAAACAGGCCTTGGCCATTGAGCTGGCGCAGATTGGGCATCCGCCGCAAAACGTCCCATATTTTATCCCTGAACTGCTGATTATCAATATTCAGCCAGAGACTTTGGATGGGCATTTCCAGCAAAGGTTCAAAATTCCGTATTTGAGTGTGCATGATGTGTAGCTGTTTCAACGACTTAATGCCTTGCAGGACCGCCAAATCACTTATGGCCGTGTTATTGAGATTCAGTTCCTCCAAGGGCATGTTTTGCAGCACGATGAAATCCTGCTCCTTAACCTGGGTACCGCTGATGTCCAGATTTTTTAAGGGCATGCCTTTCAATCGGGTAAGATCATTAAAGTCGTTTTGAGAAATGTTAAGTTGCGTCAGTTGCAGTTTTGAAAGGAATGAGAAATCCCGGACCTTGGTATTCGGCATGTTTAAAACTTTCAAAGGCATTTCCGCCAGAACCCCCAAATCCCTGATTTGAGTGCTCCCGATATTGAGC
The DNA here is from genome assembly GCA_964486075.1 of uncultured Verrucomicrobiota bacterium. Taxonomy (GTDB): domain Bacteria; phylum Verrucomicrobiota; class Kiritimatiellia; order JAAZAB01; family JAAZAB01; genus JAHIJO01. The sequence continues at coordinate 20,318 of CAZALU010000004.1, forward strand.
GTGACCAGGCTCATGCCATTGAGGGGGGCAATATCCCGCACCGAAGTCCGGACCAGGGACAAATATTCCAGGGATAGGTTGCCTTTCAACGGCGCAAGGTCTCCTACTTCCGTATTGTTCAAATTTAAGAGTTTCAGGGGCATGGTCCGCAGAACAGAAATATCCCTGATCTTGATGCCCTCGATATTAAGATCGCTCACGGCCATCCCCTTCAGAACATTGATGTCCATGATTTTCGTATTAGCCAGATTCAGTTTGGCGAGGGGCATTCCCATTAACACTGAAATATCCTTTACCTGTGTGCCGCTGATATTCAGCTCCCGCAATTGCATGCCCCGCAGGGGGGCGATATCGGACAGCGCTGGATTATCACTGATATTGATGCTGTGCACATCGGATAACCCGACCAGGGGCCGGAGGTCTTTCAGCATCGAGCGGCAAATATTCACCCGTACGACTTTGCCGTGCTCGTTGACCGGCAACTCACTTCCAGTCAAGGTCAGATCTCGATTTCGTTCCAGTAATTGGGTCTTGACGGACTCAGGTGTTCCATCCGCCGGCGGCTGTTGTATGTTTTCCTGCGGCGGATTGGCGGGCGGCGGCTCGCTTTCCGGCGTCGGCGTCTGTGTCAACCTTTTCAACACCGGCTCGTATTGCCTGGCAAAGTGGGTTTGCCCGAAAGAGGCTTGATAGCTTTCAATCACCTTTATCAATATTTCCGTCTCGCGCGCGCTAAATCCCCTTTTCGTGATCGCGGCCAGGTACTCGTCACAAGTGGCGTTTTCCCCGGGCATTACAAGGCGCGCATTGCGCAGAATTCCCAGCAGTTCATGCTTGGCCTGCTCTTCGGCCTGCGCGGATTTTTTCTTGTCTACGCTCGCGAGCAAGGCGGAGGATAATAAAGGATCGGTCTTAGCAAACCAGGATTCGGCCGTGGCCCAGTCTTTTTCTTGCACCGACAACAAGCCCTGCATCAAGGCCGTACCCGGGTTGGCGTCAGTCGTCAGGCGCAGGCGTTTTTCAGAAAGCGCCAAGTCGGCAACCCGGAAGGATTTGGGTCGGGTGATATGGCCGGCGCCCACCTTGATGTTTTCCTCCGCTTTGACTGTGTCTGCCTGGACATCTTTGATGGTAACCTTCTCGGTGCCACCCACTAAAGCGACATTGATTTCCCGCCCCTTAAAGGCCCGAAAGGTATTGATTATCCGCTGATCCATCAGGGACGCTTCGGTCAGTATGCTTGCCAGGGCGTCCATCTGCTCTTTACGGGAAACGAGTGCCGGTGTTGCCGCAGCCTTTTGGACTGACGCCAGGGCGTTGGGGATATCGCCTTCGAACAGGCTGGCGCACACCCGATCCAGCAGCTGGTGCATAAGGTGGTCTGTCTCCTCGGCATCTTTTTGGCGTTGGCGTTCCTTTTCATCGGCTATTTTTTGCTGCTGCTCCCGGTATTCCTGGTCACGCTCCATCAAACCCCGCGCTACGATTCCGCGACTGGCCTCAGTTTCCGCCGCCCAGTCGCCCTGATATTTTTCATAAATTGCCGCTGCTCTGGCAAATTCGCTGCTGGCACACAACGGGGCGGCCAGATTTTCAAGGTCGCGCATCACCGTGGCCTTGACCGCCAGGAGTTGTTCCTGACACTTGGAAACTGCCGCCTGAGCTTGGAGGGAATATGCGGTGCCCCGGGTCTCCTGTGCGACTTTTCGGAAATTTTGGATCATCTCCTCCAGCCGCTGCGGATTGTCCTCGGCCCATTGCTGGGCAAACGCAAGCATCTTGCCGGCATTTTCATCACGCTCGGCCCGGGATTCGGTCGAGGCTGGCGTTTTGCTTGTCGTCGGACGCCCCCCCTGAACAATCGAGGAAACCGGTCTTTCTTTGATCCGCATGAGATTGTGGGCCAGCATGATGCCCATAATCAGCACAATCAGCGCGATCACGCCGGCGAACCACCACGCTGGTTTCAGCCTTGCCCGTTGTTTCTGTTTTAACGAAAATTGACGTTGCATGTTCAGAAACTCCGAGTTGTCGGGCGCCTGTTCGGCGGTGATAACCGGGATCGATAAGGTAACCGAGGCCTTCACGCGCGGGCGTATGCCTCGGTGGGCGCTCCTGCGCATCGTGCTGGCACCCGGAGGCGGCAATGCCCCGTGCGGTTTTTTATGCTGTATGACCAGATTGATATCGGTTTGGACAGCATCCCAGTCCGCCTGGCGTTGGTCGCGATCCTTGGCCAACATTTTTTCGAGCAGGAAGGACGCTTCGATTGAAATATGGGAATTGAGATCCTGAACATCGGGTATTTGGTCGGTGATCTGCAAATCCATGGCCGCGAGCGCCGGCTCACCCTCGAACGGCATTTTTCCGCCCATGGCGTTGTAGAGCGTGGCTCCGAGAGAATAGATATCCGCCCGGCAATCCAGTTCGAGATCGCCGCGCGACTGTTCGGGAGAAATATAGTTCGGGGTGCCGAATACCATCCCCGCAGACGCCTTGGCGTCATGCACAACCGAACGTACGCTCCTGGCCAGTCCCAGGTCCGCCACTTTGACCGTGCCGTCGCCATCGATGATGATGTTATCGGGCTTGATATCGCAGTGCACCACGCCCGCGTTTTGCCAGGCATAGTTCAACGCTTCGGCCACGCTCATGGCTACCAGCAGGCTGTTTTGTTCGGAAAGACAATGCTTGCGCCGAATCCAATCTCCGACACTGTAGCCGGAGATGAATTCCATTACGAAGTAATAGACCCCCTCTTCCGTATGCCCGAAATCATAGACCTGGACGATGTTGGGGTGCTTGAGATTGGCGGTGATCCGGGCCTCGGTCAGGAATTGATCGAGATCGGTGGGATCGGCGGCGAGCATGGGCGGCAAGGCCTTTAGCGCCACAATCCGGTCCAGTGAAATCTGGCGGGCCTTGTAGACCGTGCTCATCCCGCCGCGCGGCATGACTTCGATAATTTCAAATCCTGGAAATTGGGGCGTATCCATGTTCAACTCTTATTGACGTATTTCCGATAGGATCGTTTGCATACTAACGCCTAAATTATCAAACATCAACCGCTTTTGTGCCCGATATCTTCCGGCCATATTTTTGGATCTAAAAAAAGCTTGCCTCAACACAGCATCAATCCTGATGGTCATTTCCGGCAACCGCCGGATTGGTTGCGTGGACGATCCAGTACGGACTGGGCGGCAACGGGATGCAAGCGGGCTCGACAAAACCGGACTGGATCAGCATGCGCATCAGTTCCGCGCCCTCATAGACCCGCCCGCCTGTGCTCATCAATGCCATGTTGAGTGAAAACAAGGTCGAAAAGAGCGGCGCGGCCCCGCCCGGTGCCAGCATCATATCCACGATCCACACCTTGCCGCCGGGACGCAAGGCTGTGCTAATTTTGGCCAGAATCCGGCTGACGCTATCCGGCTCTTCCTGGTGCACGGCGCCGCAATACAAAACGGCATCGAAAGATCCCGGCAAGGGATCGCTATGGTAATCGCCCGGATGAAACTCGACCCGGTCCGCGACCGAAGTTTGGCGCACAATTTCCCCGGCCACCTCCAGGATCGGTGGCAAGTCAAACAGGGTAACTCGCAGATCAGGATATTTTTCCGCCAGCAGGCAACTGAATGTGCCTGGACCGGAAGCAAGATCCAGCAAGCTCCGGCATTCGTCCAAGTTGATGGCCGGTAAAATCGCTGGCGCCAGGGCCCGGGCGCGACCGTGCATGCCAAGCGTAAAACGGCGGGTGCGCTCTGTCGATTGACCAAGGTGAGCCGTTGGCGGCAGAACCGGCGCGCCGGTCCTGATCGTTTGCGCCAAGTGTCCCCATAACGAGTACAGGTCAGTATTGAACTTCAATGCAGCTAGAATGCAATCCGGACTGGCGCGGCTGAGCAGACGGGCTGCTCCGGGCTCCGGCTTAAAAAGATCATTCTGCCTATGCACCAGGCCCAGCGCTGACAGCGCGCACAATAGTTCTTCCGTATGCCGCGGGGCAGTGCCCATGGCCTGAGCAGCCGCGGCCGCGGTCAATCCATCCTCTGTCAGCGCCGAAAACAGATCCAGTTCCACCGCCGCCGACAACGCTGCCGAGTGCCAGTAAGCGGTGGCCAGATCCATCAGACGTTCCATGGTCCAAGGCCGTTTCTGTCCTTTAGTTTTGTCAATCATTATGCTTTCCGGCAGACAACAATGAAGATGTTACCCGAAGATTGCACGTTAATCGTGAGTGATCAGTCCCGTTTGGCATTATTTACGTTGCTATTACGTCATTTTGCGTGGATTTTGCATGCCACGCATGCAAAATCCGAGTGTTAACAAATCTGAATTTTGAATATGCAGAGCGGATGCGATGATTAATGTTTGTAAAGCAGCCAATATGGTATTCAAATCACCGACAGTATAACCACGCGCCGCACAATATGAAACAATTGATTGGTGGCATTAGCCGGAATTATTCGTCAAGCGAGGTATAACTCACCTCTCTGGGGACGTGACAGAGTTTTTAGGACTGGTAATATGCCGGTGTTATCCAGCGCTGCCCCCCTGAAAAAATATGATGCATTGGATCATAATCTTTGATTTGGCAAATGACGACGATATCAGTTAGTATGTCCCATTTTGAAGTTCAAATCAACTGAAGGAGCGTGAATATGAGTCTTCAATTGCGCCGCGACTGTAAATATGCGTTACTGGTCCCAACGAGCATGGGTGTTCGGCTGACGCCCGTCAACCGCCAGCCCTTTCACAGCAGCTCCGAGTTTCATTTGCAAGTGACCAGCGCGGAAACGAATGTGGCCAGTGTGGCCGCCTATCTCGGTTTGCCCGTGAAGGTTTTGACCGCCTTCGTCAAGGATAGTCCCGTGGCGCGTCTGATCAAGGATAATCTTGCCGGCCGGCATATGGATTACGAGGGTCCGGAGGTGGAGCAGGGCGGGCCCTGGGGTTATCGGCACCAATTCAATCTGGCCGATTCCGGGTTTGGTGCGCGGGGGCCACGTGTGCATAATGACCGTTCCGGCGAGGTGGGGTGTACGCTCAAAGCCGGGGATTTTGACCTGGAACGTATTTTCGGCGAGGAAGGCGTGCGCATCGTGCATCTCTCCGGACTGATCGGCGCCTTATCGCCCGAAACCAGCCGGTTCTGCCTGGACATTGCGCGTGTGGCAAAACGCTACAAGAGCGCCATATGTTTCGATCTCAACTACCGGGCGTCATTCTGGAAGGGCCGTGCAGCGGAGCTGCGCGCCGTGTTTACCGAGATCGCCTCAGCGGCCGATATCCTGCTCGGCAACGAGGAGGATTTTCAGCTCAGCCTGGGAATCGCGGGGCCCGAGGCCGGCGGCGCGGATCTGGCGGCCAAGATCGAAGGCTTTAAAGGCATGATCGGGCGCGTACAAAAAGAGTTTCCCACGACCAGGGTTTTCGCTACTTCCTTGCGCGAAGTTATCAGCGCCAATATCCACCGTTGGGGCGCCATCATGACCGAAGGCGGTCAGTGGCACGTAATTGAACCGCGCGAGATTGAGGTGCTCGATCGCATTGGCGGCGGCGATGGGTTGGCCGGCGGACTGCTCTACGGCATTCTCAAGGGTTGGCCGCCCGAGAAATGGATCCAGTTCGGCTGGGCCAGCGGAACGCTGGCGGCCACGCTCCTGACCGATTACGCCCAGCCGGCCGACGAGGAGCAAGTCTGGAGCATCTGGCAGGGCAATGCCCGCGTCAAACGCTAGCATATGACAAACGAATCCCAAAACCAGCTCATCCGCCAGGCGCGCAGCAAGTTTGCGGCCATTGCCGGCGCTTTTTCCTTCGGGGTGTTCAACGATAATTTCTACAAGCAGGCCGTCCTGATCCTGGCCGTGGCGATTGGCAGCACTTCCATGCAAGGTTATGCGCTGGCGGTGTTCACCTTTCCATTTCTGCTCTTTGCGGCGCCGGCCGGCTGGCTCTCCGACCGGTTCGCCAAGCGACACGTGATCATCAGTTGCAAATGGCTGGAATTATTGGCCATGGTGCTGGGCGCCATCGGCGTCATGACCGGTCGCTGGCCGCTGATTTTCGGCATGCTGGCCGTAATGGGATTCCAAGCGACGCTTTTCAGCCCGGCGCTGAACGGGTCCATCCCGGAATTGTATCCAGTCGGCTACGTCATCCGCGCCAATGCTTTTTTACGGATGGCCTCAACCTCTTCCATTCTCCTGGGCGTTGCGCTGTCGGGGATCGTGCTTGACCGGCCCGGCTACATAATGGGAGTCGAAGCCGGCCGCTACTATGTGGGCGTCAGTGTCCTGGGCGTGGCCTTGGTGGGGCTGCTTCTGAGCTATGGTGCCCCTTTCAAGCCTCCGGCTTGTGCCAGCCGGCCTTTTCCATGGGCTGGTCCGTGGGATACGCTGAAGAGCATGCGTGAGATCCTGCGCGATAAACTGCTTACCATCGGATTGGCGGCCGATGTCTTCATCTGGTTCGCGGGCTCGATTCAGATCCTGATTATTAATCCTTTGGGGATCCAGCAATTCCAGCTCAGTAAAACCGCGACCAGTTTTTTGATCGTGACACAGCTGCTGGGGATCGTTATCGGCGGGCTGGCCAGCCCCAAGCTGGTGACGCCGGAGCGCTGGCACCGGATTTTGCCGTCGTCCGGAATCGGCATGGGCCTGGTCATGCTCGCGATGGCCGCGCTGCCGCTGCTGCCGGAGGCATTCATCCTGCCGACGCTATACGGCTTGATAGCCATGGCCGGGCTCTTCGGTGGAATGTTTCTGATCCCGGTGGAAAGTTTTCTGCAGATTCGGGCGGATCCGACGAAGAAAGGCGAAGTCTGGGCCACCGCCAATTTCGCCGTGTTCACTGGCATACTCCTTTCCGGGCCGTTATCCAACTTGATGCATGTCTTGTGGCAGCCGACCACTTCCATGGGGATCATCGGTCTGTTCACGCTGGCGCTGAGCCTGGTCTTGTGGGCCGTGATCCGACGTACGCGCTGGGAATGAAAGGCAGGATGAGGATTCAAGTGTTCAGGCAGAGGGGGTGAGTTCCAAGGATGTGATATTGCACTATGGAGTCCATCTCCCATGACTACCGTTCCCGACCGCATAAATGCCGTTAACCATTACGAAAGTAATCGAGGAAACACATTATGAATAAGACAGCATCCGGGTTGGTTGCCAACTTGGAGGCGGGCCGGAAGCAGACTATCGTATGCTACGGGACAAGCCTGACGGCGGGCGGAGCATGGTTGCAACAACTGGCGGCGGAGTGCGAGCTCCGTTATCCAGGGCGAGCTACGGTAATCAACAGCGGAGAGGGCTCGATGTGGTCCAAGTGGGGAGTCGATAATCTGGATGAGCGGGTACTCGCCAAGAAGCCCGATACGGTTTTTATCGAATTCTCTATCAACGACGCCTTTCTGGAATATAAAACGTCCGTGCCCCAGGCGCGTGCCAATTTGATCAATATGATAGAGCGCATTATCGCGGCGTATGAATCATGCGCGATTATCCTGCTGATCATGAACCCGCCGATCGGGGTGCACCTGGAAGCGCGACCGGCAATCGAGGCCTACAACCAGATGTATCGTGAAGTCGCGGCGCAGCGGCATTTGACGCTCATCGATCATTACCCCAATTGGCAGAAGATGCTGCAGAACGAGCCGGCACTATTTTCGGCCTATGTGCCCGACGGCATCCATCCCAACGTCGCAGGCTGTCAGGTTGTCATTACGCCGGCCATTCTGCGAGGGTTGGGAATGGAATGATCGCTGGCAGCTATGATGGACTGTAGGGCGGGCAGGTTACCGGGCAGCCGCCCATACGCGTCAACCTGATTAATGAGGAAGATAGAGGACAGGCGCATCGTCTTAAGGATAAGCCGTACCACTATGAAGACACAAAGGTGGATCGCGTTGTCTCTAACGCGCTTTCAGTTTGGGACGGCACAGGGAATTGGCAGGCACGCGTAAGGACCGGGGAATACACCCATGATGAACATGCTCTGCTGGCTGACGCAAATCATTCTGCGCTTGCGGTACCGCATCCGTCTGGCGGGTCTGGAGGATATCGCGGTCAGGGGGACGCAGGGCATTCTGTTCCTGCCCAATCATCCCGCGCTGATCGATCCGGTGATGATTGTGACGGCCCTGCGCCGCCGGTTCGGGCCGCTGGTCCTGGCCGATAGGGACCGGGTCAACATTCCCGTGATCCGTCATCTGTTTGCCCGCCTGGGCGTGCTACCGATCCCGGATCCTGCGCAGTGCGGCGTTGCCGGAAGGGCAGCGATCGAGCAGGCCATTCAGGATTGTATCCGCGCCGTCCGGCGCGGAGACAACCTTCTGTTCTGGCCGGCGGGCCGGATTTACCGGAGTCGGCTTGAGGACCTGGGCGGTAACAGCCTTTTAGAAACCTTGGTCAAGGCTGCGCCGGATATCCGTGTGGTGCTGGTCCGGACCCGCGGGTTGTGGGGGAGTCGGTTCGGGAGCGCGCCAGCCGGCGCGCCGCAGATGGGCCGAGTTTTTCTGAAGGGTGCGGCCGCTCTCCTGGCCAACGGCCTATTTTTTCTGCCCCGCCGGGAAGTATCCATTGAACTGACCGAACCCGCCGACCTGCCGCGCGATGCTGATAGAGCCGGGCTGAACCGGTACCTGGAGGCATTTTACAACCAGTCCGCACCGTCCAACACTTACGTGCCTTATTTCTTCTGGGAACGTGGCGGAACGCGAACTGTGCCGGAGCCGGTTGCCGGGCGAATGGACGGAGAAGAGGAGGATGTTTCAGACGCGACACGGGAAATAGTGGTCGCCCACCTCAAGGAAGTCAGTGGTGTGCGAGTCATCAAGGACACCGCTCATCTGGCGCGCGATTTGAGCATGGATAGCCTGGTGCGCGCGGAACTTGCTCCATGGCTGGAGCAGGAATTCGGGTTTGCCGTGGCGGAGATAGAATCTCTGCAAACCGTTTCCGACGTGTTGCTGGCGGCCCAAGGAGTTGTGCGGGCCGTCGGACCAATCACGCTCAAGCCGATTCCCGCCAGGTGGTTTGGCCTTCAATCCGAACGCAATCCTTCAATCCCGGACGGCCACGACGGAGCGTGGCCCTCCAACAATCAGTCCAAACGGCTGCGTTCTTGGTGGAGCGACGCGCTCTGTCGAATCCGTCCTGATTTTTTCAAGTGTTGCTCCCGTGCCGATTCGACATTCCCGCTGGTCCCGGAAGGCGTCACTCTGACGGAGGTGTTTTTGGCGCAAGCCCGGCGTTGTCCGGGCCAGCCGGCCATGGCCGACCAGATGCGCGGGGTGCTGACCTATCGCGACATCCTTACAGCCATCATGGCGTTGAAGCCGGCGTTGACGGCGTTGGAAGGTGAATACCTCGGCATCATGTTGCCGGCTTCGACGGGTGCTGCCGTCGTCTATCTGGCGGCGTTGTTTGCGGGTAAAATCCCGGTGATGGTCAATTGGACCTCCGGCGCCGACACGATCGTTCGCTCTCTGGACCTGCTTGGCGTTAGACGCATCGTCACGGCGCAGGCCTTGATCGCCCGACTTGCGGCGCAAGGCATCGATCTTTCTGCGATCCATGATCGGCTGGTGCCGATGGAAGAAATCGGACGCCGGATAACCTGGCTCGCCAAACTCGCCGCCTGGCTTGGCGCGCGGCTCAAGCCGGGTTCGCTGGGTAAGGGGACGGTTCAGAAAACAGCGGTTGTGTTGTTTACCAGCGGATCGGAAAGTTTTCCCAAGGCCGTGCCCCTGACCCATGCGAATATTTTAGCCAATATCCGGGATGTTGCCGGTTTTTATCAGTTTTTGCCGACGGATCGCATGCTTGGAATGCTGCCGCCCTTTCATTCCTTCGGCCTGACCTGTTCCATGCTGTTTCCGCTGTGCGCCGGATTGCGGGTGGTGTTCCATCCCAACCCGACCGAGGGCGCCCACCTGGCGCGGATTATCGAGGCTTATGGTGTCAGCCTGCTAATCGGCACCCCTACTTTCCTAAACGGCATCATCCGCGTCGCCGAGGATCGACAGTTAAAAACCTTGCGTAAGGTGGTGGCCGGCGCCGAAAAATGCCCGGCGAAAGTTTATGAAGCCGTTAGCCACCGCTGGCCGCACCTGGCGATTCTGGAGGGCTACGGCATTACCGAATGCTCGCCCGTGGTTGCCGTTAATGATGAGTACGATCCTCAGCCCGGCACCATTGGCAAGGCGTTGCCGTCGGTGGAGTATGTCATCCGCGCGATGGAGGGTGGGGGACGTGTGGCACCGGGCCAGCCGGGCATGCTGCTGGTGCGTGGGCCAAGCATTTTCGAAGGCTACCTGCATTATGACGGCCCGTCGCCGTTCGAGGAGTTCGAGGGTAAGTCCTGGTACCGGACCGGCGACCTGGTAAAGGAAGGGGCCGGTGGGGTGTTGACGTTTACAGGGCGCTTGAAGCGTTTTATCAAGTTGGGCGGCGAGATGATTTCCCTGCCGGCTATCGAAGACGTGCTGGTGCGCGCCTTTGCGTCCGGCGCGGAACAGGCCGAAGGCCAGACGCTGGCGGTGGAGGGCGCGCCGGTCGAAACCAATCCGGATATCGTCCTCTTCGCCACCCGGGACATCGGCCGTGACGAAGCCAACCGGGCGATCCGTGCCGCGGGGCTTTCCCCGCTGCACAACATCCGCCATATCCGACGGGTACAGGCGATCCCGGTGCTGGGCACAGGCAAGACCGACTATCGCGCCCTGCGTGCCATGCTTGGCTAGATTAAACATCGTTTTGAATGTGAATGCGGATTTTAGTGTTCAGTAAATAAGGGGGGAGCATGTATCAGATTAACCAGCAAAGCCAAGCTGCGCAGACCACCTCGCTTTCTTCCTCGTTTGTGTCCTGCCTGATCCCTGCGTATAACGAAGGTCGCAATATTGGCCGCGTTCTGGAAGTGGTGTGTAAATTATCGTTGTTGGATGAAATCATCGTGCTGGATGACGGCTCCTCGGACGATACGGCTGCAGTCGTGAGCCGGTATCAACAAAAAACCAAAGCCTTAAAAATATTGGCTTCTGCGGTCAATTGCGGCAAAACCGCTACGATCCGACGCGGTGTGCAAGCTTGTCGCGGAGACTTGGTTGTCATCATAGATTCGGACCTGATCAATTTAACACCACACAATGTCGGCGAATTAGTTGCGGCGATTACAGATCAAGCCTGCGACCTGGCCATCCTGGACCGGGCCGGCGATCGGAAAGCTATCTGGGGTTGGACGAATTGCGCCCGGTTCTTTGGCGGGGAACGAGCTTTTCGCAAGCGGGATTTCCTGCAAATAGAATTCTCTGAACGAGGCGGATTTTTGCTGGAAATAATCATGAATTTGTATTTTATCCGAAGCCGTAAAAAAATAAAAACTATTTTTTGCGACAACCTGTTCACCGTACACGATTATCATAAACGCGGGTTATGGCAGGGCGTGCAACATTATTGGCAAATCAGCAGAGACATACTGGCGGTCTCCGGGGTGATCGATTTCTTGAAACAAGTCTACCACATCGAGGAGGACCGCTTGGCACGATTGTACCGCTGGCAAGAGCGGCCTTGCCTCAAACCTGTGACCTTTCTGATGATCCCGCTCGCCGGGCTGTGTTACGGCTGGCTGACCTTCCTGCAATTAAATTGCGCCGGGCTCGCCCCCAAACGGCGTAAAAACCAGCCCGCCCCAAGCGGCGACCTTGTCCGATAGAGCTGATTTGATATCGGCTATATTTTTGGCTAGAAATGTTAAAAATTATACATGTGGATATGGACGCCTTTTATGCGGCCATCGAAGCCCTGGACCATCCGGAATGGCGCGGGCTGCCCCTGGTCGTCGGGGCGGCGCCGGATCGACGCGGGGTGGTCTCCACCTGTTCCTACGAGGCCCGGCGGTATGGCATTCATTCCGCCATGCCGTCGCGGACCGCCGGCAAATTATGTCCGCAGGCCGTATTCGTGGCGCCTCGCATGGAACGCTATGGCGAAATTTCCTCGCAGATCATGGCGATTTTTGAGGAGTTTACACCACTGATTGAGCCGCTCTCGCTGGACGAGGCTTTTCTGGATGTCAGCGGGGCGCTGCGCATATTCGGAGACGCGCTGAGCATTGCCGGAGAATTGAAGAGGCGCATCAAGACCCGGCTGGGCTTGACGGCCTCGGTGGGAATCGCTTTTAATAAGTTCCTGGCCAAGATGGCCAGTGATATGAATAGGCCCGACGGCTTGACCGTGGTTCCCGTGGCCGAGCCGGAAATCATGGCTTTCCTGGCCCCGCTCCCGGCAACCAAAATGTGGGGAATCGGTAAAGTCACCGGCACTCGTCTGGCCAAGGCAGGCATCCGGAGAATTGGTCAATTACAGGCCCTTGATGTTGAAAAATTGGGGCGTCTGTTCGGCAAAGCGCGGGCGGTCGAAATGTATGACCTGGTCCGGGGCCGCGATCACCGGCCCGTCATAACCCATTGGGAAGAAAAAAGCATTTCCAATGAACACACGTTTGCCGATGATGAAAGCGATCTGGAATTGGTCCGTCAGCGCCTGTTAGAGCTGGTCGAGGAAGTTGGCCGACGTTTGCGCCAAGCCTGTAAACTGGCCGGGACAGCTCAGATCAAATTACGCTTTGGCGATTTTTCAACCATCACCCGGCAAAAATCTTTTGCAACACCGATTAATAGTGATCGCCGACTGATTGCCTGCGCGTTGGCCTTGTTCGAGCGGGAGTGTGTACAACGGCCCATCCGACTGGTGGGGTTCGGTGTGAGCAATCTTGCGGCACCGGACCGGGATGTTCCGGCACAGCAATTCCTGTTTGCGGAATTAGCCGGCAAAGGACTGGATGACCGAAACCAGCGGCTGGACCGGGCGGTGGATGCGTTGCGTGGTTCCTTTGGCAGCTCTGCTGTTCAACGCGGGAAACAGGCAAGCGTTTGTGCGGATCCTGAAAGGCAACCATGAATATCGAGGAACCCGTAAAACCTAATCCGGTCCGCGCGCTGTGCTTGTTCTCGGGCGGACTGGACAGCCAGCTGGCGATTCGAGTCTTGCAAGAACAGGGGATCGAGACGCGGGCCGTTGCCTTCCAGAGTTTGTTTTTCGATGTATCGCGAGCGGAGGCCGCGGGCCGGCGTTTAAACGTTCCCGTCCTGGTGGAGGAGTTTACCCCGGCCATCGTGGCCCTCGTGCGTCATCCGCCGCACGGATTCGGATCCGGCCTTAATCCATGCATAGACTGTCATATCGCGATGATCCGTCGCGCCGGTGAGCTTTTGCCCGGGCAGGGTTGTCATTTTATCGCCACCGGCGAGGTGTTGAACCAGCGACCCATGTCCCAGAACCGGAAAGCTCTGGATCTGATCGCGCGAGAATGTGGTTATGCCGACCGTCTGCTACGTCCGCTGAGTGCGAAACTGCTCCCGGAAACGGAATTGGAAAAGTTGGGCTGGATCGACCGCGAGCGTTTGTGTGCCATCGAGGGACGCAGCCGCCGGGCGCAAGTTGTGCTGGCTATAAAAATGGGGGTGTTGGAATATCCCCAGCCTGCGGGGGGCTGTCTGCTGACCGACCCCGGCTACGCCAGGCGTCTCAAGAACCTGAAAGAACACGAGGGACTCGAGTCGGTGGACGATATCGCCCGGTTGAAGATCGGACGGCATTTCCGGCTCGGTGCCGCACGGCTTATTGTCGGACGCGACCAGGGCGAGAATATCAAACTGAGCGACTTGGTCCGGCCGTCGGAGTTTTCTCTGCGGACGCTAAATTGCCCCGGTCCGATCGGTCTTTTGACGGGCAATGCGTCGGCGGCGGAAATCAGGTGCGCGACGGAAATCTGCGCCCGCTACAGTGATTGTCCGCCAGCCGGCACAGTTGAGATAGAGGTGCGCTCGAACGGCATAGCACAGACAATTATAGCGCGCCCATCTCTGCACGCCGTAGTAGAGTCCCTGCGAATTTGAGGTGCAGGCAATCTCTTCATAATCATGCTATTAGCATCATCCCTGGACTTTTATTCCTCCGTGTTCATATAAAATAAGAAAGTCGATCGACGTTCTTATCTTATATGAAGGCGACTCCGGATGGCCGGGGCTGTGGCTTGAACAAAGGCCTTTTCAGCCAATCTGTTGCATCTGCCGCGCAAGGTGGCAGTAGGAACCGGCCATAATGAATTGCCGGCACAAACAAAAGAGGGGGTAGACAAGAGCGGGCATTTATGCGATGCTGCTAATCGTTGTTTTGGATGTGGCATGATGCCTGCCTGTGACGGGCGCGGCAGCAGGGCCATGCGAAAAACGCGGAGCGTAGGTTGAAGGGTAGTTAGTGTACGTGTCGGGGGTGGTATAGACTTTCAACTTACAAACCGCACCACACCGCAACGCAGATTGTTAGAAGCAGCCTTGCGGAGGGGTGCGAGAGCCTAAATAGTACGTCTAAAATTTCATCGAGGGGAATCTCATGTCTCAACATGTCAGCCTGAAATCAGCCAATAAAATCAGGGCCCAGCGCAATGTTTTGAAACGGTTTGAGCGCATCGATCTGCTACGGGCGCGCGGCAAATGGAAAGAAGGGGATCGGGCCTATGGACTCCCCAAAACCAAGCCCCAGGTCTAGCCTGCGCCTGCAACATTTTTTGGCGCTTGGCGGTGTGGGATCGCGACGAGCCTGCGAGGCGCTGATCGCTGCGGGGCGAGTGACGGTCGATGGTGTTGTCGTACGTCGCCAGGGAATATGTGTTGCCCCGGATACCTGTCGGATAGAGCTGGACGGACGGGTGGTGTGCACGGAGTCCAAAATCTGCCTGCTCCTCAACAAGCCGCGGGGTATTGTATGCACCGCCAGCGATCCGCAGGGCCGACAGACCTTCATGAATCTGTTGCCAGCTTCGCTGGGTCAACGCGTGTATACTGTCGGCCGCCTGGACCGCGACAGCGAAGGTCTACTGGTAGTGACCAACGACGGGTTTCTGGCGGATGGCCTGATGCATCCCCGGCATAACGTGGAAAAGACCTATCTGGTCTGGCCTCGCCGCTTGTTGACTCCGAGCGAAGAACAGCGGCTCCGGCAGGGTGTCCAGTCGAAAGGCGAACGGCTTGCTCTTGACGAACTGGCCCGGACCGACAATATTTATCGTGTTCGATTACAAGAAGGCCGCAATCGGCATATCCGCCGAATGTTCGCCGCGGTTGGCGCGGACGTCTTGCGCTTGAAACGCATAGCGGTCGGATCCTTAAAGCTGGGGAGCCTGCGTTCCGGTGGCTGGCGCTATCTGGAAGACCGGGAAGTCGAAGAATTGCGAAAATATATTCGGGAACGGAGTTGTATTGCAAACCGCGGAGGGGGATCCCATGAAATCAAGCAGCTTGTCGGCTCTGGGGATAATGTTGGTTATGCTGGCGGCTTGGACGGCCGTTGCGGCGCCGATAAAGATTAAGGCGCTGAAAAACAACGTCAACCTGCGGGCCAAACCGGTTGCCGATGCGGAAGTTGTCGGCCAGGTTTCGGCTAACGATATCCTGAACTCGAAAAGTATGGATAATGAATGGGTGGAAGTCGTGCCGCCGACCAATGTGGACCTTTGGGTTTTCGGGGATTTTGTCAAGGGCGGTATTATCCAAAGCCGCCAGAGGGTGAATGTCCGCTCCGGGCCCGGAATCAACTTTGCCATTGTGGGCCAATTGGAATCCGGTGCCTCCGTGACGCTCCGGGGCGCTATGCAGGACTGGATCAAGATTGCTCCGCCGGAAGCTTGTTCGCTGTGGGTTTCCCGGTCGCTGGTGCAGGAGGTGCCCGATTTGCCGGCTCAGTCGGAACCGATTAAAGTTGCGCCAGCAAAGCTTGAACCGGTCAAGTTTGAGTCGGTTATAAACACGCCGGACGTGGCACCGCCTGTTAAGAAACCCGATGAGCAACCGGTAGAGACAACGACGAGGACCAAGCCGGCATCGGAGGCTGTGCGCACGCCTGCGTCCGTGATCCTGGGCGCGAATGCGTCCGAGTCTGCAACACAACAATCCGCGCCGATCCCGGCCGTGCGGGATAACAGGGAGACTGCCGACGAGGCACCGTCCGACCTGAGGCTGGTGCCCTCGGCGGCGCAAGGAGAATGGAAACAATATGACGGAATTCTGCGTCCCCGGGGCGTTTTCGCGCGCACGCCCAGTCGCTACCGGTTGGTTAGTTACGACCAAGATGGAGACAGCAAAACCGTTTGTTACGTTAAGGGCAATAACGACCAGCTCTCGACCCTGATAAACCGACCCATGATCATCAGCGGGCGCGAATACTGGGTTCAGAAACAGATCTACCCTGTTCTCGTGCCCGACCGCATCGTGCTGAAATAGATTCCGGGCCTATAGATAGGCGAGCAGCTTGGTTTTGAGATCGGCTTTGCGCATGGCGCCCACCATTTGTTCCTGGACGGTGCCGCCCTTGATTACCAGCAGGCTGGGGATGGATCGGATATGGAACTTTTCCGCCAGGGCCTGGTTCTCATCCACATTCACCTTGCCGATTTTAATTTTGCCAGCCAGTTCCTCGGCCAATTCCGCGAGTACCGGGGCGATCATCTTGCAGGGACCGCACCATTCCGCCCAGAAATCGACCAGAACCGGTATAGTGGATTGCATCACTTCTGCCTGCCAGGTGTCGTTGGAAAGATTGATAATATTACTCTCGGCCATGACGCTGTCTCCTTCAATAAATAATATCTACGAATCGGAACTTACAACAGTGATTCCGGCATCGGTAAAACGAGGTCCGGCCCAAAAGCCTGGGCTGCCATGACGTAAACCAGGCCGGCCATCAGTATTACCACGCCGACTGCAACGGCAAAAAAAATGGGGCTTGTCTCTTCCGTTTCGATCGTGGCTGGCGCTTGCCCGATCACGGCTTTCGGCGCCGTCCCCGTGGGCGCATTCGGTTGCCGTAGTTTGACGGTTCGTGGAGCCGCCAGGTTGCTTTCAGTGCGCTTAATCTTGATAGTCTTGCGTTGGGAGATTGTGGCTGGCCCGTTTTCCTCCGGCGCATTGCCGCCTGTGACCCCGGCTTTCATTATTGTTGGGGCTTCCGATGCCAAACCCGCCTCGCCGGTTTCCGCCAAGCTTGCGGCAACGGGCCGTTTCAAATTGATCGTTTGCGGTATCGGCTCGCTGCCGGGAACGATGTTTATGACGGATGTCCCGCGTTTAGCTGAGGCAGGCGGAATGTTTTCCGTTTCCTCCGGATCCACCAAGATGCGCGCGGTAACCATCTTGGCCTGGGAGAGGTCAGGCATACGGCCCAAGGTCGGTGCTTCGCTGATTAAATCGGTGCGGGCCTTGGCCGGGATCGGCAGCGCCTGGGTTAAACCGCTGGTTCGTTTCAGCCGGATGGTTTGGGGAATCACCGTGATGGGGGAAGTCGAACGTTTGGCCTCCCTTGAAGAAGCATCGTCTGTCCTGGGCGCCACGGTAATGCGCGACGTGTTTTTTTTGTCGCTGTCCCGGTCCGGGCCATTCCCGTTTTTACTACGCTCACCCGAGCGCGGCCGGGCAACTCCCACGGTGGGGACATTCATAGGGCTCGTTTCGAATTTGCTCGCAGATCCGGGGGCATCCTCCGCCTCCATTAATTCCGAAATCGGCATGGTGACGTTCTTGCGGTCAATTGGCCCTGGCACCGGCTGCTCCGTAGCCATTAACTCCGATATCGGCATGGTAACGTTCTTGCGGTCAATCGGCTTAGCCGGCGGGCTAAGAGCATTGTCAAGATTGATCCGCATGGTTTGCATTTTTGGGTTCGGTGGCGCTCCCCCGGGCTGGATCCCTTCTTTTGCCAGCGGGGCGCTGCCGGATGCGGATGGCAGCATGGCTGCGGGATTTTCCTTGTCCCCGGTTGCCGGACTGCTCTCCGGCCGATTTTCGATCAGCGGCAGGGGGATTAGCCGAGTCGTGGATTTTTTTGCGGCAACATCCCTGGATGCCTGGTCTGCCGCTTGATTTTCAGGTATGTCAGTCATAAACTTATTTTCCATTTAGTCCGCAAACGACTAAATTACAAGCATTTCCTTTTCCTTGGCCGCCAGGATCTCATCCATTTTCCGGATAGTATCGTCCGTATATTTTTGGATATCCTTGAGCCCCTGCTCTTTTTCATCCTCGGTGATCTTGCTTCTCTTTATCAGATCTTTGGTTTGTTCATTGGCTTCCTGGCGTATATTGCGCGCCGCGACCCGCGCTTTTTCAGTCATTTGTTTGGCCACCTTTATCATTTCCCGGCGGCGTTCGCCGCTGAGCTCCGGAATAGGCACCCGGATGACCCGTCCATCGTTTAGCGGGGTGATGCCGAGATTGGCCGCCATGATGGCCTTTTCGATGGCGGGCAGGGCGGTGGGATCGTAGGCGTTGATGACTATCAGTCTCGTATCGGGGGTGGCAATATTGGCTATTTCCCGCAAGCGGACCGACGATCCGTAATAAGAAACGGTAATATGTTCCACCAAGCTCGCGGAGGCTTTGCCTGTGCGCAGCCCCGAGAACTGTTGGTTCAGAAATTCCACAGCCTTTGCCATTTTATCGTCGGTTTCAAGCAGCACATCATCCAAGCTTTCCATTTTATCATTCCTCCCAGCGCGGGCGCCGGCGGCAACCCAGAAAATTATTAACCACTGATGACATGGATTACACTGATTGGATAATACAACATTTATATTTCCTTTACATCCGTGCTATCCGTGAAATCCGTGGTAAGTTTCCCTATTGTAATTATCAGTCATTGGACACCAGCGTGCCGATGGGCTGTCCCGCCAGAACGCGTTCGATGTTGCCGGCTTTAAAAAAATCGAACACTACGATCGGGATGTTATTTTCCATGCAAAGCGCAAACGCGGCGGCATCCATTACCTTAAGCCGGTCGGCCAGGGCCTGCCGGAACGTCAGTGTCCGGTAACGCCGGGCCTTGGGGTTTTTGAGCGGATCGTCGGAATAAACGCCATCAACCTTGGTGGCCTTCAAAAGTATGGCGGCGCCGATTTCGTTGGCGCGCAGGGCGGCGGCGCTGTCGGTGGTAAAATAGGGGTTGCCGGTGCCACCTCCGAAGATGACCACCCGGTTCTGGTCGAGATGCTGGAGCGCGCTTCGGCGGGTGAACGGTTCGGCGACTGCCTTCATTTCGATTGCTGTTTGCACCCGAGTTTCCACGCCCAGTTTTTCCAGGGCATCCTGCAGAGCAAGGGCGTTGATGATTGTTGCCAGCATGCCCATATGGTCGCCGGTGTTCCGGTCAATCCCGTGTGAGTGGCCGGTCCCGCCCCGGAAGATGTTGCCACCACCGATGACGACGGCGATCTGAACTTTCATGTCCCGAGCCGCTTTAATCCTTCGGGCGACGGCACGGACTGTGCCCGGATCGATACCGTGGCGGGTTTCGGGGTTTTGCAGGGTTTCGCCGCTGAGCTTAAGCAGTACGCGGCGATATCGACTTTTCCTTGGCGTTTTCATAATCATTATTGGATTTGAGCAATAGTATACGATTATTGTGGATAAGCGCAAGTATATTTCGGCCGGATTTTTTCGCCTGCGCCAATATATCCCATGATTCTTAACCTTCGTAGTCCCTTGAGTAAAGCAGGTTGGGGTCTCTATGCTTATGTTGTTCAGGTTGATTTACATGGGTGGATGTCGGGCATGCTCTCCAGAATCTGGTTCGGGGTATATTCGTGTGCCAAACCTTTTCCCTGCGGTTCAGCGGTCTATCCGGGTCACGCCCAGACGCAGTATGGGTAGGACGTCGTTTTCCAGGGTGTGATTCAGATCGAAGAGCATGAATCCGCCGGCGCCTGAACTCCGGATGCGCAGGATTTGATCGATGACTTGGTCCGGCGCCAGCCGACTTTCGGCGGCGGTTACGCCGATGCCGGGGAAAATCCGATCTTTTGAGTTTGGCAGAGCCGTTTGGCGCTGAACCAGTGCGTTGAAAGCGGCGGCACTCTCGACATAATCCATTGGGCAGACGAAATCCACCAGGCCCTCTTTGAGCCACAATCCCCAGTCCTGGCCGATGCTCCCCGCGCAGCCAGGATAACCGGGATAGACGGCGACAGAGAGTTTGACGCCCGGTTTGTGTCGCCGGATCAGATCGTGCGTGGACCGCATAAAAGCGGTTATCCGGCCGGCTCTCCAAGCGCTAAAAGAATTTTTCAGCTCTCCGGATTTGACGCTATCCGGCCAGCCGCGGACCGTTCCCCCGCACCATTTTTCGAATTGCCGTCGGCAACCAGGGCAAAAACAGGACTGGTTGCCGGGGTAGCGCATATAGTCCAGGTGAATGCCGTTCACCTCGGCCCGGCCGATCAATTCGGATATCACGTTAAGCTCATGGCTGATGTTGTCGGGGTGGGTGGGGCAGAGCCATTGCAGGGTTTTCCCGCTGTCGGTCTGCTGGAGCCGCCCGGCCTGGCGCAGCTGCTCCACCAGCGAGCTCGGGGCCTGACCCAGATTCCAGCATATTATCCAGGCGTGCAATTCCAGCCCGTAGCGACGCGCCGCCGCTGCGCTCTGTTTAAGCTGGTCGCCGTAAGCGTTGGCGATGGATGAGGTGGGAACATATCGGCTCGGGTAATGCGCTGTGCCGGCCCAGGCCAAGTTGGGGAAGATCGCGCTGATGCCCGCTTCGGACAGCGCCCGGCAGGTGGCATTCCAATTGCCGGGATAAAGCCCCATCCCGGAATGGTTCCAGACGCCCCTAAATTCGGGTGTCCGAGGATTCTGAACGGCGGCATAAGCGCGAAGCAAAGCATCTTGCAGTTCCCGGCCGGTGTCCACCAGCTCGGCATATTTTTTGCCGGCGCTCTCGGCCCGCATCCGGTCATCCAGTGTCTTAACCCGGGCCAGCAAAGGTTCCACGGAACGACCCTGGTCCAGCCGCCGGATTCCGGCCAGTGACTCCGGCAGGCTTTGATACGTGGCCGCTTTGCCGGACTTGTTCCAGGCGCGTTCCGCGGCATGGCGCCAGAGCGATGGGTCCAGGGAAGCAAGCATGGCCAACAACATTTGCTTTTTATTTATCTCGTCGCCATCCATCAGGATGTGGGACATCCAGAATCCCTGGCCGGAGCGGACCCAGGCCGGATCAGCCAGGGTTTTACCTGAGGCATCCCGCCAATAAGCGATGATTGTGGCGTCAGTTGAGTTCGGATGAGCCGCCCGGATGTTGCTCGATTCCTGGAAAACGACGGCAGGCATGTGGTTTGGCGCGGCGCGGTTGAAAGTGAAACTGCTCCATTGCCCCGGCCGCGTTGCGGTCTGGTACTTGCCGAGGCTCATACCCATCAGCTCGGCCAGCCGAGGATCGGACGAGTAGCATACGACCAGTTTGCCGCCGCGTTTCACGAATGATTCCAACGTCCGGAGCTCCCGCCGGGACGGGCCGGGGTTATAGGGCAGGATCACGATTCGCGTTGTTTTCAGGGTGTTGACGTTTAGGAGCGCATCATCGATCACGGAGTGGGGCAGGCCCAGATCGGTAAGCCAATGGCTCCAGCGCGCGGCCGCGCTGCGCGCCGCGTTGGCTTCATTCTGGTTGGGGACGGATTCTTTGGCGCGCAGCACGACCATATCTCCAGAGCGGGCGCGCAGGGCGTGAATAACAACATCGGTGTTCAGGTCCGTGCCTCGGGTGAAACTGATCCGAATGCCGCTGATGGCGTTCCAGGCCGCGGGCCGACCTTCTGTGGCGGCGTCCTGAAGGGACAACCATAATTTTTGCCGACCGCCTTCCTTCAGGCTGGGTAACCACAGGCGCCAGCCCTCGCCGCTTTTCAGGTACAGACCGAAAGAACGGATCGCTTCCGGCCGCGCGCAGGAAAAATCCAGCTCAAGCGTCGTGACGCCGCTTAAATCAAGGTTGACCGGTTGGTCCCAGAAAACGCGCGCTGGCCCGGACTGGAACGGACAGGAAAAGCGAATACCGCCCGCGATTCCGGTATTCGCCCGCGCGGTGGGAGATCCGGGACTCGCTTTCCATGCGGTTTCCGTGCCTCCTGCTTTTTTCGGCGCAAAGAGGTCGAGAGTGCGAACATTGTCCGCTCGGACCTGAGCGGCACCCAGGAGCGTCAGCAGGGCCAGGCGCATCAGCGGTCGGCGATTTATTCTGGCGATATTTTGGATCTTCAACATGATGGATTAGACATTTATAGATTTTCCGCCATAGGCGGATCCGCTTTCGGCGGACAATTTATTGTAACCGCGACCGGTGGTCGCGGTCTTGGAACCCCAGAACCGACATCAGCGATGGCGGCTACAAAAACAATCACTCCCCGCTCCGGATAGAGGAGCCGGCTTTATAATCCGTCAATAGAGAATTGCCACACATGGCCTTTTCTTATAACATATTTCCGCTGATGTGAACAGCAAAGGAACCGGCGGCCGGTCAGGTTCAATTTTATCCACTCAGGACCGCGATGTAAAACAAAAAAATATTCATTATCCGTGAAATCAGCGGAATCAGTAGTTTCAGCTCGGGCTGATCCGCCCAGGCGAAAAATTTATTAGGTTGCGGGCATGGCCCGCATTGGAACCATAAACTATTTCTTATGACTCAACCGTTGAACCGTGACTAGCTTAACCCTCCTGTGCCCGAGCGCTTTCTCCTACGCGCGGTCGCTTCGGAGGACGAGTCGGAGGGCAGGCCATCAACCATGAACCATTCTTTGACGATGACTCAAAAAAAATGCGTATTTTTTGACCGCGACGGAATCGTCAATGAATCGCCCGGCGTGAGGAAATATGTCCTGGACTGGGATGATTTCCGTCTGTTTCCCGAATTTCCCGAGTGCCTGCGCGTGGCCCGGCGGCACGGTTATGAATCCGCGATTGTGACCAATCAGCGCGCCGTGGCCTTGGGGCTTATCTCTGTCGGCCGGCTGAATGCAATTCATCAGCGCTTGCGTGAGCTTTTGGAGAAAGAACATCGGCTTGCTCTGCTTGATATCGAGTACTGTCCGCATGACGTCGGCCAGTGTTTCTGCCGTAAACCGGAGCCCGGCATGCTGCTGAAGATTGCGGCCCGGCATGATATTGAACTGGGCCGTTCCTGGATGATAGGGGACTCGGAATCCGATGTGGAAGCCGGCCGGCGTGCGGGCTGCCGGACGATCCGTGTCGGTCCGTCGACGATTCCCTCCCAAGCCGATATTCTGCTGGACAGCATGCGGAACCTGCCGGCTCGGCTCGATGCTCTGCTGAAGGCCTAGTGAATCTGTTGGGCTAGGGCCGGGTCGGGAGACGATCCGCAACGGATGGCGCTGATATAATATTCGCGAGCGACGCCGGGACTGGAGGGTTTGAGTTTAAGGCTGATGCGCGCCAAGTTATAATAGGCATCGCCTAGCTTGGGATCCAGTTGCAGGGCTTTTTGCGTTTCCACCCGGGCTTCATGTAGTTTTTCGAGTCCGGCCAGGACCACGCCCATGGTCAGGTGAGCCACCGCGTTCGCGGGCTGGGCGTCGAGCACGATGATCAGGAGTTGATAGGCTTTGCTGAATTCCTGGTCGCGGCAGAACACCATGGCCATCAGCAGATTCAATTCTGGGTCGGGATCGGGCAGGCTCATGCCCCGCTCCAGCAGGCCGCGGGCATCGTCGGGCAAGCCCGCCCGCAAACAGCAGCGGCCCGCGCCCTTGATCGCTTCGAGGTTGCGCGGTTGTTCCTCCAGCACCGTCAGGTAATTTTCCAGCGCGCCCTTCAGGTCGGAGGCGCGCTCAGTATACAAAGCCGCGCGCATACGTTCCGTCAGCCGGACAATATCCGCCGACCCGAACGACATGTTCGACTTTGCCGGGGCGGCTTGTTCATCATAGCTGCTTTCCGTATTGGGCTGGCGGGGGTCGCTCTCCGGCTCGGCCGGAAACGCAGTGACGGAGCCCGGCGCGCGAAGCAAGGCCGGGGGCGGATCTGTAACCGCGGTGAGCGGGGTTGTCGGGCGCAGCCGGGCCAGTTCATCATCGCAATATTTAACCCGGAAGGATACCACCGTGGCTTCCCAAGACGGATGCGCGTCGGCTAGTTGCAGAAAAATATTTTTTGCTTCTGAGTACAGCTCGCAGGCTTCTTCATGCATACCCTGTTTTTTTAACCAGTCGGCCTGGGTCAGGGACTCATGGGCCATCGCGTATTGACGGGAGGGTGAAAGTTCAGAAACGGATATATCCGCCGGTTCATTTTCGGCGGCCAGCTGGGCAGGAATATTGACGCCCTCCGGCTCATCCGCGGCCATGGCGGCGACGGCGATCGCCAGCCCGCAGAACACGCTCCCGATCTTTTTTCCATGAATCACAGGCATTTGTTTCCCAGTCTGTTGAGTCAGTTGCCAAAGTCCCCGAGCAGACGGCCACGAGGGACCGTGGCCCTCCAATATCTGCGTGCTCTGTGATTTGACTTTGCGCCGATTTTTGATAATAATGCCAGGAATGACACTTTCAAGTCACGCCTGTCCCGCTTGATATTGAAAGCACGTAACTGCTCCGCGAAACCACCGCCGGCGGCCGGCGGTGCAAACTTAAAAGAAACACGTTAGATATTAATCTGTTATGTCAAATTCAGCATCCCGTGTTACTGGGGAGGTTGTCATCCTGAGCGAAGCGAATGATCTCAGGATTGTTAGCGGGCAAGATGAGATTTATCATTACGCTCGAAATGACAAGGGCTTATTCGAGTAATTTTAGGGCAATCTCTTCTGTAACTTCCGTTAGTTTCTTTGCTGTTTATTCGTCGGCTCGCCGACGGTGGATTTGCCGAATAGTTACTAAAGCACTATATACCCATGAATGGGGATGTCAGTCAACTAAGATTTCCACCAGGCTGCGCCCGGAGGCCAAGTTGTGGCCTCGCGCTACCTGTCCTGCCGGAGTTCTCGGGCGAAGGGGGACGAGCGGAGATTGGTCTTTCCATGCGGCCGCAAAAGCCTGTGGGCATCCTGCTTTGTCACCACAGGCTCCCATCTTCGTTGAAGCTTCGCCGGCCAAGTCGAGGGACAGGCAGCACGCTGTTGCAACATATACCCCACACCGCGCAGATTTGCAGACAAAGCGGCCACCCCTCTGATGAGCAAGGGATGGTCCTGATCCTGACGCTGTGCCTGCTTGGGTTGATCACGGCTCTGGCGATCCAGGCTCAAACGTCCGCGCGCCTGGCGCTCAGGAGCGCTGAGCATAAGGCCGCACATTCCCAGTTGTTGGCGGCGGCCACGGATGCCGCTTGGGGCGCCTTGACCCTGCTGGCCGGGGATGACGACCTGCAGGTGGATCACACCAATGAGCCCTGGGCCAGACCCTTGGATCGGTTCCTGCCGAACGGTCTTGAAACATCAGTCTTGATCGTGGATGAAAACAGGAGCTTCGACGTCAACAGCCTTTCCGCCCGCCTGCCGGATACGACGCAACGCCTGCCGGTGGATATAGTCGGCGACCTGCTCGCATTTGAGAATCAGCCGGACCCCGCGATGCGGGCCCGGGCGCTGAGGGACTGGATTGACCAGGACCATGAAGGCCCCAGGGAGGCGGACTATTACCGGAGCCTGGATCCGCCGCGGACGATCGCCGATGCGCTTATGGAAAGTCCGCAAGAACTATTCGTGGTGCTGGCCCTGACGGAACCCGGGGGTAGGGCGCCGCCGGGCCTGGTCGTCCTGCCGGACCGGGCCGCGCGGGTCATGCCGGTCAACTTGAACACGGCCGGGCGCGATGTTATCATGGCGATTCTCGGGCCGCAATCCCGCGGGATGGCAGAGACGCTCTGCCGGCTGCGGGATGCCGGCCCGCTGACGTCGCCGGCGCTGGTGAGTCGGCTGTTGAAAACGGGTGCGGAGAATCCGTGGGAAAAATATTTTGCGGTGCACAGCAGCTTTTTTTCCGTGAGCGCTAGCGCGACGAAGGACAACCGGGCGGCAGAGGTTTATGCGTTGGTCTTCCGCGATGCGCGGGGCGATATCGAGATATTGCGTTGGCTGTGCCGATAAAATTAGCAGACCGGAATTTGTATTGGTCGAACCCGCCTTTGTTGGTATTCTATCCGGCAGAAATCATTTATGAGTATCGATCACCACACCAATCAGCAAACGTTTGGCGCTCGCTGGTCCGATGCGCGTGGCGAGCCGGGCGAATTCTCGGCCCGCGCTTGCTACGGCGCGACCGGGTCGGGCCCAAGCCCGCTGGTCGTCCGCACGCGTCGCGGGGCCGGCGGGCGCATTCGCCATGTCGTGCTGACTGCCGCTGATGCTGCGGCCTGGCGGCAATGGTTACTCGATAGCGTCCAGTCGGATGCGGCGGTCATCGGTTGCATGGCGGTGCAGGAAAGCCTGACGCTGTGGCTGCAAACGCCGTTTGCCTCTATTTCCAAGGCTAAAAAAGTGCTGCCGGCCCTGCTGGATGTCCAACTGCCGTTTCCGCTGGAAAGTTGTCGTTATCATTTTGTGGATATTCGGCGGATGCCGGACGGCACTACCCATGCCTTGGCGGTTGCGGCACGAGTTGAAAATATCCGGGCGCGACTGGATATCTGTCGGGCCCAGCGCTGGGATCCGATCCTGCTGGACCATGAAGGCCTGGCGCTTTGGACCCAAAGCCGGGAGGAACATCCCCTGCCGTCGGATGTGCGCCGGATCATTTTGCACGCGGACCTTGATCATGTGACGCTTATCGTCGGGCAGGGCGATCGTTATGGGAATGCCCACAGCGTCCAGACGGGCCTGCCGGCGGCGGGCTCCGAATCCCAGGCACCCACGGCCGGACTCGTCGGCCGGCTCCAGCGGATCCTGCGTGCTGAAATTCAGGATACGGCGGCAATTCATTGGATGGCGTGTGGTGCCGGCGCGTGCAACGAGCCTTTGATCAAGAGCCTGCATCAAGCCTTGGCCGGCGAATGGCCGGGTGTGCTGACTATCCACCGGGAACCGGAAGCGTTTCTGGCCCGGGCTTTGGGTACCCGGGCGCTGACCCGGGGACCGTTGCGCTGCAACCTGCGATCGCATGCGCAGGCGCATCCCGCCTTGCTCCGGCGGATCCGGGCGCGCAAGCTGACGACAGCAGGGCTGTTCTTGGCCGTGGGCCTGTTCTTGTGCGGGTTAAACATGGCTTGGCGCCTGCTAACGGCGCAACGGGAGGCCGACCTCAAGCAGGCCGTTTCAAACCTTGCCGCAGAACTGGCACCCGGGGTAACGATCCAATATGGACAGGAAATTCGCGAAGCTAAAAAAATCGCAGCCCAACGCCTGGAACGGGAGACACCCTTTCTGGATACCTTTGAGCCGTCGCTGGCCGGCACGCTGGCGGAATTGATCCGGGCCGGGACGGCGCCGAATATGACCTATGAAACACTGACTCTTCAACGCCAAGGCTTCACGCTGAACGGCGCCAGCGACGATTGGGATCAGTGCGAACGACTGACGGTTCGTTTGCGGGAACTGGGTTATGCCGCGCAACTGGAGCGCCATGAAGCCGTTGGTGAGGGCCAAGTGTGTTTTTCCATCAAAGGAGAAAAACGGAATACAGCAGAGACCCGTCCCCGACTCCCTCAAGGCGGGGCGGCTGATTTTATTTTCAATTAGGATAATATTTATTGAGCGTCATTTAGCGTTTTTCGCGGGCAAATTATTTGGGTTGCGGGCACAGCCAGCCTTAGGGAATGGAGCGCAAAAGATTTTATGAAAACGAACATGCTGCATTATCTTGCCGCTGCCGCTGCCTTGGCCCTGGCGGTGGGAATAGGATGGACCGTGTTCTCGATACGGCAGGCCGCGGAGCTGACGCGGCGCCTCAAGAGCCGGGTGGCGACGTTGGTCGAACTGCAGGCCATGCAGCGCGGTCAGGATCGATATGCCGCGGCGGTCCGGGCCTTTGAGACCTTATCCAACGCGGCGCCAGCGTCCTTGGCAGGCCTGGCCGCGGCGGCGGTGACCAATACCGTTCCCGATATAAGGGATCTTGAAACCAGGATCCTGGAACGGGGGTGGACCCTGACGCGTGCGGAAGTGATTTTCAACGACATCAATCTGGATCAGCTCCCGGCGTTTTTGTGTGCCGTTGAATCCAGACGTCCGCCCTGGCGCCTGACGGAATGTGCAATCACGGCTTCCACCCGGGCCGACGGCTGCGGGCGAGTGGTCCTGGTCCTGGATGCGGTCGGTAGATCGACGCAATGAAACGCGTTACCAGGTCGGATTATGGTAAAGCTCCGTAAATAAATGGCATATATAAGTAGAACCTGGATTTTGTGCCGAGCCGGCGCAAAATTCAGGTAATAGATTGTTTATTTACACAAACTCTTGCGAGTTGGCTTCTTCGAGAGGGTGACGGTCAAAGGTTCCCCGTTTTAGTTTGGCGTTAGAACCGGTTTTTTGTATACTTAAACTAATTGCAAAAGTCCCATAGACGCTATCCCGATTATTAAAAGATCGGGACGTTCCTGTCAGCGCTGACAACAGGTGTCCTTTTTAGGGGATTTTTACAACTGACTCACTTCTTTAACGGTCGTCATTGGCGGGCCGGATGAGGTAACCGATTTATGGCCCATGCTTTAATATCTCGGCGTGTAATGGCGATCGTCGGCCGGCCCAACGTAGGCAAGTCGTCGGTTTTTAACTACCTGGCCGGTCGGCGCATTGCCATCGTTCACGAAGAACGCGGAGTCACTCGCGACCGGCTGGTCGAGGAAGTCGAGTGGGAAGAGAACCGCTTCGAGCTGATCGATACCGGCGGGCTTGGCCGCTTGGAGCCGGCGCCGGGCGCAATGCCGGCCGCGCTTGCGGAAATCGAACAGGGCGTCCGTTACCAGGCGGAGGCGGCGATCCGGGACGCGGCGTCCATTATTTTCGTCACCGACGTGCAAATCGGCATTCTGCCGCAGGACGAAGAGGTCGCCGCGCTACTCCGTCGCAGCGGGCGCCCCGTGTTCCTTGCCGCCAACAAGGCGGACGCTCCGGCGCGCGATGCGGCTGTCGCGGATTTTGCCCGGCTCGGGTTCCCGGCCTTCCCGGTTTCGGTCCTGCATCGTCGTGGATTCGAACCCTTAATGCGGGCGGCGATCGGTGCGCTGCCGCCGGGCGAGAACCCGACCGCGGCGAACCCGCTGAGGGTTGTCTTTGTCGGCCGGCCCAATGTCGGCAAGTCCTCCGTGGTCAACCGGCTCCTGCGCAGTGAGCGCGTGATCGTGTCCGCCCAGCCCGGCACCACGCGGGACAGCATCAGCGTTCCGTTCGTCGTCGGCCGCGACGCCCTGGCGCGGCATTATATTTTGACTGACACGGCCGGTTTGCGTCGTGCCGGCAAAATTCCGGGTAGGGTAGATCGGCTCGGTGTGGCGCGGACCGAACAGAGCATCGGCCGGGCGGATGTCACAGGGCTGGTGCTGGATGCGGCGCAGGGTCCGACAGCGCAGGACAAGATCATCGCCGCCCGCATCCTGGAATCCCGGAGAGGCTGCGTACTGGTCGTCAACAAGTGGGACTTGGCGGGGAACGTGTCGGAAGCGTGTTATCGGACCGCCTTGCGACAGGCCATGCCGTTCTGCGATTTCATGCCCGTGGTGTTTGTCTCGGCCAAAACCGGATGCAACATACGACGCCTGGTGGACACAATCGATAGCGTCGCCCTGCATCTTCAGACGCCCTTGCCCACCGGTGTTTTAAACCGCGTGATCATGGATGCCTGCGCAAAGATACAACCGCCGCTGGTCCAGGGAAAACGATTAAAAATTTTTTATGCGACGCAGGCGGCCACGCGTCCGCCGGCTGTGCTGTTGTTCGTCAATGATCCCCACCGTATGCTGCCGGCGTTCCAGACATATTTACTCCGGCGCTTGCGTTCGGCTTTTGGGCTGGAAGGCGTGCCGCTGTCCCTGCAGCTGCGGGCGCGCCGTCCGCCGGCGGACAGTCTTGAAAAATAAATCCTTTTTTTTCTTGGCACCCACAACAGGTAGTGGTAAGAGAAGGGTGTATTAAAGAGTAGGTAGCATATATAGTGTTTTAAAACTGACCTGTAGAAGTGTAATTAACTGCCCGGATGCTGTTTAGGAGAAGGTGCCATGCTGGATGCGCGCGAATCTGTTGATTTAACATTAAAACTTGATGATCTGATTGTAGAAGACAGGTCGGCCAAATCTAATTCACGAACGAGGAACCCCAGAAAAGATGCCATGAATCCGTCACGCTCCAAAACGCCTAAAGGTTTAAAAATCGCTCCGCTTTTCACGCGCCCAGGCGTGCATCCTTTCGACGAGATCGAATGGGAGCACCGCAAGGCGGTCATCAAAAACGACAAGGGTGAGACCGTGTTCGAGGAAGATGACGTGGAGGTGCCGAAAAACTGGTCCATGCTGGCGGCCAACGTGGTGTCGTCAAAGTATTTTTACGGTCCCCGCGACGCGGATGTTCGCGAGAAATCGGTACGCCAGGTGGTGCACCGCGTGGCGCGCACCATCACCGATTGGGGCGTGAAAGACGGCTACTTCGAGACTACGGAAGACGCCGAGACATTTTACAACGAGCTGGCGCATATCTGCGTCAACCAGTATGGTGCGTTCAACAGTCCGGTCTGGTTCAACGTCGGCCTGCACCAGGTCTACGGGGTAAGCTCCAACAACACGGCCAGTTATTACTGGAACCCTGAAGCCGAGCGGATCGAACGCGCGGCCGATTCCTACCAGCATCCTCAGTCGTCCGCTTGTTTTATTCAAGCCGTGGCGGACACGATGGAGGACATCATGCGCTTGGCCAGTTCGGAGGCGATGTTATTCAAGTACGGGTCGGGGACGGGTACGGATCTGAGCACGATCCGGAGCAGCCACGAGAAGCTATCGGGCGGCGGGACACCCTCCGGGCCGTTGAGCTTCATGCGCGTTTTCGACCAGGTGGCCGCCGTGATCAAGTCCGGTGGCAAAACGCGGCGGGCCGCCAAGATGCAAAGCCTGCGGGTGGATCACCCGGATATCATGGAATTTATTGCCTGCAAGGTCAACGAAGAGAAAAAGGCGCACGCCCTGATCAAGGCCGGCTATGACGGATCCTTCAACGGCGAGGCCTATTCCTCGGTCATGTTCCAGAACGCCAATCTCTCGATCAGGGTTGTGGACGATTTCATGAACGCCGCGCTGGCCGGCACGGCATGGCAGACGCGCGCGGTGACGACCGGTGAAATTGCCGAAACGCTGGATGCCCGCAAGGTGCTGCAGGCTATCGCGCAAGCCGCCCATACCTGCGGCGATCCCGGGGTGCAATATGATACCACTATCAACCGCTGGCATACCTGTCCCAACAGCGGGCGGATCAACGCCAGCAATCCCTGCTCGGAATACATGTTTGTTGACAACAGCGCCTGCAATCTGGCCTCAATCAACCTGATGAAGTTTTCGGATGAACAGCATGCGTTTGACGTCAAACGGTTCCAGCAAACGGTGCGGATTCTGATCATAGCCCAGGACATTCTGGTGGATAATGGCAGCTACCCTACCGCAGAGATTGCTAGGAACTCCCATCAGTTCCGTCCGCTCGGGCTGGGTTACGCCAACTTGGGTGCATTGATCATGAGTCTTGGCAAACCATACGACAGCGATGCGGGGCGCGCCTTCGCCGGTGTCGTGACATCCCTACTGACGGGGTACGCCTATGCCGTTTCTGCGGAACTCGCCGCGAGCAAGGGTGTTTTCGAGGAGTATGCCAAGAACAGCGAGCCGATGCTGGCCGTTATCGATATGCACCGCGCCGCCGTGGACCGGATCCCGACCGATGCCGGGCTCGCCGCCATGATCCGCGAAAGCCGGCAGACTTGGGATCGGGTTATCGAACTCGGCAAGCGTCAGGGATTCCGGAACGCGCAGGTCAGCGTGCTGGCGCCGACCGGCACCATCGGCTTTATGATGGATTGCGACACGACCGGCGTCGAGCCGGATATCGCGCTGGTGAAATACAAACAGCTGGCCGGTGGCGGCATGTTCAAAATCGTGAACCAGTCGCTGGAGACTACCCTGCGGCGCTTGGGCTATACGCCGGACCAGTCGCGAGTGATCATCCAGCATGTCAATGAAAAGGACACGATCGAGGAGGCGCCGGGCCTGCATTCCGATCATCTCAATATCTTTGACTGCGCGTTCAAGCCCCGGCAGGGAAGCCGGTTTATCGACTATCACGCCCACTTGAAGATGATGGCGGCGGTGCAGCCGTTTCTCTCGGGCGCGATCAGCAAGACGATCAATATGTCATCGACCGCTACGCTCCAGGATATCGTCCAGGTCTTCCAGGAAGGCTGGCAGTTGGGACTCAAGGCCGTGGCGGTCTACCGCGACGGATCCAAGGGGATTCAGCCGGTATCCGTTAATAAAGCGGAGGCAGCTGAGGCCGAACCTGATGTTACAGTTGTCAACAAGCCGTTCCGACGACGCATGCCTGCCACGCGGCAGTCGATCACCCATAAATTCGAAGTCGCCGGGCACCAGGGCTATCTGACTGTTGGCCTTTATGACGACGGTGCGCCGGGGGAGCTCTTCATTACGATGGCCAAGGAAGGCAGCACTGTGGGCGGTATCATGGATGCGTTTGGCACGGCGATTTCCATGTGCCTGCAATACGGTGTGCCCGCCGGCACGCTGACCGAAAAATTCAGCCATAGCCGCTTCGAGCCCAGCGGTTTCACTAAGAATTCCGAAATCCCATACGCCACATCGCTAGTCGATTATATCTTCCGCTGGTTGGCGTTTACGTTCCCGGATGGCAAACGCCCGGCCCTTCAATCGCGGCGGCCCGTGGCTCTGGCGGCTGAAACCGAATCCGCAGTTGCGTCCGCCCCGGCGAGCCCGGCGGTCGCAACCGCCGATGAACGGATTGATGAGCAGTTCAAACACTTCCAGGAAGATGCCCCCGCCTGCGATCAATGCGGCGCCATTACCGTGCGCAACGGGTCCTGTTATCGTTGTTTTGTTTGCGGCAGTTCCATGGGATGTTCATAGAGCATGGCAATGAAATCCATGGAATTGGAAAAATGTAGAGGCTGGAAAAAGGCCGCGATTATGTTGGCAACCGGGTTTGGGCTCGGGCTTGCGCCCGTGGCGTCCGGAACGGCGGGGACATTGCCGGGCATTTTGCTCCTCTTATTTCTGGCGCCGCTCTGGAACGGCCCCGTAATCTGGCAGGCGATCGCGGCTGTAGTCCTGGCCTTGCTTGCGATTCCGGTCTGCGAAATCGCCGAGCGTCATTTCGGCAAGACGGACGACGGCCGGATTGTGGCCGATGAATACCTGACCTTCCCCGTCTGCATGATCGGACTGCCCCTGGTTCCTTGGGTGTTGGCCGTGGCCTTTCTCACCTGCCGCGTGTTCGACGTGCTCAAGCCGTTCCCTGCTCGCCAACTTCAAGACCTGCCTGGCGGGCTTGGT
This sequence comes from uncultured Verrucomicrobiota bacterium, assembly GCA_964486075.1. Classification (GTDB taxonomy): domain Bacteria; phylum Verrucomicrobiota; class Kiritimatiellia; order JAAZAB01; family JAAZAB01; genus JAHIJO01. The sequence goes on from CAZALU010000004.1 coordinate 53,718, forward strand.
ATCGTGGTCGATGATTTCGTATCTAACCTCTACAGTCTGGCCCTGAATCATCTTATCTTTCAAATCCTCCTCCGCCTGGGGCCTTTGTAAGGAAGCGCTGCGCTGAATCGGTTCAGGGGGGATATCATCCCAGGCTGCTGAGCCCGGCCATGGCCAGCATTTATGAACAACTCGATATGGGAGGTCCACGCTTCAGCGTGGCTATCCCCGGGCTTGTTCATGCATACATGTTTCGTGATGGGGCGTAAATTTCTCGGGTAACGCCGGGTTGTCCGCATTAGCGCCTTATCCGCGCGAAACCGGTATCACAAACAAGGTATCAGGGATTCCGTCTGTGGCTGATCCGCCTTCGGCGGCAAACCCTGCGTTATAGTGTTTCAGACAAATAGGCTCCATAGCACAATTTATGGCTTTAAAAAAATCCGAATTATATCCATTTTCAAATCGGCCGCTTGAGGCAGTTTCAGAACGGCGTTCGCATCCGAACCCTGCGGCAACCCGCTGTCCACCGCACAAATAGATGGAAAAATTAGGGGAACAATGCTAAAAACTCCACTAACGGGCGAGCACTGAAACCAGGCAGACAGGCCGCACCGGTTCAAAAGCTAGGCTCCCGTGGCGGAATTGGCAGACGCGCATGGCTTAGGACCATGTCTCTCACGAGGTGAAGGTTCGAGTCCTTTCGGGAGCACTCATCGCAGCTTGTCCAACAAGCTGCTATCCGTAATATTTCCGGATCCACGAATTGAGCAGGTCTTCCTCAACCTTGATGATCGCCATTTCGCGCTCGGCGTTTTCGACGGAATCGGAGGCATGAGCTGCATTAACCATGACGTCTAACCCGAATTCGCGTCGTACAGAACCTGGTTGGGCCTTGTTGGGATCGGTAGCCCCGAGCAGTTTCCGTATTTTTTCAATGGCATTATCGCCGCCGTATATCATGGCCAGGCACTTATGAAGTCCATCCTTGCAGCGGTCCTGCGGGACGCAATTGGGCGGGTAATAACCGGTCATAAACTTTACAATCTGGTTGAACTGTTCGTCGCCCAGTAGAGGCCCTAAATGTTCAGTGAGCACGGTCTTGACCCTGGCGGGGATTTCCATTCTGAACTCCGCTTCCAGCGCCTTGGTGGCGCGCTCGGCGATCTGATGCTTCATCTTTTCGCGCAGCACATTGCGCACCGGCCCGTAAAACTCTTCTGCCTGGATCACACTCATGCGGTGCACCTTGGCCGCCAGGATACGCAACCCGGAACGTGAGAGCAAATCGATGATATTCCCCGGCCGGGCCGTCGGAAATCGGAAATTGTCCGGCTTGATGATCACCAGAGTTTTCTGCCAGCCCGGCTTCTGCATGTTGATGTCCACGGTGGATTTGAGCAGTCCTCCATCCGTCAGGGAATAACTGCTCCAAAGCTTGAGCGCGGCAGCGTTCTCTTCCCGGTCGGGTCCGATCAATACCGCCGGCTCGAAATATTGCACCTTGCCTTCTTCATCGACCACATAATCGCCAAAAGTGTCCCGGATTGTTTCCCCACCGCCCGTGATCACCGGCCCGGCCACCTCAGACACCTTGGCCACAGCATCCTCCCCCTCCAAAAGGATCATCATCACCCGCCGTGGCAGGCCGGTTGCATTGTCCGGCGCATAGGATTTTTCAACATAATCCGCCAGCAGGTTGTTGACTTTTTGGTCCTGGTTGGTGTTCTGGCGGATCAGGCCCGCATATTCCTCCACCAGCTTCCGGCTGGGGGCAAACATACGCGTCGCCACCAGATCCAATCCCGTGCGGCTCATGAAACGGCCGATTACTCCGCCGGTTCTGGACTTGGCAATTGTGTGCGGATTGATTAAAACAAAGGCCAATTCGTTCTTTAGGTCAGTCATAGTAATGCCTCTTTATAACTTTTTGCTTATAAGAATACGTAAAAACTAGCTTGTTATGCAAGCAAAAAACAGCATAAGCTTTACCTTGCGCAAAGACGCAGAGTCGCAATGAGTTGGAAAACCCAGAAGATATGATTGTTTTCAAGAATATACCTTAATGGCCTCTCCCATCCCCATCCATGCCGTCCGCAAACAAGCTGAGCTATGCCTTGGCTTGCTGTGCGACCTGGAATCGGCGGTGGCCCGAGGTCGGCCGCTGGATCAGCTGCTGGCCCAATACTACCGCCGACACAGGGAATTCGGCTCGCGTGACCGGCGTTTTTTTTCGGCTCTGGCCTTTGCCTGGTTCCGTTGGCGGGGTTGGCTGAGCACGCCTTCGCAACCCAACGCCTTGGATGGCGTTGTGGCTTGGCTCCTTGACGCCCCGGACCTGCACCCGGCCGTTGAATTGCTGGCTGGCCAATTGCCGCCTGCCCCCTTTCCCTGGCAAGCGCTGGGCAGCATGGCGCTGCCCGACAAGGCACACATCCTCGGTCAATGGCAACAACGCCCGCCGCTGAAATTAGACGCCCTGGTGCCCGGCTGGTTCGCCGACGCGCTGTACTATCCGGACGGTGTCATCCGGTCCGACCATCTTCATCTTTGCCTGCAGTCATTCCAGGTCCGCCCGTCAACCTGGCTTAGAATCCGAGCCGGACGCGAGCCTGAAATCATTGCGCGATTGAACCAAGAAATTACCACCCAAAAAACGGGCCGGACTGTAGCCGACTTCGCTGAAGTTGGTCTTCATTTTCCGAACCGCGATCACCGATCGCGGCTACAATATAATTTCCTGCCAGATCAAGCCTGCCCTGCCACGACCCATCCCCGCCTGCCGCAGGCGGTTTGCATACCAACAGGCTGCAACTTGGAAACACTTCAACAAACACCGCACATCGAGATCCAAGACCTGGCATCGCAATGCGTCGGACTGGTCTGCGCGCCCGATCCCGGCGAGAGCTGGTGGGATGCCTGTGCGGGATCCGGCGGAAAGAGCTTTCACCTGGCCGACCTGATGAACGGTCAAGGCTCAATCCTGGCCACCGATATCCGTGAGCATAGCCTTCGGGAATGCCGGCGACGGATGCTGCGAAATCATGCCAAAAGGATCAGCCTCAGAGCCTGGGATGGCGCCGCCGGCACGGCGCCGGATTGCCAGTTTGATGGAGTATTGCTGGATGCACCCTGTTCCGGGCTTGGCACCTGGCATCGGAATCCCGACGCTCGCTGGCGCACGCCGCCGGAAACCGTGGCCCGCCAGGCCGCACTTCAATCAAGCCTATTGCGGATCTGCGCGGGAAAAGTCCGGTCTGGCGGGCGGCTGGTGTATTCCGTCTGCACCCTCGCCGACGCCGAGACATCCGGTGTAATTGAAGGCTTCCTGGCAGAGCATAGAGATTTTCGGATAGATTCACCGGCGCATCCGCTAACGGGAGAATCCACCCAAGGCCCGATCTGGATCTGGCCCTGGCAGGGCAACTGCAACGGCATGTTCATCGCCGTCATGCTGAAGAAAGTGTAATTGACCACAGGCTGCAAAACAAAACTCCTGACGGTCTGTTCCGAAGATTCATTCCAGCCACTGGACCAGATTCGAAGTCGGCAGCCTATCCGTACACGGGACATCGTCGGGCAGGACAGGTGCCCCGGCGGGCGGACCGGACTGGTCCGGCTCAACTCGCGGCCAACCGACAGTGAAGACGATGGCGGGCTTGATGGAAGCCGGCCAGCCGACCAATTTCCGGATCACGCCGGGCCGGATCCATCCGATCCAGCAGGTGCCCAGCCCCAGCTCTGTCGCCTGGAGCACGAGGTGTTCCCCGGCAATGCCCAGGTCGATCAACGGGTAATCCACGCCTGAGAACAAGGGCGCAAGCCGGTGCGTGACGACCGCCCGGCGCAGCCCCATCACGATCAAAACCGGCGCTTCCGCCACCCATCCGGCCGCTAGCCCTGGCAACAGACCCCGTGACGCGATCACCGCCCGGGTTTCACTCCGAGTGACAACTACAAAGCGCCACGGCTGGCGGTTGCAGGCGGATGGCGCCCGGCGGGCAGCCTCCAGCATGCTTTCCAAGCGCTCCCGCGGCACAGGGTCCGGTCGATAGGCCCGACAACTCCGCCGGGCATGAATCAAAGCCGCCAATGAAAACTGTTGGTTCCGGGATTGATCAGCCATGATATTTCTAAAAACCTTCCAACTTGATGCAACAGGATCACAAACGTGGTTGCCCCGTTTTGTGGTGGTACCCTCGCCACAATCACAGCCCCGCAGGGGTGCATTATTCGTCAGTTACTGAATGATTCAGGCTAAGTCCTTGTGTTATCGTCTTGAAAAAAAGCCTTGCTGTCTCCACCGCTTCACCACGCCCGGGCGCAAGTCAGTTCCGTAGGGATTATGCTATAGCACTTCAGGTAAATAACGCAACAAGAACGGCGTTCTAAATTAAACCTAACATAGGAACCCACCCCTGGCCCCTCCAAGGAGGGGAGCTGATTGGTTTGCAGCATCTTTTCCCCTCCTTGGAGGGGCCAGGGGTGGGTATCTTGATCTCATGAATTTAATTCCCTGAACATCTATAGTACCTTTACGGCAAAGTCGCTTTCGAATAAATCCCCTACGGAGCTGCCCCGCTCCCCGCGCCCGGTTGTGTCCAGATTGTTATTGCAAATCTAATCTGAAATTCTATAATATCTGTTCAAGAATAAAAAGCCAGTTCAAGCTGAACTGGAATTAAAGACAGCCGGGCTACAAACCCCGTCGAAAAACAAAACAGGAAAGGAAGAACAACGCCATGAAAAAAGCCATGCGCACCGCCAAAACAGTTCCCTCCAAGCGAGTGGTATTTGAGGTCACGGCCACCCCGAAAAGTGAAGTCTTCCTGGCTGGCACATTCAACAATTGGGACCCCAAACGAAACCAGATGAAAGACACCCGGGGCACCGGCCATTATTCCACTTCCATAGTGGTGGCCAAGGGCGAACATGAATACAAGTTCGTGATCAATGGGAGCTGGGTGATTGATCCAGAATGTCAAAATCGGGTGCGCAATTCGCTGGGCACTTTGAACAGCACCATCAAGGTGGGGTAAATCTGGCGCGATTTAGGGCCGACATCTTGGATTTTTTGCCCACCCGCTTTTTTATGATGGCATCAGAGTCAGCTTGCGGCTCCGTGCGATGCCGTCCTCCAGAAGACGGATCCGCTTGACACTGATGCACTAACCTGCGTTGAGTTTTAATTTGATCATTGTCGCCCTGCCCGTCACATTAATGGCATTCATGAAACCCGGCGCACAGCATTCCAGACAACAGGGCTCCACAACGGGCTCGACCCCCAACCTGCTGAAGTTGCTGCATGATGATCCGTATCTGGCGCCACATGCCGCCCAGATATTCGAGCGCATAGCCCGCTGGCAAGCTGAGGAACAACGCCTGACCGGCGGGACAATGAGTCTGGCGGATTTCGCCTCCGGCCACGAATATTTCGGACTGCGCCGAGTCGGCCAGGAGTGGATTCTGAGGGAATGGGCGCCAAACGCCACAGGCCTTAGCCTGATCGGCACATTCACGGACTGGAAGGAACAACCAGCCTTTGCGTTTCAGCCCCTCGGACGGGATGGCATCTGGGAATTACGGTGTCCGGCTGGTGTCATAAACCATGGGGATATCTACCGGCTCCACGTCCGCTGGAATGGCGGCGAAGGTGATCGCTTGCCCGCCTATGTCCGGCGGGTGGTGCAGGATAACACCACCAAAATATTCAACGCCCAGGTCTGGGCGCCGCCGGAAACCTACGCCTGGAAGCAGCCCGCTTACCGGCGTCCGTCCGACGCGCCCCTGATCTACGAAGCCCATGTCGGCATGGCACAAGAGCAAGGCAAGGTCGGAAGCTACCGCGAATTCACCGCCAACATCCTGCCACGTATCGCGGAGGCCGGCTACAACACGATTCAGGTCATGGCCATTCAGGAACACCCGTATTATGGATCGTTCGGATACCATGTGACCAATTTCTTCGCCGCCTCCTCGCGCTTCGGTACGCCGGAAGAATTCAAGGAGCTGGTTGACACGGCCCATGCCCGGGGTCTGGCCGTGATCATCGATCTGATCCATTCCCACTCCGCCCGGAATGAAGTTGAAGGCTTGAGCCGCTTCGATGGCACGCTCTACCAGTATTTTCATGACGGACCGCGCGGAATCCATACGCTATGGGATTCACGCTGTTTCGATTACGGCAGGATCCAGGTCCTGCACTATCTGCTATCCAACTGCCGCTTCTGGCTCGACGAATACCATCTCGACGGTTTCCGCTTCGACGGCGTCACCAGCATGCTCTATACCCACCACGGATTGAGCAAGTCCTTCACTTCATACAACGATTACTTCAACTCCGACGTGGATGAGCAGGCCGTGGCCTATCTGGCCCTGGCAAACAAGGTCATCCATGAGGTCCGGCCCGACGCCATAACGGTGGCGGAGGATGTCAGCGGCATGCCCGGCTTGGCAGCGTCCCTGGAGGCCGGCGGCATAGGCTTCGACTATCGCCTCGCCATGGGCGTGCCGGACAACTGGATCAAGCTCATCAAGGAAGTGCCGGACGAGCGCTGGCCAATGAATGGAATCTGGCACGAGTTGACCAACAAGCGCAGCGACGAGAAAACGGTGAGCTATGCCGAATCGCACGACCAGGCCCTGGTCGGCGACCAGACCCTTATTTTTCGGCTGATTGAGCGGGATATGTATCAACACATGTCGCCGGCAACACGCAATTTAAAGGTGGACCGCGGCTTGGCCCTGCACAAGATGATCCGGCTCGTGACGCTGGGCACGGCCGGCAATGCCTACCTCAACTTCATGGGCAACGAATTCGGCCATCCGGAATGGATTGATTTTCCCCGCGAAGGCAACGGCTGGTCTTACCACTACGCCCGGCGCCAATGGCATCTGCGGGACGACCCCAACCTGCTCTATCACTGTCTGGCCGATTTTGACAGGGCCATGCTGGCGCTGGCGCGCTTAACCAAGCTCCTGGACCACCCCGCGCCGCTCCTGCGGGTCGTGCATTGCGACAACCTGATCCTGGGATTCGAACGGGCCGGCCTGCTGTTTTTATTCAATTTCCATCCAACCCGTTCCTATCCGGATTACGGCGTGGAAACGATGCCGGGAGCCTACAACCTGATCCTCAACACTGACGCTCCCCGCTTCGGCGGGCATGGATTGCTGGTCGATGACCAGATTTATATTTCACAACCCGAAAACGACGCGCCCGCTGCGCGCCACTGGGTCAAGGTCTATCTGCCAAGCCGCACGGCGCTGGTTCTCCGCAAGGAGTAATGGCCTAAAGCTGCCCGACTATTGGCCAACGGCTTCATTCAGAAAAACCAGCATCTGTATTCGTCCTTACCGCCCCCGTCCATTGCCGAGATAGAACGTGCCTTCCGGCACATACGCCATCTCGATCACGCACGATTCGATCTCGAATGAGGGTGACGTTTATGGCTGCTGCCTCAGTTCCATTCCGTTCTGGCGTGCCTTAGCCTGAAGTTCCAGCCGTTCCGCGATGATCTTCCCATGTGCATCTTGTTTCCAAGCAACATGATGCAGTTATGAGGACGGCCATTTCCCGTTCCGTTTACTGGGGACAGCCTCAAGGGGTCATGGCCATTTGACTCCGAGCAGACGAAATGCCTCGCACTGATGTAGGGTTGCCTGTGTGGGCTGCTGGAACCGCGCTGCGTGCTTGCCTTCTCCGACACGACAGGTGTTGGAACATAGCGTGGCCAGAGAGCTGAGCAGGCCGTTGAAGTGCCGTAGCGGCAGACCATCGTGTGACCGCTTGCTTGTCTTCTTGGCTTGCGCTCCTTCTGTCGGGATCGCCTTCGCCACAGGATCGCGCGTTGCGCGGGCCTGTGCCAGATTTTCCTCCACGAACAATAACGGAGCCAAGGCTTCGCGCATGTGCCACTCAACATAGTAAGCCAACATGCACAGGAACATATGCGCCCGAACGCGTGTGTCGAGATGATGGTAGATGGGGCGCATACGCAAATCGAGTCCCTTGAGCGTCCGGAACGCTTTTTCAACATCCGCCAGCTGCTTGTAGGCGCGCACGGCGTCCTCGGCGCTCAGGGTCTCAACCGGTTCGGGGGTGCGAATGATATAGACGCCATCGAGCGCCTTCTCACGAGCGATGGAGTCTTCCTTGCGCGACCAACTCAGATGATTGTCGGCGATCTTCAGAGCAAAGTGCTTGGCGACCTTGTAACGATTCACTCCTCGTCCGACCTTCTCACCGATTTGCGCGGCACTCAGCGGCGTGGCGGTGCGTCGCGCCACTTGGGCGGCCACTTTACCCAACCACGTCTCGGTCATCGCCAACAGTTCGGTGCGCGTACGATCCCGATCCATGGCCAGCAATGGATTGAAACACGCGATAAGCCGTTCGCCCGGGAAATCGGGGTGCGTAATCTCGGCCAGATTCTTTTGGTCGAAGAGGGGCGTCTCGGTCTGTCCGCGTGACTCGAGCAATTTACGGATATCGCCACTGCGCAAACATGAAATCCACCCGCAGTTCTCCATCACCCGCAGCTTCTCGATCTGCGCCGAGGTCAGCATGCCACGATCACCCACCAGCACAAAACGGCCTATGCCGAAACGTGTGCGCAACGCAGCGACCTGATCAGGAACCGTGGTCGGATCGCCTGTATTGCCGGGGTAAACGGAAATAGCCACCGGCCGCCCGCCCTCGTCGGTGAGCAGGCCGTAGGCAATGGCCGGCAGTTTCAAACCGTCACGGTTGTGACACCGCGCTGCCAACGAACAATGCGAACCGTAGTAAGAACTGCTGGACAGATCGTAGAACACACGGCCGCCGGACTTCAGATGCCGCTGCGCCAACTTCCTTTCAATGAACGACTGACGTTGCCACAACCAGTCCATGGCAGCGTAGAGGTCATCCTCGTTGGCATCCTCCACCTCGAAATCAACCGCAAGGGTCGTGTCGGTGAACCGGGCAACCGTGCCCAGCTTGGAATCGGGCCGCAACACGCGCTGCGCGATCATGGCCAGCACCAAGTCGCGTTCCCGGCACGGCTTTGAAGCGATCAGTTCGGTCATGCCCAGTCGCTCCATCGTGCCTTTCACGGCACGAACATGTCCGGACGGCAGGGACCGCTCGACGACAAAATAGTCCGTCGCCCCCACCAGGCGTTCGCCCTTGAGCACGGCGCGTAAGGCAACCACCGCCGCTGGCGGCAGTGTGGACAGGTTGGCCAATGTCCGCTTGATGGTTTTTCCGCCTTCGCGGTGGTCTTCGCGAAGCAATACGGCCGGCGGAGAATTACGATTAGGAACGATAGCGATGTACATGGGGTGACTGTATGGCTTCTATGCTTACATAGCAACATAAATATAAAAGTATTTTTATTATTACATGGGGATAAATGGAACTGAAAACGCGGTGTATTCCGAGATGTAATTTTGCTTCCCTCAACGGGTTGCGAACAAGAAAGGTGAGTCAAAATGGCTGGAACTTCAGCTTAGCCAGCGCCTGCTACTGCGCCGTCATTGTCGCGGGCCGGATTGGATAATCCCCCCAGTGATCGCGACACCATTTCATCTGCAATATGTTTTCCTTCCTGGCACCGACCGCCAGGGAATGGCTGGAACCCATGATATAACCGCCGCCGGGAGCGGCATGGCTGAACGCGTAGCGCGCGTCATCCTGAATGTCTTTGACCGAGCCGGAGATGATATGCTCGTGCCAGATGCCGCCCCAGAGACATATCTTATCGCCCACGCGTTCCTTTAATTTGCGAATGTCCATACCGGCCGAAGCCTGAATAGCCTCATAGGCGTCATAGATTTCGGCCAGTTCATCGATTATCGGCCAGGTGTGTCCACAGCAGTGCTTCAAAACTTTTAGCCCCAGCTTGCGGGCCTCTTCCGCGTAGGCCTTTTGCCAGGGATAGACTATTTCGCGATAGATTTCAGGGCTGGCCATCAGGCCGGTGCTGGTGCCCAGGTCGCCGCAAGGCATGATCCCGTCAATGCCCAGGCACGCGTAATTCCGCACGGCGCGGATCATGCGCCGCCCCTGCAGCTCGGCGATTTTCCGACAAATTTCCGGCTCCAGCAGAAGGCTCATCCAGATGTCCTCGGAAGTCGGGCCGAACCCGGGAAAGTTGACATCACCGCACAGCAGCATGATGAAATGGGTGGCCTTCATTTCATTGACGGCATGCCGGACGAACTCCCAGGATGAAGACTGCGGATCGCACGTCGGCTCGGACTCTACGCTGTCGATTTCCTTTTGCAGGCTGGCGAGGGTTGGCGGAACATAGCCGGCGGTGTTCATCTGGTACGGCATGAGGCAATGGGTTGCCGTCGAAACCTTGTAAATGTGCCCGTTGTCGTCGCGATAGGTTTCCTCGTCCAGCTTCCGCATCGGCTTCTCCCGGTAGCCAACGGGCGGGACCTGGCTCACAAACACAATGTCCATCTCCAGGGCTTTAACCAAATCCAGGCGATCGCGCTTGTAACTGGCCACGATTTCATCGCGTCGGCCGTCCCAGTAGGCCTGGGTTTCGCGCATTTTGGATTGGACAAGGGTCGGCCGTCCCAGAATGTCCTCGTAGACATTGTAATCTATAGAATGTTCGCCCCACGGGATCCGATCAGGCTCACGGTGCTCTAGGGCGGCTAAGACTCTGGCTCTGGGCAGCATCATATTTGCCTTGCGACTTGTTTAATTTGACGCACTACAGCGTTGCAACTGCAACAATCTATAGAGGCTTCGATTATATATCAATGTATTTTCTCCCGCCCGGTTGACGCCCCTCTGACCGCGCCTTTACTTGATAGTGTGGCTGAATTGTGCGACGAGCTGGCGTAAAATTCACCCAAAGGGCCGCCACGTGAGTCACGTTCCACGTGCCAACGCAATCACGTGATGATGGCCGCGTAAAACGCGGCCAAACGGGGTTAATGAATTAGGCTCTGCAGCGGAGGCAATTTTTCCTTTAATCGACGCCTTTCCGCCAGCGACGGATCCGCCTTCCTCCGCAGCTATAGCTATGGCGGACAAGTCGGTGGAAATCAAGTAGCAGCGGCGACTGTTCATAGTTCAGGGTGGGAGGCGCGCTACGCGCGGCGACGGGTCGGCCATACTGGTCGCGGCGCACAGCACCCTTCCCACAAAGATTGTCCGCCAATGGCGGAAAATTCGGCCTGGTTCCAAAGATGTCTGTCTTGGGTAACATTTTAACCGAACTTATTCATCAAGGCTTCGTCCCGGCGCAGCAATTCGCATGCTGGCCTTTAGACCCTCGCGACCTTGCGTCGCGGGTGAAGAGATTGGCTGGGAAAGCGCCCTTTTCCAGCCAATCTGTCGCCCCTGCCGCGCAAGGCGGCAGGAGGCGCAGGCCATAATGGCAATTGCTGGTCCCAACGTATGCCCCACGGGCTGATAAAATGTGTAACCCTTTTTTGAACCATGCCCAAAATTCCTATACATTAAATTAGGCACGGCAGTTGCCAGTCAACCTTTACTGTAGCCGACCACGCTGGGGTCGGTACTGCTCTTCTGTCGCCGATCCCGATACGCTTCATGTTCGGGATCTGGTCGGTCATCCGCCAAGCCAAAGACCGCGCCCAACGTGCGCGACTACAAAAGATCGTCCGCCGGAAGGCGGATCCACCGCAGGCGGAAAACCCCTATACATCCAGGTTGTTTTTGAAACTTCACGCCTTGTTCCAGCGGGCAATGCCCGCAATGCCTTGTGTAACGATACAGACGGGACGCCATGACTATACCCCTCTCCACCTCTCTGGCCTATTACGAAATAATCCCTTTTTCTCTTTCATCCCGCACCTTTCTTCTGTTAGTTTGTACCCGTTGTATTGAAATCCAATTATCGAGCATCGTTCATCATGAAAAAACCAACCTCTGCTTACGCCGCCGCCGGCGTTAATATCGACCACAAGATGGCCGCGTTAAAGGCCGTCAAGAAAATGATCAAGACCACCGCGGTTCCCGGACTGCTTAGCGAGATCGGCGCCTTCGGCGGCATGTTCGCCGCGCCGGGCCGGGACAAGGTCCTGATCGCCAGCACCGACGGCGTGGGCACCAAGCTCAAGGTGGCGGTCATGGCCGGCCGGCACGACACTGTCGGCCAGGATATCGTCAATCACTGCGTCAACGATATCCTCGTCCAAGGCGCAACGCCGCTTTTCTTTCTGGACTATTTCGGGACTGCCCGCTTCCAGCCTGCGGCATTCCGGCAGGTCGTAGCCGGCCTGTGCAAGGCCTGCCGTGAGAATAATTGCGCTCTGATCGGCGGGGAAACCGCGGAAATGCCCGGCCTGTATCCCCCGGGCGAATATGACCTGGTGGGCACCATTGTCGGTGTTGTGGACCGCAAAAAAATAATCAGCGGGCGGATGATCCGGCCGGGCGATATTCTGATCGGACTGCCCTCCTCCGGCCTGCATACCAACGGCTATTCGCTGGCACGTAAAATTATTTTCGATAAGGCTAAACTTGGACTGCGCGACATCCTGCCCGGCACCGACCGGAGCGTGGCCGACGTTCTTCTGGCCGTGCACCGCAGCTATCTGAAACCGGTCGAACAATTGAGCAAACGGGTTGTCATCCGCGGCCTGGCCCATATCACCGGCGGCGGATTCCCGGACAACACGGCCCGCATACTGCCCAAGTCGGTGGATGCTGTTTTCGACCGTTCAGCATGGACGGTGCCGCCTGTCTTCCAGTTTTTACAAAAACGGGGACGGGTAGAGCGGGATGAAATGTACCGCGTGTTCAACATGGGGATCGGAATGGTGATCGCGGTTCGTCCCTCTGATCGCAAAGTCGCCCTGGCGACCCTGCAACGGTCCAAGGCCCATCCGCTCGAGATTGGCTGGATCAAAAAAGGCTCAGGAACAGTCAGCCTTATCAATTAACCACCCATAAATTGTGCTATGGAGCCAGAATTACTAGCTTGGCTTGTGTTCCCACAGAGAACCGGATACAGTTAGGTTTAATTCATGAAAGTTCCCTATCATGCTGTCGTGTCCCTGGCGGTCAGCGCCTTAGTATGGCTGTGGCTGCGTTCGTTCGCCGCCGCTCTGGCCTGTTTCCTGGCCGGTGTTTTCATCGACTTGGATCATCTCGTCGATTACTGCCTGAAATACGGAACAAGGATCCGGCTTCGCCGTCTGTTCCACGTTTTCGAGACCGAGGTGTTAGACAACGTTTTCGTTTTTCTGCATGCCTGGGAATGGATTCCGCTGGCCCTGGTGATTATGTGGCTGGTTGACGACTGGCCGCCGGTGGCGATTGGACTGCTGATCGGGTTTTCCGTGCACTTGGCGTTCGACCAGTTGCTCAATCGACACCATCCCTGGGCCTATTTTTTTACATTTCGCGCCGCGCACCGGTTTTCCGGGCCGCACTTTTACGGGGCCCGTGAATACCGTCGGCGACTGAAGGGGATGAAAGAGAAGGACAGCGCCAGACACTCTGTTGCTGGCGATGCCGCCGCCAGGGTTGGAAACAATGGCAGACATTAGCACCTCATCCACACGAAATTGTTATATCATGCCATATCTTGTTGAATCCGGCATCAGCTCTGACCTGCTCGGACAGGCGATGTCGGCTACAGTAAGAGTTGCACCCTGATCCGGATCGGGGCGCCTAATTTAAAAGGAGTCTTTGATGAGCCGATTGTGCTGGATATTGATATTGACGACGCTGCTCGCGCCGCTGTCAGTGCAGACGCAGGTGGTCGTGATCAAGCCTATGAACGAAGCATCTTTGCTGGATATGTCGTCCTTTAAAAGTAACTCCGACGGCACACCGGAATTATTCCGTCGCACGCTGGAAACGGACCTGAACCGTTCCGAATATTTCAAGGTCGTCACCGGCGGCCGCGCCGAATACACGCTTGTCGGCGAGGTTGGCGTAGACGGGGCATCGCTTAACGCCCGTTGTGAAGCGTATAACACCGTCACCCGCGAACGCCATATCGGCAAGACCTTCAAGGGTTCCGCCAATGCAGCTCGCGGCCTGGCGCACACGGTAGCTGACGAAATCATTCTGGCGCTTACCGGCCAGCCGGGCATGGCTGCCTCCCGGCTCGTGCTGGTCGGCAACCGCACGGGGAACAAGGAGCTCTATCTTTGCGATGCCGACGGCCAGAATCTCCAACAGCTGACTCGGGACAAAACTCTGAGCCTATCTCCGAAGTGGGCGCCCGACGGCAACCGGATCGTTTACACCTCGTTTCGCGCCAACTTCCCGGACGTCTACCTAATCACCTTGAGCGGCAATTCCTGGAAAAGCCGCTGCATCGCCAATTTTCCAGGACTGAACACCTGCGCCGCTATTTCTCCGAACGGCCGCGAGGTGGCCTTGACACTTTCCAAGGATGGCAATCCTGATTTGTTCATCATGGAACTGGCCAGTAAACGCCTGACTCGCCTGACTTCCACCCCGTGGGCGGGCGAAGCCAGCCCGGCCTGGTCACCGGACGGCAGCCGGATCGTATTCGTATCCGATCGCTCCGGAGCGCCCCAGCTATACATTATATCCCGATCTGGCGGTGAAACGAAACGCATCACCAGCGCCGGCTCTCAAAACGTAGATCCGGACTGGGGCGCCAACGGCTTTATCGCCTACAGCAGCCTGACCAGGGGCCTGTACCAGGTCTTCATTTTGAATCCCGAAACGCTCGAAACGCGCCAGTTGACACCAGAAGATGCCAGTTATGAGGATCCCTGCTGGGCGCCGGACAAACGCCACCTAGCCTGTACCCGCACCGAGCGCTACCATTCCCGAATATTTATCGTTGACATGCTCACACGTTCTTGTGTAAGTTTACTCCCAGATTCAGCTGCGGGAGACTGGTCTGCGCCGGGATGGTCTCCAAAGTGAAACTTTTGGCGGCAAGCTGAGGGATTTACAGCGAAGATGGTCAACAATTTATCCAATACATAGGAGGGCGCGATGATAAAAAGTAGTTTGTTTGGCGTGATGGTTGTTGTTTTGGCGTGCACAATGTGTTTCTCGACGGGTTGTCGTAAAAAGAAGGGCGCCACAGGCGTTGAAGGCACACACAGCGGCATGCTTGGCGGTATCGATGGAGATCAAGGATCGTTCGCCTTCCGCCCGGAAGGAGGAATTAACATCCTTACCGATATCAAAGTGGACGCCGTTCTGTTCGCCTACGACAGCGCCCAAATTAAGGAGACGGAAAGGGCCAAGCTCGACCAGGTGGCACATTATCTGAAAAACCAGAACTCCAAGGCCGGCGTGATCATCGAAGGTAATACTGACGAGCGCGGCAGCGCGGAATATAATATGGCTTTGGGCGAGCGGCGGGCTTTGGCGGCACGCGCTTACCTGGTGGGTCTTGGCGTGGATGGCGCCGCGATACAAACCAAGAGCATGGGCAAAGAAAACCCGGTCAACTTCGGTCATGACGAAGACGCTTGGAGCGTCAACCGCCGTGACGAGTTCGTGTTTTTCGAGAAATAAGTCGCAACGGCTTTAGTTGTTTCTCGTTGACGTTCGGGCGCGGCGCATGTTTCCGGTCGGCTGGCATGCGATCGCGCCCGTTGTGTCTGCCATGGCGATAGCCAAAGCCAGTTGGTTTTTTATCACACACTAAAGCAGGGAAATCCATGTTAGGAAGTTCAATCGGAGCGGGTGAAATCCTGTTGATCCTCGCGGTGGTCTTGCTCCTGTTCGGAGCCCAACGCCTGCCTTCCATTGCACGCTCGCTGGGACGGGCCTTGGAGGAATTCCGGCGCTCGGCACGCGAATTAACCGGTAACGTATTAGACGACAGCTCGCCACGCCATCCACCCCATTCCAGCCCGCCTACACCGGAACCGCCGGATAACGATAAAAAGGGATGAGTAAAAATATGACACAGGAAGAACCCAATACCGGCAATATGGTCCTCGACTTTAATTTTGAGCCGGCGTGGGCGCGCCGCCCGGTGGACAAGAATCCTTATGCCGAATTCCAAGGCCGTACGGGTGCCCCGCGCGGACGAAAAGATGATACTCGCCCCGGACGTTTTGGAAATCGTCCGGGGTCGGGAGCGCGGGACGCATTTTCAGGTCAGCGCCGGCGTACCGCCGGTGATCGGGATAAACGTGGCGCGCCGCGCAGCGTTGCGCCGACCGGGCAAACCGGACGTGATGCACCAGACTCCAGAAGCTATCCGCCGGCATCGCTGCTGGAGGTAAGTTTTATTCCGGAACGGCGCGGCCTCAAACCCCTGGCTCGCCTGTTCTCCAAAACCGCTCAGGCCTATGCGCTGATGGAAGTGGCCTCCATGTTTCTGAGTCGCCCGGAATTCCATGCCGTGAAGCTGGAGGTATTGCCGGACGGCGACCGCCCGCCACCCTTCAGCCTGTATCAATGCAAAGAATGCCATACTGTTTTCACAAGTCGGGAACAGGCCGTCCTCCACGGGCTTGCGAAACATTTTGAACTGTTCTATGATCGCGAGGAAACTCAGGTCGAACCGCCCAAGGGCAAGTTCGTCTGCGTGGCCCGTTGCGGCTTAAGCCGCGCTTTGCTTGGCCCCCCAAATTACCATGAATTCAACGAACGCCTGCTGGAACTGCACCGCACCCGTTACGCTTCAATACCGTTCGAGGAATACCGCAACAAGGTCGTCAATGACGCCGATCCGGCGGCTATTGAACAGTGGAAACAGGAAGTCTGCCGCATGGTAACCTACCGGACCCGCCCCAAGGAAGGGTCCGAGCCGGTGGTATTCAAGCGGCGTCTGGAAGTGGAGTCCCACTTCCGGGAACAGGCGGCCCCCGGCCTGATCCGCGAGGGGCACCGTTTTATTGTGTCCGGCCCCGCCAGCCGCGCGATGGACGATCCCATGATCGCTCAGGCCATCCAGCGCGCCTGGTTTAGAGAAAACCGTTTTCCGTTGAAGATCGCCATCGCCCTGCACCCGGCCTTTCGAAGCTACGGCCTGACCCTTTTCAAGACACCGGACAAAACCACGTTTGTCACCGCGATTCAGCCGCGCCCCATCGATCCCTCCCAGGCGCTGGAAATTGTCCGGCGCATCTTGGAATGCCTGGTGGCTCATCCGGGGCTCACCCGTTCGGAGCTGGGCGAAGCCCTATTTCCTGGCGCGACCCCAAGCTCGCCGCCGATTGTTGATATCATCAACCAGTTGCGCTGGCTGATCGACAGGGGACATGTGATCGAATTTTCGAATGGAAAACTGGCGGTCCCCTATCGCCCGGCTTCCGTTTCACGCCCGCCAGCGCCGCCGGTTCCTGTGCGCGCCAACTAAAGCTCTTGTGCGCGAAGCGCAATGGATTAGCTGGAGGGGTACCCGCTGGCGTCGCGGCATCCCGATCGCAGCGCTGCACGAAGAGCACCGAGCAGGCCTGCCGCCTTGCGTGGCAGGGGCGACACAAGATCGCGCGGGTCTAAAATTCAGGCTCCATAGCACAATTTATGGGTGGTTAATTGTCAGGCAACTTCAAGCCATCTCTTCTCCGTGCTTCCCTGCCTGCTCTGTGGTGAATTATTTCCGATCTACCCACAGATTTCGCGGAAGATCCAAAATTCATAATGCGAATTGCTGTGCATGTTTGCGCGATCCATCCCAATAGAGGTATTGTCATAAATAAAATTTAGGATTGCTTGCCGTATTTGAGATGCTATCTTTAAAAACTAAAATGATTTCATAGAATGAGAATAACGTTAAAAAAATCAGATCGCCTGGGCTTTATCCGGCCGGCGCTTGACGCCCACACCCTGGGAATATATTCGGCCGCTCAATTGCTGGCCGACTGCGGATATGCAAGCGTTATTGCCAATCGCCAGGTGTGCGCGGCCTGCGAGCGCCCCGAATTGGCAATCAATGCGTCACCCATTCGAGAATGGATTCTACAAAATCGCTTAACGGCCATCGGATTCAGCTACCGTCTCGATCCCCGGGATGGCGCCGATTGCTTCGCGCGTTTTTGCGGACAGTTGAGTAAGCTCCGCCTCTTCCACCCGCAAGGCGGCCCGATCAAGGCAATCTATTTCGCCGGTTTACCGGAAACTTGCGCCCTGGTTGCACGTCTTCAGCCCGCACCAAGCGGCATTTTTAGCGGGGACGAAACTCCGTCTGAAATGTTACAAATCTTCGGCATCGATCCCGGCCTGGCGGGCCGGGCAGTAGCAACGGGTATCAGTTACGATAACGACCGCCTGGCGTTCGGGCGTGATTTGATTCGCCGGGAGTGCTATCGAACCGTTAAACCTGTCGGTCGCCGCACCTATCCCGCTTATGGCACAACTCGGGACACCTTGATCCGCCGCCTTCAATATAGTCAGGCGCATAACCTGCCGCCGCTTATGCGCGCGCATGTGGGCCCCTATCTGGCCAACCGACTCGAAGCGGTCCAGCTCTTTAACGATTGGGTCCGTCAACTGGCCAAATCCGGGTTTCTGGACGTTCTGTCTATCGGTACTTCTCAACTGACGCAATCACATTTCGGACGGAAATGGGGCAATCTTCCCAACGGCGGCGGCGTGCCTCTGAACTCGCCTGAGGAATTTTCTGCAGTCTGGCACGCCGCCCGTCCCATGCTGGTGCGCGCCTATGCCGGAACCCGGGATATCCCGGCCTTGGCTCAAATGTACGAAAAAACCATCCACATGGCCTGGCATGCTCTATCCTTATGGTGGTTTTGTAAGATTGATTCTCGCGGTCCAAACCCCGTCCGGCGCAATCTCGAAGAACACTACGCAACGCTGAAATATATCGCCGCCAGCGGCAAGCCTTTCGAGCCGAATGTGCCACATCACTTCGCGTTCCGCGGCGCCGATGATGTGACTTATATTGTTTCCGCCTTAATTGCCGTCAAGACCGCAAAAACACTGGGAATTCGCGATTTGATCCTCCAAATCATGCTCAATACGCCGAAAACCACGTGGGGCATAGCCGACCTGGCCAAAGCCCGTGCCTTGCTAACTTTGGCGCGCGAACAAGAAGACCAGCATTTGCGCGTGATTCTGCAGCCGCGAGGCGGCTTGGATTATTTTTCTGCGGATCTCGACCGGGCCAAAGCTCAACTTGCGGCAGTCACGGCGCTCATGGATGACATCGAACCGCGCAACCCGGCCAGCCCCCCCATCATTCACGTTGTCAGCTACTCTGAAGCATCGCGCTTGGCCGATCCCGGCATAGTCAATGAGAGCGTCCAAATCACCCGCCAGGCTCTTGGGGAATACCGCAAGCTCAAGCGCAAAGGAGAAATCGACGACATGACAGATCATCCCGAGGTGTTAACCCGGACCACCGAACTGATAGCGGAAGCACGCGCGGTTATAGCCGCCATAGAATCTTCCATTCCTAATCCCTATACTCCCAAGGGGCTTTACGATATTTTTAGCGGTGGTTTTCTGGCGGCATCGCACCTGTGGGAATGTCGGGATGAATTTCAGCGCGCCACCGCCTGGCAGACTCGACTTGTGAATGGATCCATGAAGATCGTGGACCAACGTGGCCAGCCCATTAATGTCGCCCGGCGCATGCAAAAGCTGCTGAACACCCGCCCGACCGAATAAACGAAAGAACCGTTATGCCATACACCAAAGACCAACACCTGCAAGCCGCCCTACAGACAACCCAAGCCAAGGGCGCCAGTCTGTATTATTGCGTTATCGGCACCGGACACGGCGGTCTGGCCATGGCCGGGCATCTCGGGATCATGGGCTTTGCAGTGAATCTGTTTAACCGAACCGATGAAAACCTGACCGGTGTGCGCTGGCACGGGGGCATCACGATGAACGGCCAGGTGCAAGGATTCGGCCCGATTCGCAAAGCCACCTCCAACATCGCGGAAGCAATCAGCGATGCGGATGTCATTATGGTGGTGACGCCTTCAACAGCCCATCGGGCCTTGGCCGTCGCCATGGCCCCGCATCTGCATGACGGCCAGGTTCAGACTTCCTGATCCGGGCGGAAAATAAGATGGCACCTTTTAGCGGTTTAGA
>CAZALU010000005.1:0-73529 GCA_964486075.1 uncultured Verrucomicrobiota bacterium
AGGGGCGAGGGGTGGGTTCCTTGATCCTCGGAAGTTAATTACCTGAACATCTATAACTCTGCGATCTTTGCGGTTATTATTTTTTCAGTCTTCACACGATCCGGACCACGCGTTCGGTCTCCAGGGATTCAATGGCGGCGGCAAGCACTTTCTGGGCAGCCAGACCGTCGGCGCCTGAGCCATCGATGTCAGCCGGCGCAACGCCCTGCGAGACCTGCTCCAGGAATCGGCCGATACGGTTGCGGAAGGTATCCTCGAAATCCCGCATGCCGCCGAAAAGCGGATTGGTATAGACCGTTTTCTCCGGCGAATGCGCTGAATACAAGGTGACCTCGCGGTACATATCGTCAAGCACGAAGCGGCCGCCGGTGCCGGCCACCTCGCAACGCTCCATGGGATGGCCGCGTTGAATGTCATAGCTGCCGGTCAAGCCCCCGACCACGCCGTTGCGAAAGCGCATGTTGAAATGGGCGGTGGACCATATTTTGCGTCCGGGGGCTTTCAAGGCAAAGCATTGGACCGCCTCGATGTCTCCGCAGAAATAGCGCATCACGTCGACCGTGTGGGGATGCAGGGCCTTGAGCTGGAAATAGGGCGAGCTCTCATTCGGGTTCATGATCCACATGCTCATATTGATGAACAACAGGTGGCCGAGGCGATCCTCGGTTATCCAGCGCTTGGCCAGCTCCGCCGCCGGGGTAAAGCGGTGGTTGAGGTCGATTCCGAAACAGCGGTTCAATTCCCGGGCCCGGGCCACCATTTTCTCGGCCGGCTCGATTTCGTTGGAGATTGGCTTTTCGCACAGCACGTGGCAACCGGCCTCCAGGGCCTGGATGGTTGGCTCGTAATGATCGCTGCCGTATTCGTAGCCACCGGTCGCTACGCTGCACAGGTCCGGCTTGAGCGTCTGTAGCATATCGGCCGCGCTGTAGAAGGCCGGCACACCCAGAGCTTGCGCGGCCGTGTCCGCCCGTTCGCGGATCCGGTCGCAAACGCCCGTCAATTGCGCCAGCGGATTCTCAAGATAGATCCGCGCATGGCGGTTGCCGATATGTCCCATTCCAATCACGCATGCTTTCAACATATTGTCTCTCCTAAATGTTCAAGTTTCCCAATCCTAACTGAAAATTATTTTGCTCTTTTTGTGAAAATAGCGCCTCCGCTGCTTTTTTGTCCGCAATGTTGTGTCTTCAACTGGCCTGCGGCGGGAAACCCTTCGGGCGTTCCCGCCCTACAATTCCAAATCCGTTGTAAGGTGAACATCTCCCGCTGCGGGATTGCCCACCAGTATCTTTTTCAGGATCAGCCGAGTCTGCCTTCGGGTGGAACGCGAAGGGGGGCGCCGCTTCTGCTTTTCGAACCACCCCGGGGCGATGAGAATTCCCGCCGGGCATCTCGTATCCGTATTCCCGCATGGCAGGTTCCAAGAAATCGTAATAATTTGTCCCATTATCTGTACGCCAGCGCTGCACAGCCTCCGGACGCACCGGGATGCGCGCCAGCGGAATACCCAGGAACTTTTCCAGACGCCGCAGGGTTGCTTCCTGGTGCAGGACGAAATCCTCGAAACGCACCTCAATCCACTGCGCGGCCCGCGGCGACACCTTGACCAGGTCATACTGGTATTTCCAGGAAATCGCCCGGCGCAGCCGGTCATCTGCGGTTTCCGGATACTCAACCCCGAAGTCGTGCAGGTTATCGGTAATATGCGCGCCGATGACGCAGTCGCGGGGATTGCGGATCCAGAAGATATACTTGGCTTGCGGAAACATCCGCAGTATCCACGGGTAGACCAGGGTGGTTTCCGGTATCTTCCAGCCGCGCTGTTCGGCCGGGCTGTTGAGCACGCTAGCCAGGTAGGTCTCGATCAACGTCCGGAATTCCGCCGGGACCGGCTGGTCGGACAGCCGGCTGAAGTCCCACTCCAGCCCGCCCTTCCACTTCACGTGGGGAGCCAGGATGCGGCAGGCCGCGTACATGGCCTCGGGCGGCAGGAGGTCGCCGGAGGCGTTGAGCGGCGCGCCCATGAACACGCCGCTGGCCGAGAGCGTGTGCGACATCGCCCGCGTTCCCGAGTGCCCGCGCCCGATGATGGTGACAAGTGGTTTGGTTTTCATAAGATTACCACCACGGAGAACACGAAGGCACGGAGAAGATTTGTTTCTAAAGACACAAAGGTCCAAAAGTAAAACTTGCTTAGAGGCTATCCAAAAACCCTCATTCTTGGTCATCCTGAGCGCAGCGAAAGATCTCTAAACATTTGGCCAGCAACGAGATTCCTCGCTGACGCTCGGAATAACAATCAAATTTTCGGATGAGATTTTAGTGCCTTGGTGTCTTTGTGTCTTTGTGGTTATCGTTTTCTCTGTGCCTGCGTGGTCCAATCCAATTCCTATAATTTCTTCGCGCCACGCTGGGTACGCAGTTCCTTGGCCTGCAGGCCCTTGGCCGCCTTCGGCGAGCCGATGTGCAGGGACGCGTAGGCCTGCTTCGAGCTGGTGAACGGACCGCAGCCCTGGCCGTGCCAGTTAAGAGTAGTGTAGATCGGGTTGCGGCGGCCGGTTTCCTTCTCACGGCGTGCGATATGCGCCTGCATCCGCGCTTCCAGCATCCGCACCACTTCCGGCTCGGCTTGGGCCAGATTGTGATTCTCTTCGGGATCCGTAACCATGTTATAGAGCTCAACTTCCGGCTTGAAGTGGAAGTCCGGCTCCAGGGCGTGGATGAGCTTCCATTCCGGGGTGCGCCAGCCATGCTTGCGCATCCAGGTGCATTCCGTGATATAAAACTCCGGTTCCAGCGCGCGCTTTCGGCCGCGCAGGAGCGGCAGCATGCTCCGGCCGTCGAAGGTCAGACCGGTCTTGATGCCCAGCAGTTCGAGAATGGTCGGCATGATGTCCTTCATGTGGCAGTAGTCCTTGAACCGCTGTCCGGCCGCCACCTTGCCCGGCAAGACGAATGCAAAAGGGATGCGCAGGGTACAGTCGTAGAGGCCGTGATGGTCGAAGTAGCAATCATGGTCATAGAGAGTCTCGCCGTGGTCTGAGTTGATGACCACCAGTGTGTCCTCCTCGATGCCAAGCGCCTGCAGGCTGGCGAAAATATTGGCGATGCAGGCATCCATATAGGCCAGGGCGCCGTCGTATTGGGCGATGATGTAATCCTTGTCCTTGCAGTCTGGCGGGAACCAGCTGGCGAAGTAGTCACAGAACGGGGCAAACTTATAGACCGGATCCAGTGACCGGTTTTTGCGGTCGAACTCGTTGCCGCCATAAAAAATGCGCTCGAAAGGCCGTGGCGGCAGGTACGGAGAATGCGGGTCCATGTGGCGCAGGAAGAGGTAGAACGGTTTCTTGGCGGACGCCAAACGCTTGAGTTCTGGCAGCGTGACGTCGTTCAGTTTTTCGGCCTTGTGGCTGCGGCCCTGTTCCCATGAGCCCCAGCCCTCGAAATCGATGTATTTCTGGAACCCGCGCGAAGCCGGGTTGCCGCTGAACCCAACGCAAGTCGTGTTGTAGTTTTCCGTGCCGAGCACCTCAGCGAGGGTTACCAGGTTTTTGGGCAGGCCACCCTCGTGGCGCAAGGCCACCACGTTCATACCGAAGGTGTCCATACCCGTGAACATCGAGGTGTAGCCCGGCGTGGTGGGAATATGTGGGCTAAACGTATTCTCGAATACCGCTCCGCTGGCCGCGAACTTGTCCATGTGCGGCGTGGTCAGGCGGTGGTAGCCATGGAGGCTCATATGATCCGGCCGCAGGCTGTCGATTCCGATCAGTAAAAGATTCGGTTTGCGCTTCATGATCTTCTCCTCCTTGTTATTGTGTTACTACCAATGCGGGCTGTGCCCGAAACCTAGAATAATTTTTTACCACTGATTACACTGATCGTAAAAAAATATTTCATGTTTTCTTCTATCAGTGCCATCCGTGTCATCCGTGGTCAATAATCTTGTTTTTTCTTGCAGTTCCAAGTGGCTACGGAACTAACGTGTTCAGTGTTCGATGTGCGCTAAATTTACCCTAATCCCGACGGATGATTTTCGATTCAATTCCTACCTGAACCCTGCATCCTTGCTTCTTGCAACCCGATCCTTTGCCCCTGTTCCGCCGATGCATAGCAGGCCAGCGTCATGCGCAGGACATCCCGACCTTCGGCGGCGGTCGCGATGGCCTGGCGCCGGCCGCGCAGGAAGTCGGCCAGCGGCGCCGCCAGGCCCGCGATGCGGTCGCCGTGCTGACGGATCTCCGGCAAATCGCTGACCGTCCACTGCTTGTCCTCCGCCAGGAACCACTTGAGCTGGATGCCGCCCGGCGGGCGTGGGATGTTGCAGCTGGGCAGATCGCCATAATTCCCGATAATGCTTCCGTGTTCGCAGATCGCCTCGGTAACGTTCCACGGCGGCCACGATCCGGTCGGCTTCGGCGAGCGTCAGGGCCATGGGTTTTTGCAGGACCACGGCCTTGCCGGCCGCGGCGGCCTGTTCGACCAGGTCCGCATGCGCTGACGTTTCCGAAGCGATCACGACGGCCTCCACATCCTTCCTGGCCAGGAGTTCCCGCGGTGACGCCGCTGGCGCCATCTGCTGGCGCCGGCAGGCGGCGGCCGCGCGGGCGGGGTCATGATCCCAGCCGGTCACCAACTGCACGCCGAGCGCCGGCTCCTGCCGCCAGCGCTCACAGTAGCTGTCGACATGCGGATGGGCAAATCCCAGGATTCCTAGGCGCACCGTGTTCATTTGATCAACATCTTAAGGCACGCATTCATATAACCAAAACTCTCGGCGGCAATGATGTCGCGGCGGGGCAGCTCGTAGTTGCCGGCGCCGATGATTTCCAGGCAGACCGGGCCGCTGTACTTACCTTCCACCATAGCCTTGAAATATCCGAATAAATCAATGTCGCCGCGGCCGCAGGCCTGGTCGCGCGGTTCGCCGGGGCTGGGTCCACGGCCTTTGCAATCCCGGATATGAATGTGCTTGACGCGGCTGAGTACGGCTGGCAGAGCCTGAGCCGGGTCTTCGCCCGAGCGGTAGACATGGCTCGGATCCATATCCACGCCAAAGGCCGGGCACTGGATCTTATCCATTACGCGCCGGGTCGTGGGCGTGTTGTAGATGGCGCAGCCGACATGCGCCTTGCAGCAGAGCACAACCCCGTACCGGGCAGCTTTATCAGCCATTTTAGCGATGAGGTCGGTTTGCCTCTGGAAATCCTCTTCGACATTCGCCTTGCCGCCTGGCCCGATGTTGATCACGGGGATGCCGATCGCCTGGGCAGCTTCGAACGCTTTCGTCAAGCGATCCTCGTCCAACGAGGCGACTTCCATACTGAGCAGTGCCAGTTTGTGTTCGGCCGCCAATGATTTAAGCGTGTCCGCTTGAGTTTTCCAGTTGTCGAGGTCGAGGTGTTCGCACATGCCCTTGATGGCTGAGATCTCAATGCCATCGTAGCCGGCCCAGGCCACGTGCTGCATGGCCGTGGCCAGGTCGTGGCCCTGGAATAGAACCGAATTGACGCCAAGTTTGATCATTTCATATGTCCTTTCGATTAAGGCTGACTATTCTAGTTTGTCAACATGGTTGTGTGTTTCCACCCACCCCTGTCCCCTCCAAGGAGGGGAAAAGGATTTAGGATCCCTTTCCTGAAAAGGGCGCCTAGAACATGGTATCTGCCGCGCTATGAGCGGCACAAGATTTAGGATCCCCGCCTTGGAGGGGCGCCGAAGGCGGGGTGGGTTTCTATGTTTGTTAATTCTTCTGTTGGAGCCGGGAAAACCTTGTCCCGTTCCGGAATGACGTGTTTTACCTTGTTCCTTCGATGTCGAATGTTTCCCCGGAGTTTTCTGCAATTAGATCCGTTCCACCTTGGGATCCCCGTGGATTGTCGGCAACGGATGCGGCCGGACCAGTTCGCCGCCGCTTTCGTAGGACTCGATCACCGCAAAGATATATTCCAGGGTCGCCAATGCGTCGCGGCCCGAAGAGCGCAGGTGCTCGCGTGGCACTCGATTGGTAACATCCTCCAGGAAGGCGTGGATCCGTCGCGGGAAGGTCACTCCGAAATCCTTGATGCCGGTGTCCATAATGTCGGCCTTGGGTCCCTCGCCGAGCCCGAAGGACTGGCCCGGCTGCGGGGCTGGCCAGTAGGTCAGCTTCTCGATGCAGTTCTCGATGCAGAAGGTGCCCTTGCTGCCCGCGACCTCACAGCTCCACCAGCCGCCCAGGCCCCAGACCGCGTCACCGCGTTGGCTCAGCAGGTAGCCCACGGTGCCGTTCGCAAAGCGGACGTGCACGCTGTTGACGGATACCAGCAGGTCGCCCTTGTTCCTGCGGAAGCCGGGCTTGGTGGAAAATGACTGCACGTGGGTGATGTCGCCGCAGATATGACGCATGACGCTGAAAGGGTGCGTCAGGAAAGCCTTCATGTGGGCGTAGGGCTGGTTGAAACGTGGCGATTTGTTGAACCCATAAGTTGCCTCGCCGCCATTGAAGCCCACTTTGAAGAGCAGATAGATCAGCTCGCCGACCATGCCATCGTCCATGTATTTCTTGGCGCGCTCAGCGGTCGGAGTGAAATAGTGATTCAGGTTGCAGCCCAGATAGAGCTTGCGCTCAGCCGCATAACGCACCAGCTCCCGCGCCTCGCCAATATCGTTGGAGAGCGGCTTCTCGCAGAGCACCTGCTTGCCCGCTGCCAGCGCCTCCATGGCCGGCTCGAAATGCCAGCTGCCGTTTTCGTAGCCGCCGGTGGTAACATCAACGACATCCAGCTCTTCATTGGCCAGCATATCTTTCAGGTTGTAGTATGCCTTGACACCGTGAGTTTTTGCGGCGGCATCCGCCTTTTCCTTGACCACGTCGCAGACCGCCATCAGCTGGGCCAGGTCATCCTGCTTGTGGCAGGTAGCGTGTATATTGCCGATTCCGCCCATCCCGACCACCCCCACCCTCAATTTACTAGATGATCCCGCATCGGTTTTCATGATGGCCTCCCCGGTATTACGGATTGTTGATCGCCGATTAAAAACACACCCTAATAATGGTGTTTGTTTTAGTTTTTCGGCAGTTTCTTAACGCAACTATTCAATACTCTAGCTGCGATCCAAATAAACTCCTTGATAAAACAGTCAAAAACCAGCACAATCCCGCCAATGCCTACGCGCCTCAAAGCTGCCTCGATGTTCAGCGATAAAACCTTTCCACTGGTCTGCCTGCGGATCAATGATCATCAGGCGTGTGATATTCACAGCCACGAATTCCACGAGATTGTTGTGATTCTGACGGGACATGGCCGGCATGTTACGGAGCGGGAGGAATATCCCATTGAGGCCGGGGATGTGTTCCTGTTGCGGGCCAACATGGCTCATGGCTACAAGGACACGGACCGGATGACCCTGGTCAATATCCTGTTCGATCCGAAACGCCTGGCTTTACCCATGGAATATCTCCGGGATTTACCGGGCTACCACGCCCTGTTCCGGGTGGAGCCCCGCCTGAGGGTCTACAACCGTTTCCGTAACCGTCTGCGCCTGTCCGGAGCACAACTGGCCGAGGCGGCGGGCATAATCGCCCGGTTGCAGCAGGAATTGGAACGTAGAACGCCAGGCTACCGTTTCCAGGCCGGTGCGCACCTGATGAGCCTGATCGTTTTCGTGTCCCGTTGTTTTTCACGCTCCGAGCGGCAGACTGATCGCCCGCTGATCCGCATGGGCGCGACGCTCAGTTATATTGAACAGCACTACCGCGAACAGATCACGGTCCGCCGGCTCACCCAAATCGCCCACATGTCGGAAAGCTCCTTGATGCGCGCATTCCGCCGCGTGTTGAGCCGCTCCCCGATCGAGCACGTGATTCGGGTGCGAGTGCTGAAAGCTGCCGAGTTGTTGGGCGGCGGCGGCGTGCGAGTGACCGAGGCCGCTTATACCTGCGGATTCAGCGACAGTAACTATTTCTCGCGCCAATTCCGGCAGATCATGGGCGTCAGTCCGCGGGACTACCGTGCCCGTCGGCGGCCGGGCGACTGACGCAATCTGGACATAATGGTTAATCGCGGAATGGTTGATGGTTGGATGGTTAATGACTTGACTGGGGCAAAGCGACAGATAACAACGAGAAGGATCCTCAATGACATCACATGAAAACCCTGCTTGTCCTTGCGAAACAGGCGCCCGAAGCATGCGCTACACATCTCGCTTGCCGGAGGAGGCGCAGGCCTGGCAAAGCGATCTGCGCTTGAAACTCTTCGATCTGCTCAAGTTGGCCGATCTGGTTTCGGGCGCTGCGCCGATTCCTTTTCACGCTCAAACTTTGTCCAGTCGGCAGGAGGATGGATACGTTGCTCACGAGATGGAAATCTGCGCCACTCCGGGCCGGCGTCAGAGTATCGTGCTGACCATTCCGGCGGCCGGCAAGGGGCCTTTCCCGGCCATCGTCCTGATCGCCGGACACGGCGGATCGCGTCACACGACTTACGGGGACGCCACCGGCTATCACCGCATCGGCCATATTCTGGCGGGCGGGGGCTATGTCACGGTGTCCACCGAGGTTGGCCAGCACGAAGTCCATGAGCAGGGCCGCTCGCTGATGGGGGAGCGACTCTGGTCCCTTGTGCGCTGCGTCGATTTCCTGGCATCGTGTCCGGAGGTGGATGCCGACCGCATCGGGGCCGCCGGCAAGTCGCTGGGCGGGGAGATGCTGATGTGGCTGGCTGCTCTGGAGCCAAGGGTACAGGCAAGCGTGGTGGCCGGGTTCCTGACCCGGATGGACCAGATGGAAGTTAACCACTGCATGTGCTGGAAGTTCCCGGGTTTGCGGGAGTTGGTTGACTTCGCGGATATTTACTCGCTGATCGCGCCCCGCGCTCTGCTTTGTCAGAACGGCCTCGCCGAGCCGCCGTCACAGTTCCCACCTTCCGTGGCCCTTGAGGTTCTGCGGGAGATCGGGACGATCTACACCGATCTCGGCGCGCCACAGAACGTGGAGCTGATCGCACACACGGGCGGTCACGAGTTTCATGTCCCGAGCACGCTGGGCTTCTTAGCCCGGAATCTGGCCGCAAGTTCAGACTTCCTGATCCGGGCTGACTGGCGTAAACTACTGGATGTGCAAGGAAAATTTTATTCTAAATTTTATAAAAAAATCAGGCGATAACTGTTTATATATTCACAGCCTGTTCTTTCCTGGCGCTTTTTGGCGACGATAATATAATTACATTTTCAACCCATTTCTAAATCGGCCAAAAGCCAGTTTTCGACCGGCGTTGACACACCGGCACGGTTCGCCCCACCGCAGATCATCCAGGCCAGGCACAAACATTATCCTGGCAGTATGGCCTGGTGAGTGGGGCGAGGCCTCCGGCCGAGCCGTCTCCATCCGCGACATCCCGCCTCCGAAAAGCCGCCGGCGTATTGCATTTTACGGCCGGGATGATCATGATGCCTAGACCCTCTAGGTATCATGCCCAAATACCCCGTCGTCGGGTTCTTTATGCATGCCACAAGCATGGGTCTTGCTGCTGAATGGCGGAGGTTTTTTCCAACTGAGGCTCTTGCAAAACTTCCGCGGACGCGACGGAGCGCGTCCCTCCAATTCCACAACCAATCCGTTAGCACGACTTCTGGAAGGCTATCCCAATCACACAAGGGTATCGGGAGCGTAGCCCTCTGCCGCAGGTTGGGCAAGCGCATCCACTGTCACGCGCGCATGGGCGGTGTCACGGATTCCTCGGAGATGCCGGGCGTGGCGTGGTAGATCGTGGCGAGCTCTCGGAACCAGCCGTCGAGGGCCGCGTTATGCCGTCCGCCGGTTCGTTTCAGCTCGCGATCGATCAACGCGCGCAGGTACAATAAACGCCACCGCCATGAGGCGCGTATATCCGCCGGCAGTCGCGCGTCGGCTACCTCCATGAGGGCCGCGGCTTTTTCGGCCTGTGGCCATTCGGTCGGGTTGTTGAAGATGCGGTCGGGATTTTCGCGCGATGACCAGTTGTTGGTGCCCTGATCCTGCTCCATCAGATAGCAGGCCCGGATCACATCGGCGACCGACTCTGCGCCGAAATGGCCGGCGATATACTCGGTCATGATATCTTCAACGGCGCGGTCGGGTTGGCGGTTGAGTTGGAGCAGGATGAATTTGCTGAAGTCTTCGAAGATTCCCTCGGAATATGGAAAGTTGCCGCACTGCAAATGCCCGGCGTCCCGCCAGTATTCCTCCCAGTGCCTGGGCCGGGGCAGGGCGCCGTACCCGCCCCAGGGATGGTTACCGCACATACTGATCTCGGGGAAGCCGACCGTCGGCAGGCCGAGCGGGATGCCGTGCCGTCGCGGCCATTCGCTGAAGCCGCAAAAATCGTCAGCCATCAGCAGGTCGATCCATGGCGGCCGTTCCGCGCGCAGGCGGAGCTCGAATGCCTCCCATTCGCCCTTGATGAAATGGTCGAAATACCAGGTGGATAGCACGATGCGAACCTTTGGGAAATGGTGCCGGATAAGACCGGCCTCGGCCTCAGCCGCGCGCAGGAAGCCGTTGGCGCCCCAGGGCTTGCAGGCGGTGCAGGTGCAGCCGCCCTGGTCGTAGGGCCAGATCCACACATTGCTGAAGTCCATGCCGGAGAAGGCCGCCAGCACCTCCTCGCGGTTGCGCAGAATTAACTCCAGGCCGCCGGGCAGGCTGGGGCAGATCTCGGTGTGATAGAAGCCGCCGGGGCTTTGGAAATAGTCGGCGTTCATGGCGTTACTGGCCTTGAGAGCCTCGGGCGTGGAAGACCAGCCCTCGTTGGCCAGCGTGGTCAGCCCGGCGCCGATGCCCACACTCCGGGCGGCCTCGAGTAGCGCGCGCAGACGCCGGATCATGGCTTGCGCCGCCGGGTCCCCGATGCCGGGGTAGTGATGCAGGTCGAACCAGACGTTGAGCGTGTTGCAGCCGTACAGGGCCAGTTCCTCAATGTAGCGCACCACTTTTGCCAAGGGGGCGTCGTGGTAGAAGTTGTGGAAATGGGTGGCGAAATACATGCCCCGCCAGGGACGGTCTGGAATATCCGTGCCGCGCCAGGCGGTTAATCCCAGGCACCCGGTCTCCAGGAGACTGCGACGCAAGAAACACCCAACCGCGTAAATCAAGCCCCGCCCATCGCCACCGCTGAGACGCACGCCCCCCGCCGGCAACGACTCGATGCGCAAGGATTCCGGCGGCAATTCCGGGGAGATATCCAGAAGAATATGCGCGGCATTGGCGGGGACCCGGCGCACGGCCAGCCCGGTGCGTTCCGTGAGATAGCGGCCCAACAGGTCGGCGGCTTTGGCACCCAGGCGATCGTCGCCTTCGACATGGATCGAGATCGTTGCGGTCAATCGGCGGCCGCAAGCGCGGACCCATAGTTTCCGATGCTTGGATTCTGGTGCAAACGTGGCCGGCTTGGCGGACTTCATAAAGACCTCCAGCGGAACGAACAGATTAAGACAATATGACAGATTGGTCACCTTGTCGTTTTCCGCCCCGGTCGTCGCAGCGCCAAACGACGCGGCCGTTGAGGCGGACGGTCTCCAGCGCTGCGAAGGGAGGCACGTGCAGGATGGTCCGTTGTGGAGCCCAGCGGTAGTGTGGCGCGAAGCGCACGTCCAGCACAGAGCCCGACTTCAGCAGGCGGGCAGACAGATCTACGGGCCCGTACTCGGTGGGCAAGGCGCGCGCGGTCACGCCGCGCCCCTCGAGCCAGGTCTGCGTGACCAGACGCAGCAGGTGGAGCTCGTCATCGGCCAGGTGATCGTCTACGAGCGCCAGGCGCGCCATGAACACCGCGAAGGGGATCACGAAGACATTGCCATAGATTCCCCCGCGCGTTTCGCATGAAATCCATGTTTTCCGCGATAAGCCACCAGCGTAGACGGAATACAGGCCCTCGAGAAATCGGGCCCGGTCGCCCGTCGCCAGGCTGATAGGGATGTTCCAGGAGTAACACAATTCCGAACTGGACGCCTCGTGAATCAGTTGTTGAGCCTGATAGAAATTTGATTCCGGGGCAAACACCGCCCTGGGCGGTCCCTCGCGAAACCAGGCCAACAGGTCACGAATTGCCGGATCGGAAGGCGATAGCAAGCCCGTGAAAGCCAGGACCAGTGGCCCGGCATCCAGCAGCAGAGGAATGGTCCAATCATCCTCGGTTTCTCCGGTCAACGCCGCCGGCGGCACGAGGCGCACGCGCCCGCGCCGGTCCTTCCAACGCGGAGCCGTCCGCAGCCGATCCCGATAGGCTTCGACAAACGCCACGCGGTAGGCCCGACATTCGCGCTCGAACTCTGCTGCGCGCGGATGCCCGATGCGACGCAGGAGCGTCACGGCCTTACGCAGGCCCAGGTAATTCCAGGCGGCAGCCCAGACCCCCTGCACGACCGTGCCGGCGTCGGTATTGACGGCCGGGGGCAGCACGCCCTCGTAGCCGCCGGTTTTACGCATGGCGCGTGCATCGCGGATCCACTCACACGACTTTATGATCGGATCCGTGAAGCGGTCCAGGTAAGCGGCGTTGCCTGATAACAATCCGTGCATGGCCAGTGCGTAGAGGATGGCCCCGTTGTCCGACAGCCAATCTACGGCCTTGTACCGCGCCGGGGTACAGAGATAGCCGGGATGGCGTCCGAATATGCCGCCAGCTTTGCTATTTCCGGCGACCGGCGCCTCGTAGGACGGCAGGCCCGGGGGTGTCACGGTGCCCTGTTCGGCGGCGAATATATCCAGGTAGCGTTCAACAAAGGAATGGTAGCCGAGGGTGTCCATAAGCATCACCAGGTCCATGGCGCCGGGCGTGGACCACAGGCTGGTGTAGGCCATGGATCCGTTGATCTTGCAGTAGCGGCCCGAGGCGGGGTCTTTCTCGGTCAGGACATGGCTGAAAAACACCCCGCGCGCATTGGCTTCATTGATGCGCCCTTCGGGGATATCCAGCCGCGTGGGAGTCGCGGCCAGTTGTTTCTTCCAAAACTGGTCGGTCTCAGCGAGGCAGACGTCGAATCCCCTGGCCAGCACGGCGCGCAGTTTACGCCTTTCGCAGGGAACCATTGGGATCAGCAGGTCGATCCGATTTGCGGGAGTCGGGCGCCATCCGAGATTCAAGCGGTGGCCGGAGATGCAGCCGAGCGGCGCGGCAAGGCCGGCCGTGCAATCCAGACCCGGTGCGACGGCGATGCGTACACTCCCATCATCCTGCACAACATCATAACCGTGCTGGCGATCATAGTCGCGCCGACGCGCATTGAGCGCGTGCCCGTACTGGCGGGGATCGGAAAAGATCACATTCTGACGACGCGGCATCGTGCCAGTAATGGCGTTCTCGATTAGGACGCTAACGCAATAACGATCCGTCGAGGGAAGCTGGGGAAACATGTCCTTCAACGACAGGCGCACCCAGGCGTAGAGCGGCTCGTCGCCGCGTTCGACCGGCTGACCTCCCGCCAGATAGGCAAAAGTTTCGACTCGCAACTGAAACCGTTCGCGGCAGGTCTCGGTCCACAACAGCGCCGCGTGTTCGGGATGCCAGCCTTGGCGGAAGCCGTTATCGTCCTGCCTTTGACCGGAGGTGCGGAAAATCCACTCGTGCCATTTTTCGCCCGAGCCGGGGATGAAAGAGAACAGGGCCCCGAGGCCCTGCCACTGTTGGGCGCGGCGGCTGGCTGCGGGATCGGCCACGATCGCCCCGCTCCACAGCACGTTGAACCGGCACAGATGGTCTCGCCAGCCCAGCGTAGTCCAGATGTTTTCCATATCCGGCCACCATTGGCAGGCTTGCTCAAAAGTTGGTTCACCGAGTTCTTTTTTTTTCATGCAGCCTCCTCATGTATGCGAATTGGAAACAGCGTGATAGTAGTAAAATTGCGCCAGCCAGTCAAGGCATAGCCATGCACCTCAGCAATTCTAATTAGAGCCTTTTGCAAACGCCGTTCTGAAACTACCTAAAGCGTCCGATTTGAAAATGGATATAATTCGGATTTTTTTAAAGATATTCTTAAGATCGCAGGGATAAACCCTGCGCTACCTGGGGGTGCGGGTGTTAACTCGTGTTAGATTTTTTTCTCGCCATGTGGTTCTTTTGGTGTAGGATGGAGTTTATATGAAAGTTTTAGTCACAGGCGGCGCCGGCTATATAGGAAGTGTTGCCACGGAGCTGCTCCTTGATCAGGGCCATACGGCGGCGGTGTTTGATAATCTGGAACGTGGACATCGCCAGGCCGTGGACCCGCGTGCCCGGCTCATTGAAGGCGACCTGCGCAATCCCGAGGAAATCACCCGCGCCCTGCAAGAATTTAAACCGGACGCTATCATCCATTTTGCGGCTTATGCCCTGGTTGGCGAGTCCATGGAAAGCCCGGATATGTATTTCGGCAACAACGTCCGTGGCGGGGTCAACCTGACCGAGGCGATGCTGAAGGCCGGCGTGCGCCGGATCGTTTTTTCCTCCTCCTGCGCCACCTACGGCCAGCCCGAGCGTTCGCTGATTGCCGAGGATACGCCTCAGCGTCCAACGAACCCCTACGGTGAATCCAAGCTGATGTTGGAGAAGATCTTGGACTGGTACCGGCGGCTCAAAGATTTTCAGCCCATATTCCTGCGCTACTTCAACGCCTGCGGGGCATCGATTAAATACGGGGAGGACCACGATCCCGAAACTCATCTCATTCCCAATATTCTCAAGGTGGCTCTCGGTCAGCGCGACAATGTCGCCGTTTTTGGCTCGGATTACGAGACGCCGGATGGCACCTGCATCCGCGATTACATCCACATCGAGGACCTGGCCCGGGCCCATCTGCTGGCCCTGGAAAACCCCTATTGCGGCGCGTTGAACCTGGGCACCGGCCAGGGTTGTTCTGTCCTGCAGGTGCTGGCAGCCGCCCGGCAGATTACCGGGCACGCGGTTCCCGTGAAAATGTGCCCACGCCGGCCTGGCGATCCCGCCCGGCTGGTAGCCGATGCCGCCCAGGCCCGGCAGGTCCTGGGCTGGACTCCGGATCGCAGCCGGATCGGGGAGATAATGCAATCCGCCTGGGACTGGCACCGGGCCCACCCGGATGGATACGGACTCTGATTGCCAGGCTGCGACCAGGGATGAGCCAAGGGCAACGCTATTTGCGACAGGACGGGCCTGTAAAGTTAGGCCATTATTATTGTGTCGTGAACAACCCACCCCCGGCCCCTCCAAGGAGCGGAGTCGTTTTCAGTTCCCCTCCGCTGGAGGGGGTAGGGGTGGATGCCACCGTATATGTTTTCTTCAGCCTGAAAAGGCTTGCGGAATAAAAAAACCATTGGACAATATCTGCTGGACAACAGATAATGCGCTTCATGAATTTTGGACAGGATGTGGCAGATAAAAAACTGATTATCCTTCGAACAGATTCCTGCCTTACTATAGTTTTTTCACCGGGAGCAAAGCACGCAAGGAGAAATAAGTATGGCCTCTAAAACGACCAAGGCGGAAGACGGCAAGGACAACGCAGAGAACAAAGATAACACAGCAATGTTGAACTCGGTTCTGGCTCAGATCAAGAAAGAGTTCGGCGATGGCGCCATCATGCGCCTGGGCGATGCCAGGGCCAGGGTGGCGGTGGAATGTATTTCCACCGGCGCGCTTTCTCTCGACTTGGCCCTGGGCATAGGCGGCCTGCCGCGCGGACGGGTGGTTGAGATCTTCGGGCCGGAATCATCCGGCAAGACCACCCTGACCCTGCACGTTATCGCCAACGCGCAGAAGACAGGCGGCATCGCCGCCTTCATCGACGCCGAGCACGCCATGGATCCGCTGTATGCCAAAAAAATCGGCGTGAACTTGGATGACCTGCTGGTGTCCCAGCCGTCGTCCGGCGAGGAGGCCCTGACCATCGCCGAAAAGCTGATTCGCAGCAACGCCATGGATGTCGTGGTGGTGGACTCGGTGGCCGCGCTCACCCCGCGGGCGGAAATCGAGGGCGACATGGGCGACGCCCAGATGGGCCTGCAGGCGCGGCTGATGTCTCAGGCCATGCGCAAGCTGACCGCGGCCATCTCGTCCTCGAAGACCTGCTGTATTTTCACCAATCAGCTGCGGGAAAAAATTGGCGTCATGTTCGGCAATCCGGAAACCACGCCCGGCGGCAAGGCCCTGAAGTTTTACGCGTCAGTCCGCCTGGATATCCGCAAGATCGGCGTCCTCAAGGACGCCACCGGCAAGGTGATCGGCAACCGCACGAAGGTTAAGGTGGTGAAGAACAAGGTGGCCCCGCCGTTTGTCGAATCCGAGTTCGATATTTTATATGCCGAGGGCATTTCCTGGGCTGGCTCGATCGTGGACGCGGCCATACAGTACAACCTGTTGGAAAGGCGCGGCTCCTGGTTTTCCTTCGAAGGCGAGCAGATGGGTCAGGGCCGCGAGGGCGTCATCGAGCAGATGAAGACCAATCCCGACCTGCAGACAAAGCTGGTTGATAAGATCCGGGCCAAGGTCAAGGAAGTCCCGCCGCTGTAATCCCTGGTTCGCTTGGCGTCCTATAGTGCTTCAGGTAAATAACGTAATAAGGACGAA
The DNA here is from genome assembly GCA_964486075.1 of uncultured Verrucomicrobiota bacterium. GTDB lineage: Bacteria > Verrucomicrobiota > Kiritimatiellia > JAAZAB01 > JAAZAB01 > JAHIJO01. The sequence goes on from CAZALU010000005.1 coordinate 16,545, forward strand.
GTTCGAAATTAAGCTCAACATGCTAACCCACCCGTATCCCCTCCAAGGAGAGGAGTTTTTTGCAGTTCTCCTCCGCCGAAGGGGGTAGGGGTGCGTTCCTTGATCCTCTGACGTTCATTAGCTGAACATCTAGCCAATCTTCACACCTGAAGCACCGCGCATTCCCGACAGTCCAAGGACAGTTCCAGCGTGGCGCCGGAATCCGAGCGCGCCAGTTGGATCTCGTGCGAGGATCCGTCTTGGCGGTGCAGAATCGCGTGGGTTTTGGCCAGTGCGCCGGGGATACTGCCGTCGAAGCGCAAGCGTATACGTTCCGCAGCGCCACCGGCCTGGAGGCTTCCTTCTCCCAGCACGATGCCGCAGGTATCTGCGGACTGGTAGCGGCAGGCAGTTACAGCGGTCCCGGATTCCAGCGTGAACCCCCGGTCATCCATGAAGCGGGCATCGACCGTAAAGGCCGCCGTTTTTTTCCGCAGCGCGGCCAGCTGCCGGATGCGTTCGGCAAACTGGGGAACATCGGGCAGGGCGAGCTCAAAGCTGCGCACATTGATATTGAGTAGGTGTCCCAGCGCGAAGGCTCGTCCGACTTCATGCTCATGTTCGAAGGCGTCAATTGTCCAGGACTGAACGGATGCCGGCAGCAGGTAACGAAATACCTCCGGACACAACCTGTTCCAGTCCCAATGCCACCACACGTTGCACACCTGCGTATTCCAGATGTCCGGCACCTCGCCCATCAACCAGGCATCGGGGTTCTGCCGCAGGACGGCCTGGAAACCTCGCGCCACCCAGGCGCAGGCGCCGGCGTGGAGCGGCGCGCCGACCGGATGTCCGTGATGTTCGGCGAAACAGTAATCCTCCGAGAAGGGCTGGTCTAAGAAGACAGTGCCCAGACCCATTTCCAGGGCAGCTTCTGTCTGCTTGACCGCCCAATCCTGAAAGGCGGGATAGGCTTGGCAGAGGTGTATGCCGCCCGATTCCAGATAAGCCGCCACCATGGTTCCCGTGTTGGCTCGCCAGGGAAAGGATTCAGGGAGCGGGAACCCGTAACGGCTGTGGACCATCCGATCCTCACCCCATTCCTGCCAGGAGTTGTTCTTTTTTTCGACAAGCCGCAGGTTGATCAGAGCGCTGGTTTCGACGCCCAGGGAGCGCGCCTCAGCCAGGACGCGCCCTAGTTCGCGCCGACGTTCCGGCGGGTTATCAAAAAGGCCGCCCTTGCCGGCCTTATTATAGAGGCCCAAAAACGGCATGTCCCAAAGGCAGAAGTGATCCAGCCCGTGCTCGAGGCCATAGCGGACCAGGGCGGGCAGGGCGGACAAGGGCCGCCACTCCCGGCCGGTGAAGTCTTGGAAATATGCATTATGGAATCCGATGGCATGGCGCAGGCGCTCCGGCGCGTACGGCGCTTGCCACCAAGCCTGCAACCAGCGCCGCAGGCGGTCCGCCGTGACATGCCAGTCGCCGGAGTGCGTCCCGATGCCGACGGGCTCGCTGGTCCAGACGGCGCCCTGGCCCAGGAACGGGCGCTGCACCCAGGCCCAGCTCGGGCGGGGCACATCATCCCTGCGCTCGGCGAGATCCATGATCACCAGGTCATGGAGACGATCCTGCCGGACGGGGTAGAGGTTGAACGAGAGGCCTGCGTTGTCGCCGGAAACATCGCACAGCGGAGCATGGACGTGCGGCCAGCTGAAGCTATGCCGGCGATGACTGCGCAGCAGGTTCCAGCCCGCGCCCTTGCGGATACGGAACGGATCACAGGGCGGAACGCTGCCGCACCGGATCAAGCCGCGATTCCGCCCACGGTAGCCAGTCCATCCACCCACCCACGGGAAAATTGCCTCGCAGACCAAATGCGGCCCATGGTTTTCAATGCTCATAGTCAGCAGGGCCTCGTCGGCGCCTGCGGGCAAGGCGACATGGACGGTGACTGTGATCGGGGCCTCGGCGCCATCGCCGGCGCGCAGGCTCCGGAAGCGAATGTCCAGCGCGCCAGGTTTCGAGACGAACTCGGGGCGGCCCGATTCGTGGCTGTCGCAGTAGCGGTCGGTCCAGCGTTCCTCGTCAGGCACAAACACGCGGAAAAGCCGACCGTCGGTTGGATTATTCAGGTGATTCTGTCCCGTCTTTAAGTCGGTGACCTGGACCAGACTCCCATTTCGATCATCAAACTCGAGCGCAATAATGCCATTGGCCAGTTTCATAACATGTGTTGCCCCTGTTGAAATCCACGTTAAACATGCCCCTCGGAAAGGTTTGTTTAGTCCGGTGTATCCTATGCATTGGGATGCTGGATGTCAAATGCCGGCCGGACCTCCCGTGCAGCCGAGTTCCGGCATTGACGCGAACGGTTCTTGACTAAGCAACTGCTCAAGTCAGCCGCGATGCCGTGGCCAGAGCGGCAGGCATGGGTAAATATTTTAGGGCCGTTTTGGCGGGCCGGGGCACCGGCTTTGCTCCGGGGACCTGCTGGTAGGTAAACCGACGGCCAGCATAATTGCGCATGACCACTTCCCGGTCTGAAATCGATTCGACGTATTCGGGCAACAACGGCACCTTGCCGCCGCCGCCGGGACAGTCGATTACGAAGTGCGGCACCGCCAGGCCGGAGGTCCAACCCCGCAGGGCCTTGATAATGTTAAGCCCCGTTTCCACCCGGGTCCTCAGGTGAGCAGTGCCCTCGATCATGTCGGACTGGAAAATGTAATAGGGACGCACACGGCACGCCAGCAGTTTCTGGACGAGCTGCTTCATGACTTGCGGATCGTCGTTGACGCCCTTCAACAGCACGGTCTGCGTTCCCAGCGGGATCCCGGCGTCGGCCAGCAGTTTCAGCGCGTGGCGCGATTCCGGCGTGATTTCGTCCGGATGATTGAAGTGCAGGTTCATAAACAGGGGGTGATATTGCTTCAGGATGTGCACCAGCCGCCGCGTGATGCGCTGGGGCAGGACGCAGGGCACGTGGGTCCCGATGCGGATGATTTCAACGTGGGGAATCGCCCGCAGTCTTTTCAGGATTGCGTCCAGTCGACTATCCGACAACATCAGCGGGTCGCCGCCGGAGACGATCACATCCCTAATTTCGGGATGCCGGCGGATATACTCGATGCCCTGGTCGATAAAACGCGGATTCATTTTATCGCAGTTGCCAACCATGCGCTTGCGTGTGCAGAAACGGCAATAGGTGGCGCATTCGTGCGAGACCAGAAAGAGAACACGGTCCGGATAACGATGGACCAGTCCCGGCACCGGCGAATCCTTGTCCTCGGCCAGAGGATCCTGCATGCCGCTGGGATCATCCAGCTCACGGATATCCGGAATCACCTGGCGGTACAGCGGATCGCCCTTGGCCTTGATCAAGCTCAAATAATAGGGGTTAATCCGGATCCGGAAACGGGCCGCAACCTTGCGTACCTCTTCCAGGTCCAAGTCAAACACCTCGGCCACTTCTTCGGCGCTTGTCAGACTGCGCTTCAACAAGCTCTGCCACCTTTGCATGCTTATACTCCCTCCGGTTGAAAATACTTGCAATAGATAACTCGGTCGTCGCCGGGCCGGTAATAATCTTTTATCCGGCCGGTCTCCTGGTATCCCAAGTGCAGGTAAAACCGGCGGGTTGGAGCGTATTTTTCTGTGGAAGACGTTTCAATGATAACTAAGCGCGCCTTGTTTTGACGAACCTTGTTTTCCACATGATCGACCAGGGCTTTGCCCAATCCCCGTTTATGCTGGCCGGGATGCACCGCGATCCAGTACAAATCCAGCGTGCCTTCGGTCATCGGCGTAGGTCCGTAGCAGACATAGCCCTCAGCCTTGCCGGCGGTGTTCTCCACCACGTCAATGGTATATTCTTTTTGGTCGGGCTGGTTTAAGAAAGTGTCGATCACTTCCGCAGCAACCAATTCTTCTTCTTCGGTAAATATGTCCGTTGCGTGAATCAATTGCAAGACCGTTGCGCGGTCCTCATCTGTCATCGGCCGAATATTCATAATTTGCCTTTGCGTCTGGATTGTTGTAACGCCCACCGCACTTGACGATCCCAAAAAGTTTCATACGCGATGCCGGCCGCCGCCAGCGACTGAGCCCAGCCGGCCTCGCGCGAAGCGTCCGGGTTGGGATTGACCTCAAGAATGAAAGGCATGCCCCGCCGGTCCACGCGAAAATCCACGCGTGCGTAACCCCGGACTTTCAGGGCCCCGCAGGCCGCCAGGGCCAGTTTGCCCAGGCGCCCGGCCATTCGTGCCGATATGCCAGCCGGACAAACTGGCTCGGTCCGCCGATACCAGGCGCAGGAGGTCTTCCATTTCGCATCGTAGCCTACGATGCGGGGCAGATTCTGCGGCAGATCCCGGAATATAATTTCCGAAATCGGCAGCACCCGGAATCCCGCCGGATCTTCCACGACCGACACGTAAAATTCCCGGCCGTCGATATATTCCTCTACCAGTGCCGGCTGGTCGTAACGTTTGGCCAGCCGCGCCGTTTGGCGGAGCAAGGCGGCCCGGTCGTGGACCAGCGCATCCGAGCCAATGCCGATGCTCGCGTCTTCTGCGTTCGGCTTTACGATCAACGGAAACTGGAGACAGGCCGGCAGCGCTATTTCCGGCGTCGCCAGCCAGCCGCGCGGCGTCGGCAGGCCCCAGGCTTTCAACACCGCCTTGGCCCGAAATTTATCCTGGCACAGGAACAGTGCCGGCGAGGGATTGCCCGTGAAAGCAAGACCCATCAATTCCAACACCCCCGCCACCTGGGCTTCAAAAGCCGGGCGTCCGGCGAACCCCTCGCACACGTTGACCACCACGTCGGGCCGCGCGCGCCGCAGGCGATCCACCAGGTGCCCCAAGCGGTTGCTGACCGGCAACAGCGCCGCTTTAAATCCGGCCGCCTTGAGCGCTCCGGCCGCCTGCATAGCCGCATGGGCCGTGGCTTGTTCGGATGCCTGTTCGGAGCGGCGTCCGGGCATGGGTTCAGCCGTGTTGAACAGAACGATCGTCTGGATCGTGTTGGCTTTCAACTTAACGGCATCCTCCATCCCATTTAATTAGCTGCAGGCCTGGTCCTGTGCCAGGCGGCTGCCGCGACTCGCAGAATCAACTCAGCATAAGTGTAGCCGGCGGCGCACGCCGCCGCCGGCAGCGCCGAATTCTCGCGCGGATCCGGCAGAATACCCGGCAGGGGGTTCAATTCGATAATCTGCGGACGGCCCGCCGCGTCCAGACGCAAATCCACTCGGCACCAATCCCGCACGCGGAACGCCAGCAGCGCGCTGCGGACCAGCTCGCGAATTTTTTTTGCAAGCGCCGTCGTGATTTTCGCCGGGCAAATCAGCAGGGGCAGGGGACAGGCCGGATCGTCCCAGACCCACTTGGCTTCATAGCCGTAAATCGGATTGGCGCCTTTTGGCAGCGCGCGGTGATCGATTTCCACGATCGGCAGGATCTCGTAGTCCGGAGCGTTGCCCAGCACGCCGACCGTGAACTCCCGCCCGGGCAGAAAGGCTTCAACCAGCGCCGGTTGACGATAAGCGCGGCTAAGTTCCCGGACGTGCCGCGCCAGCCCGACCCGGGTCGTCACCAGGCTATCGTTGCGAATGCCCATCGAGGAGCCTTCGCGGAGTGGCTTGACAATTGCCGGCAGGGGAAATGCGTTCAGCGCCCGGCGTGGCGTCGATGCGTCAGCGAGCATATAGGCCGGCGTGGGGATTCGATGCGCCACGAGAATGTCCTTGGTGAGGCACTTGTCCAGGCAAAGCCCGAGAGTCAGGGCGTCGGAGCCGGTGCAGGGCAAGCCGAGGATTTCGCACACTATGGGAATATGAGATTCGCGGTTGGCTCCTCCAAATCCCTCGCAAATGTTGAAAATCAGGTCAGGTCGGATTGCCAGCAGGCGGGCATAAGCCGAAGCATCGCCCTCGATCCGGGTCACGCGGTAGCGCTGCGATAATGCCAGCTCCACTGCGGCAAGGGTTTCCTCCGTGTCGTATTCTGCCCATAAATCCGGAGGCTCGTCTTCGTCGGCCAGAACTTCCTTCGGAAGGCAAGCGGCGGCTGCCTGCTGAATTGCTTGCTTGGAAGAACAAAGAAGTGCAACGTGCAGTAACGGTTTCAACCAGCCCAACCCCTTCCTGGTCAATTGTGGAATCACGCGTATAGAGCTTGTCATTGATTTTTTTGTGAGCGGCATTGTAGGCCGCGAGTGCGGCGTGTCAACATGTTTTTTAAAGTCAGCACGCCCCGCCCGGCACTTATTCATAAAGCAACACTGTCTGCAAGTGTTTTATCGATTTTTTTGAAAATATAGATATTCAGATAATGCACTTCAGAAGGTCAAGAAACCCAGTCCGCATCCCTTCTAGGAGGAGATAAGATATTGCAAGCCAATCGGTTCCCCTCATTGGAGCGGATGGGGGGAGGGTTCCCATGTTGGGCTTAATTTAGAATTTTGTCCTAAACAGCTGCTTTTACTTTATTTATTGTGCCTTGTCAAAAAGAACTATATGATCACTGCGCGTTTGTTAAAAAAACGGCCAATTAAAAAAAGGCATTACTTCCCATGAACCGATCAGTCAGCGCCCGCGAATTGCGGGAAATGTTCTTGGACTTCTTCAAACAACGGGGCCACGCCCGGATTTCGGGCGGCTCACTGATCCCGCAGAATGACCCCACTGTGCTCTTCACCACCGCCGGCATGCACCCGCTGATTCCCTACCTGATGGGCGAGCCGCACCCGGCCGGCACGCGACTTTGCAACGCGCAGAAGTGTATCCGCACCGGGGACATCGACGCCGTAGGCGACGCCGCGCACCTCACCTTTTTTGAAATGCTGGGGTGCTGGTCGCTGGGTGATTATTTCAAGGAACAGGTCATCGCCTGGTCGTACGAGTTCCTGACCGCCCCGAACCTGCTCGGGTTTTCACCTGAGGCACTGTATGTTACGGTGTTCGAGGGTAACGCGAAAGTGCCCGCTGACCGGGAATCTGCGGACGTCTGGAAAAAAATGGGCATTCCCGATGAGCGGATCTTTTTTCTGCCTGCACAGGACAACTGGTGGGGGCCGGCCGGCCGCACCGGGCCCTGCGGCCCCGATACGGAAATGTTCATCGACATCGGCAAGCCGGCCTGCGGCCCGGCCTGCCGCCCCGGCTGTGCCTGCGGCAAATATTTCGAAATCTGGAACGACGTTTTCATGCAGTATGAGAAAACGGCCGACGGCGCCTATGCGCCGCTGAAACAGCATAACGTGGACACTGGCATGGGCGTCGAGCGGACCATCGCCATGCTCCAGGGTAAGGCGTCGGTCTACGAGACCGAGCTCTTTGCCCCGATCATCGCCACGATCGCCGCCCAGTCCGGCAAGGCAATGAACTCATCGGCCGAAACGACGAAAGCCTTCCGGGTCATCGCCGACCATCTGCGCAGTTCAGTGTTCATCCTGGGGGACGAGCAGGGAGTTACGCCCGGCAACCTCGGACAGGGCTACGTGCTGCGGCGGCTGATCCGCCGCGCCGTGCGGCACGCCAAGAACATCGGCCTACCGGCCGGGTTTGCAAAGCCCATCGCCGAAAGCATCATCGCCCAATATGGCCCGGACTATCCGGAGCTGACGCACAACCGCGAACGGGTTCTAGGGGAGCTGGCAGCGGAAGAAGAACGATTCGAGAAAACTCTGGCCCAGGGCCTGCAGGAATTCGGTAAAGTTCTCGAGCAGATGCAGGCACACAACCAGAAAGCCCTGGCCGGACGGATTGCGTTCCGTCTTTATGATACCTACGGGTTCCCGCTGGAGTTCACGGCGGAACTTTGCGCGGAACAGGACATCGCCGTGGATCACGAAGGTTTTAAAAAGGCCTTCGCTAAACATCAGGAACTTTCCCGTCAAGGCGCCGCAAAGATATTCAAGGGCGGTCTGGCCGATAATTCCGGGGCCACTACCCGTCTGCATACCGCCACCCACCTGCTCCACCGCGCTTTACAGATCGTGCTGGGTGAGCATGTGAAACAGAAGGGCTCCAATATCACCGCCGAACGACTGCGCTTCGATTTCTCGCACAACTCCAAGCTGCAGCCAGAGGAGCTTCAAAAGGTGGAGATACTGGTTAATGAAGCCATCGACAAGGCCTTGCCGGTAGCTGCAGAAACCATGACCCTGGAACAGGCCCAGGCCTCCGGCGCCACTGCGCTCTTCGCGGCCAAATACGGGGAGCAGGTCAAGGTGTTCACAATTGGCGATTTTTCGAAGGAAGTCTGCGGCGGCCCGCATGTCGCCAATCTGCGTGAGCTGGGAAAATTCCGCATCCAGAAGGAAGAAGCCTCCAGCGCCGGGGTGCGCCGGATCCGCGCGGTTTTGGAGCCAGGGTAAATTTAGCGTCCTTCCCAATAAGATTCGCGCTGTTACATGAATTTTGCTGGGTAAGGGAAGTTGCTCCGCCGGCGTGTTTTCTCAGCCATATATTTCTAAACAGTTAACCCACCCACAGCCCCTCCAAGGCGGGGAGTCATCCATCAGCGGACGGACCCGTTCCCCTCCACCGGAGGGGGCAGGGGTGGGCTCCGTCATGAATGAATCCGCCATGGCTTGAGTTTGAGGTGCCCGTAAACGGAAAACCCCGTTACGGGGTGTGGCGCACAGCGTAACGGGGGGGGGGGGGGGGGGGCAAGAATGCGGATGCTACCAGCCCGCGTTGACGATGGGCAGGAATTTCCAGCACGATTCTTTTTCCATGGCGAAATTCAATGCGCCAATCTGCAGGCCATCGAGCTTGCCGGTCCAGTTAATCACGCCGAGTTGGAACCCGGTCGTAGAGATGGCATAGTTGATCGCTCCAAACTGCCAGCCCTGGAGGTCGCCGGCCACGTTGATCAAACCGATCTGGCTACCGCCCACATCGCCGCCGGCGTAGTTGATGCCGGCAAATTGCAGGCCCTTGACATTGCCGCCGGCGAGGTTGAGCATGGACATCTGGGCGCCGTCTAAATCGCCGCCGGTCCAGTTAATCAACGACTCCTGGACGCCAGCCACATTGCCACCGGCCCAGTTGATCAAGCTGACTTGGAAGGCGGTCGCGTCGCCGCCGACGTAGTTGATGGCACCCAGCATGAAACCGGAATCGTTGCCACTGACCGCGTTGATCAAGCCGAGATCGCCGCCGATGACTTCCGAGTTCAGGCCGTAGATCAGATTAATAGCCAGGCCGTGCACCGGAGTATCCGAGCTGACGATCTGAACGGGGGTGACCAACGACAGCTGGAACGGGTCCGCGGAGCCCGCGGAAACCAAGCCGAACGCCAGCAATGCCGCCATCAGAGCAACCAGAGCTTTATTATTTTTCATCATCGCATTGTCCCTTTCCGTCTGTTCATTACACAACTCTTTGACGATCCGGCAGTAGCTTGTGTCCCCCGGGTAAGATCACGAACCGGGGAATCGCCTCGCCTCCTTTCTTTAAAAAAATTGATGACAACCAGGCGATTCAGATTACGGCAGCAAAACAACACTCCAGCGAATTATCGTATAATAAAAAACACCGTCAAGTCGATTTTTTATCGCCCCATTGGTGTTTCCATGGAGTGCGCAAGCGCAGCTTGCGCTTTATCTTCGGCTAAGTTTACTTCGTCGGGGCAAAGCGGCAGTCTGACTGCCGCACTCCAAGGCACCGCAGCCGGAATATTTCTGACGATCCCGAAAATAATCACCATGGCCACGATGCACCAAAGCAGGGCCGGGCGGATAAAGGGCACCGCCGGCGCGCGGCCGGTGACGGCGCGCCCGGCATGCCAGAGCCACCAGGCGCCCACAAACGGCAGGCAGAGAAAGGTCAGGGAATTATAGGCCAGGGCTGCTGCCCAGTGCAGGTGGAGAATATTGTGGATAGCCCGCAGCGAACCACAGCCGGGACACTGCAATCCGGTCAGCGCGTGAAAAGGACAGGGTGGGATCCAGTCCGCCGTAGCGGGGTTGAGCAGGAGCAGAAACCCCAGTCCCAGCAAGGCAGCGGCACAAATCGTCCCAGAGAAACGACGTTCCGATCTGGATGCGACAATATATTGCTGACTACTCACGTACAGTGCCGGCCAGTGACAGTGATGCGGCGGATCCAAGAATATTGCGTCCGGAGGCGCCATGGCGTGGAACAGGGCTGTACCGCCTTGTCAGATACCAGCATCTCTGAGTCTCCGCGCAAGAATGTCTTGTCCGTTAAGCAGGATCATTGCCCCAGGCTCTTCATGGCTCCCATGATCATGGGGACAAGCGATAGCGAAACATACAACACGGAGAATACCAGGCCCACGGAGAGGCCGATAATATTCCACATTTTAGCTTTTTTTGAAGTTTCGAGGGCCGCGTTGTAGTCACCGAGGGCCAGGGCGGTGTTCACCTTGCCGGAATAAACAATCGCCACGATACCGCCCGGGAGACAGCAAAAAACAGTGGTGAGGATGGACCAGACCAGGTAATTCGGCACCGCTTGCGCCGACGCACCTGTGCCCGGGGTCGCGCTACCGGTCGGAGGTATGATGCGGGACAGCCCAAGTTCTGTAACACTTTCCGCCGGCAGCCAATCCTTCATGCCTTCCGTCCAGATCAGGTCCGCTCGCTGTAGTTCGCCATTGCGGGCCAGTTCCAGGATGGATTCCTTGGGCACTGGCCCTTGCTGTGCGCCGCTTTTTAAGTAATACCACTCGCCCATGGTTATTCTCCAGGATTGTTGGCTGATACCAACACAACTTGCTGCTTGGAATCTTGTATGCTGTTGGCAACCGCATGAAAATAGTAACTACTCAGCGAAACCACCGCCAGCGGCCGGCGGTGGTTTCGCTGAGTAGTTACTGAAAATAACAAAAAGCGGTCCCGCAAGCTAGATATTCAGATAATTAACTTCAGAAGGATCAAGGAGCCCACCCCGCGCCCCTCCCAGGAGGGGGTAGAGGTAGGTTCCCATGTCAGGCTGAATATCGAAATCCGTCCTTGTTACGTTATTTACCTGAAGCCCTATCCTTGCCACCAGGCGCGCACGCCTTCAGTTACAGATCTCTGCCCGAACGAAGTGTTCACGCTGGTCGTCAACCAGAGGAATGGTCAGTTCGGATTGCTCGACATTGTCCAGGACAACCCGGCGAACTTGCAGCGCTTCCGGTTCTGTCCTGATGACCTGGATATGATAAAACGTGTTGCGGTAACGGTAGTGAATCTTGTATTCGGACCAACCCGCAGGCAGGAGCGGCGTCAGCGCCAAACGGTCGGCCTGCAACGTCAGCCCCAACAGGCGCTCCACGAGCAGTTGGTACATCCATCCGGCCGCCCCGGTATACCAAGTCCAGCCGCCCCGCCCTTCCTGACCTTTAGCCGTATATAAATCGGCAGCCATGACATAAGGCTCCACCTTGTAGATTGCTGTCTGTTCAGATGAAAGCGCGTGGTTGATTGGATTGAGCAGGTTGAAGCAGTTCCAGGCTTCATCCGGACGCCGCAGCGCGGCCCAGGCCATTGCCGTCCAAACGGCAGCGTGGGTGTATTGTCCGCCATTTTCCCGCACGCCGGGGATGTAGCCCTTGATATACCCCGGATCCCACGGTGCCTTATCGAAGGGCGGATCGAACAGTTTGATCAGCGCCAGCTTGCGGTCCACGAGGAGCTCGGAAACGGATTGCATGGCCTGAGTGGCGCGTTCGGTGGCGGCCGCGCCACTGAGCACCGCCCAACTTTGCGGAATCGAATCGATCCGGCATTCGGGGTTTTCGGCGGCGCCAAGCGGCGTCCCATCGTCGAAGAAAGCGCGTTTATACCAGCGTCCGTCCCAGGTCTCGGATTCGATATGACGTTTAAGGTGCTGCGCCTGGTCGGCGCACAAGCGCGCCAGGGGCTCATCCCCGCGCCGGGCGGCCAGCGTGGCAAATTTATTGAGCACATCATACAGAAAGAAAGCCAGCCAAACGCTTTCGCCCTTGCCCTCGTGCCCAACCCGGTTCATGCCGTCGTTCCAGTCTCCGCCGCGCATGAGCGGCAAACCATGCGCCCCGAAACTTAACCCGTGTTTGATCGCCCGGGCACAGTGTTCGTACAATGTGGCCCGCTGGTCGCTGACACGGGAACGGTCGAAGGCCGAGTCCTCGTTCGCCGCCAGCGGCCTGGCATCCAGGAAAGGAATATCTTCGTCCAAGACCCCGGTATCCCCGGTGGCGGCCACGTAACGGCAGGTGACAAAAGGCAGCCACAGGTAATCGTCCGAAATTCGCGTACGGGTGCCGCGTCCGGAAGGCGGATGCCACCAATGCTGCACGTCGCCTTCGACAAACTGGCGGCCGGCCGCGGTCAGCAGATGCTGACGGGTCATCCCCGGGCTCCCGTACAGGAAGGCCAGGGAATCCTGCAGTTGATCGCGAAACCCGTAGGCGCCGCTGGATTGGTAATAACCGCTGCGCCCCCAAAACCGCGAGCTCAACACCTGGTACAACAGCCAGTGGTTGGCCATGAAGTTAACCGACTGATCCGGGGTTTCAACATACACGGCGCCGAGCTGGTGTTTCCAGAATTGCCAGACTCGCTCCAGCTCCTGCCGGGCCCCGTCGTTGCCGCTGAAAGATCGCAACAGCGCGCGCGCTTCCATGTCGTTCCGGGCGGCGCCGAGGACGAAGACGAGTTCCCGTTGCTGACCGGCGGGAATTTCGAGATAGGCCTGAATGGCCGCACAGGGATCGAAGCCGGCGCCGATCCGGTTGGAAAGTTGCTTGCGCCGCAGGGCATCGGGAGCCGCTAAGGATCCGTTGCGGCCGATGAATTCCGTGCGGTTGCCGGTCAGGCTGCGATTCGCCTCGCTGCAATGAAAGAAAGCCGTATGGCCGGGGAAGTCGCTATTGAAGGCGTTCCGGGCAAAAATTGCTCCGGTTTGCGGGTCGAGCCGGGTAACCACGTGCATGGCGCTACGGGCCCGGTTTTCACCCAGGACCCATTCGCAGAAACCGGTGACGCCGATCCGGCGGGCGCGATCCGACAGATTGCGTAGCTTGATGGAAACAAATTTCACCGCCGTGTCCACGCCCACGTAAGTATACAGCTCACTGAATAGACGGTCCTGTGTATGTTCGAACACCGAGTAGCCGAGTCCGTGGCGGCACACGTAAGGATTGACGCCCCAGGCAGGAGCGGGAGTCGGCGACCAGAACCGGCCGGTCTCTTCATCGCGAATATAAAAAGCCTCGCCGCTCGGATCCAGGATGGGATCGTTGGCCCAGGGCGTGAGCCTGAATTCATGGGCGTTAGTGAACCAGGTGTAGGCGCTGCCAGATTCGCTAACCACCGATCCGAACACGGGATTGGCCAGGATATTGACCCATGGGGCCGGGGTCATCTGGCCTGGATACAAGGTGATCACGTATTCTCGGCCATCTCCCGTAAAGCCTCCCCAGCCATTAAAAAAGGTCAAGTCACGCCTCGGTAGCTTCCGTTCGTCGGGAAGTTGCTTGGCTGGCGTCGCGACCGGCGCCAGATTTTCGACAGCGGTTTCGCGACTCATCCTGCGCTCGAGTTGTTCACTTAGGCTGCCATAACGGTCGCTGAAAATAAGGCGCGCCACTGATTGGATAAGGAGTTGGTCATCCTCCGGGACCTGGTCGATGTTGCGCACAAAAATCCCGCCGGATTGGTCGAGAATCAGGCCCTCGGTTCCGCCATGGACCAAACCGATGATGGCATCCAACAGGCTTTGACGATAGCCGGAGAAAGCCTCGGCCCAGATAACCAGATCCACGCGCAGACCTTTATGCCGCCAATAAGTGTAGGCGCGAATCAGTTGCCGGGCCAGATCCAGGTTGGTCAAATCGGTAATGCGCAACAAGACAATGGGCAGATCTCCGGAAATGCCGTAGCTCCACAGGGCGGATTGACCCTGGCGGTTCCGGGCAATCAGGCTGGGGTTGGAGCGGAAGCGAGCATCGGCGTAGAGGATCGAACTGGCCAGCCTCCCGAAAAGTTGGGCCTGGGCTTCGCTGAGCCGCAACTGGTTCAATAGAACTTGGTTATGGGTCCAGGCCACATCGAACAGCCGGTCCGCCAGACGGTGATCATGGTATTTGTCCACCAGCGAGACGGCCATTTCACGGCTCTTGCCAATTCCCATGACAGCATCCACCACAACGCTTTCTCCCGGACGCAGCCGCAGCTGGCGGCGGATGGCGACAATCGGATCGAGCACGTTCCCGGCGCTGTTGGACAGTGGTCCGTTTTTATCCAAGGCGGCCGGCGCGGCCGGTGTCCGGCCCCGGCCGAGGAACAAAGAGCGGTCAGTTTCGAACGAGGGCGCCGGTCCGGCGGGCTGGCCGCGGATAATCATGGCATGGAAAAGCAGGGGCCAATGCTCTTGGGCAGAACGGGGTCGTCGGGCACATAAAATAGCGGACTTGTCCGGCAACAATTCAGTTTGCACGAACAGTCCTTGATAAACCGGATGCCCGATTTCCGCGTGTGGTTCCAGGAGCACCACCTCGGCGTAGCTGGTCAGTTCGAGGGTCCGGCTCTTGCGGGAAAGATTGCTCACAACCATGCGTCGCAACTCGATATCGTCTTCCGGCGAGACCGCAATCCGCGTGTGGACTTCGATCTGATCCTTGGCGGCGCGAAATTCCGCCATGCCCTGAGAGTATGTTCCTTCGTAACGGTCCAGGTCCCGGCAAAGGGGCTGCCAGGCAGTTGACCAGACGTGGTTCGAGTCCGTATCCTTGATATAAAAGAAGGTGCCCCAGTTATCGCGTGTGGTGTCTTCCCGCCAGCGCGTTAGGGCCAAGTCCTGCCAGCGGCTGTACCCGCCCCCGGCGTTGGTCACCATGACATGGTAGCGGCCGTTCGACAGTAGATGGATATGAGGAACGGGCGTATCCGCCGTTTTAAACGTCCGCGTGATGGATTGGCCTGTTTTATCCGCACGATCACGATCAGGCGTTTCGGCCACATTCTCGCCGATCCGCGGCCTGACGCCGGCTATCGGGATGCGTTCCTGCAGCAAAAGGATCGCGGATCGGAACGAGGGATTGGCCAGAAAACGCCGCTGCATGGGTTGTTCATTCAAGGCAAAGTCCAGGGCCAGCAGGCTCATGCCGCTGTGGTGTGCCATATGCGTTTTTATCAAGGCAAAGCGCTCGCTACTTTTAAGTCGGCTTGGGGTATAATCAAGCGCCTCATATAATCCAAACCGGCCCAGCAAGCCTTGGCCCGGCATGCTTTGCAGGTTCCGGCAAGCCTCCCGCGGGGCCACCATCAGCGCCAAGACACAGGCGTAGGGCGCCACCACCAGGTCATCCGCTAAGCCGCGCTTCAAGCCCAGGCCGGGCACGCCAAATGCCCGGTACTGATAAGTCATTTGGGAATCCACCTGGTTGTAGCATGATTCCGAAAAGCCCCAGGGGACACGATGGCGCCGGCCATGCCGAATCTGCCGCCGGACCGCCCCTCGGCAGGCTTGGTCCAGCAACGTGTTATCGAAGCCCGGCATCACCAATAAAGGCATGAGATACTCGAAAAGTGATCCGCTCCACGACACCAGCACCGGCGCGCCACCGCCGGGCGCAAGCTGACGGCCCAGGTGGAACCAGTGATCGAGAGGCAATTGGCCTCGCGCTACGGCCAGGAAACTGCACAAGCGCGCTTCCGATGCCAGCAGGTCGTAATAACCGGTATCGCAGCGGCGTGTCTCCAGGCTGTATCCCAGGGATAGCAGGTGTCGCAGGGGATCGTACAGAAAGGCCAAATCTATTTCGCTTAACTCATCACAGCGGACCACAAGATCCTGGATGGCCTCGATGCGTTCCGTAGCATGTTCGCCGGCAACCGCCAGCAGTTCGCTTAATCTTTCCACGCGGGGCGAAGCGGGGTGTTCACGACGGATTTTATCCAGGAGCGGCGCCAGATGCCGGGTTATGCCGGCCAGCTCCGTCAACTTAATCCCGGGACCCACTGCTGTCGCCAGCGCCTCACCCAGGGGGTCGTCCGCCACGCCTGTTTTGCCGTGCGCCTCCGGCAATTCTTCAAGCCAGGGCGCTAAGTACCGCAGTTCGCCGAGGAGATCATCGCAGGATGCGATCAAGGTCGTCAGCCAGAACGATATTTCCTTCGCCTGCTCATCGGCGGCGAAACCCGGCGCCAATCCGGCCAGCAGGGCACGGAATTCCGGCAGGGTCCGGTAAATAGTCGGCAGGAACGGAGGGGTCGAGCACAGGGCCACCATCTGGCTGCGAATATTGTTCAGAATAGAGTTCGGAACCGAAGGGGTTGCCGATACCGGACGGCCTTCCATTTCCTCCAGCAATATCTGCACGGCGTCTTCGATGCCTGCCCTCCAATGCACCGGCAAAATCGGAGCACCCGGCAATTCCCGCAAGCCCTCGCTGAGCGTTGTCAGATGGCCGGCCAAGTTACCGCTATCCACCGTGGATACGTAGAGCGGAAGCAGCGGATTGAGCGTATGGGTGTCATACCAATTATAGAAGTGTCCCCGGTAACGCTCCAGCTTATCCATGCTGGCCAGGGTTTGCTCGGTCCGCCAAATGAGTTGGCCGACGGACAAGTATCCGAAATCATAAGCCGCCAGCGCACTGATCAGGCCCATGCCCATGTTGGTCGGGGAGGTGCGCGCCGCCACGCTGGGCTCAGGCACCTCCTGGAAATTGTCCGGTGGCAGCCAGTGGTGTTCGGCGCCGCCAAAATGCTCGAAATAGGCCCAGGTGCGCCGCGCCAGCTTGCGCAGGAAACCGAATTGCGCGGGCGTCAATTGCGTTCGGCGCGGCGTCAGGGGGTGGCTCGTGATCCAGACGATCAACGGAGCGATCAACCAGAGCGCCAAGACCGGGCCGGCCAGGCCCCAGTCCGTCATCCCGCGGGCCGCCAGGACGCAGGCCAAGCCGATCGCTGTTGCCGGGGCCAACCACATGACTTTAATAGTTGCCGCAAGCCTGTGAGAAATACCCCGCGCCGTTGCCGCCGCCGTTTGCCATTCCAACAGCCGCCGCCCGCTGACGCACAGCCTCCAGAACACTTGGGCGATGGCGTCGAGATAAACACCGGCTTGAAAAGGAATGACCGCGAAATCCAGGCCCTCAACGGCCCAGGCACGCAGTTCGTCAAAGAACGTCCGTTCCAAGTGCGCCGGCCAGGAGGCTTGTTTCGATTTGGAAAACAGCGCGTGGCCGGTGCGCGCCAAGCCGGGCATAAAATAAATGAAAAGCAAGGCCGCGGTCCAGCGCCAAGCCAGGGCGGGAGCGATCAGCCAGCCGCACACTAAGGCCGCCAGCAGGGCGGCCGGCACCAGGCTGCGCCGTAGGTTATCGAAGATCATCCATCTGGCCAGGACGCCGAGCGGATTGGGCACGCGCCGTCCATCCGGACCGGGCGGCGCCGGCAACAGCCAGCGCGCAATTTGCCAATCGCCCCGCACCCAGCGGTGATGCCGCCGGGAATCGCCCAGGTAGGCAGACGGGGAATCCTCGATTAGCTCCACGTCGTTAATGAATCCGCAACGGGCGTAACAACCTTCAATCAGATCGTGGCTAAGGATGCGATTGGGCGGGAAGCGGTTGCCCGTGGCCTTGTGGAACGCCTGCACATCGTAGATGCCCTTACCGACAAAGGGGCTCTCGCCGCAGATATCGTGATAGACGTTGGATAGTTCATGAGTATAGGGATCCAGCCCGGTTTCTCCAGCGTAGAGCCGGGCGAATACGGAACGCTGGGATCCGATCAGGCTGGCGCCCAAGCGCGGCTGCAACACCCCGTACCCTTGCGTCACGCGATCCGTGTCCGGATCCAGGCGCGGCCGATTGAGCGGGTGGGCAATCGTCCCGACCATTTTCATCGCCGCTTGCGGCGGCAGTTGGGTATCGGAATCCAACGCAATAACGTACTTAATCGAGCGTAAAAGCGGCAGGTCGCCTTCGATGACCGTGAAAGGATCGCGCGCGCCTTCACATATCAGGCGGTTGAAAGCCTCCAGTTTGCCGCGCTTGCGTTCATAGCCCATCCAGGTCTGCTCAGCGGGATTCCAAGCGCGGGGCCGATAGAGCAGGAAGAACGGCGCTGTTCCGAACGCCGTGTATTTTTTATTCAAGCGCCGAATGCCCGCGACCGCTGCCTCGAGTACAGACGCCTCGTGTGGCAGTTGCGCCCGGTCCGCGTCCGGAAAATCCAGCAGGACGCCGAAGCACAGGTTGGCCTGGCGATTGGCCAGGTAGCAGATTTCAAGATGTTCGACCAACCTGCTCGCGCTCTGTTCTGAATACAGCAAGGTGGAGATGGCCACCGCCGTGCGGTGCTCCTCGGAAACTCCTTTGGAAAAATCCATCCGGGCCAGGTAACGCGGCGGGACCAGGAACGTCGCGATCAAGTTGGTTAGCATGACCGCCGATCGCGAAACAGCCAGCAGGATAACCACCGCCGCCAAGACGCCGCATCCCCAGTGCGTCGGCAGCAGGCGGGCGCTTTGCCACAAAAACGGCGCGGCCAACAGCGCCGTCAATCCGGCAATGACCGGCAAATACACCCCCAGCGGGCGACGCAGAACCCTGCGGCATATTTTCCGGATCAGCCCCGGCCGATAGCCCAGCGCGCCCTGAAGTTCGCGCAACCCGGCATCGCCCAGGAAATACCCGACATGCTGCTCGCGGGGATCAGCGGCGGCGGATTGCCGGCGCGCCTCGGCCAGCTGGATTGCCGTTTCCGCCACCACCTCTTCCGGCTTGCCGCTCTTTTTAGCCAGGCCTTCCACGATATGCCGGTAACGATCGCGGGTCCGGAAATCCATCCGCGCATACGCGCCGGCCGGATCGCGGCGCAGAATGGCTTCGGTCAGACTGATAGCTTCCACGAAATCACGCCAGTCAATGGCGTTCAAGGCTTTCAGGCTGGTAATAGTATTGCCGATGGACACCTGGTCGGCTGCCTGGTCCTGGCTCTCGGCCTGCTGAATCAGTTCGATCGTCTGCCCTTGCAGCGACAGTTCCTGTTCAATCCAATCGATGGCCAGCCCGATAACCGAGTGCACTCCTTCAATGTTGGCGTATAGCTCGGCGATAAAAGGCGGCGACATGGGCGGGTTGGCCCGCACAAAATCGGCCAGTTCAGTCACGAACAGGCGCGGGTCTTTCCGCACCACGGCCACAAACCGCCGCGACCATTCGAGCGCCATGGCGCGATGCTGTCGCCGCCAGGCGATGCGATAGGCAACCCGCCGCAGATTCTCCAGCAGGGTCAGCCTGAGCATGATGGGAATGGCCCACAGTTCCCCCAGCTTCAGAAAGCGCACGCGCTGGTAAGCTTTCGCAAAATGGGTGACGTTATCGGCATCCACGCATCCGTCCGTGTGCGAGACCAGCTCCAAGGCCAGGTCGTAAATCCGGGGAAATCCCTTGAGGGGCCCGGTCCGCAGGCGGGGCAATTCCCGGCTGTAGCCTTTGGGCAGATGCATACGGGCAATATCGACCTGCTCCGCGATTAGATAGTAGTTGTCCAGCAGCCATTCGCCGGCCGGCGACACCTGCTGTCCGGCGCGGACCGCCTCGGCAACGGTATCATACGATTGGCGTATAATGCGTGCGTTTTCGGTCAGTCGCGGCAACAGGCACTCGGGGCCCGGCCGGAGGTCGAGGTCGTGCGCGGCGGCCAGGGCTGCGCCGTGCCTGCCAAATTGTTCCAAGCCGAAAAGCTCGGCTCGCAAGGGCGGTTCGCGCGCATCCAGAGACAAATATCGACCCATGCGTCGCCGGAATTTACCGACTAGGCGTCGAATCGGTTCCAATTTAAATAAAGCGGTCACAATGGTTTTGCCTCATGCGATCTCAACCGGCCTTGAGTCTGCCGGTTTAACCTGTCTCGATGATAAAGAAAAATGATCGGGAGATTGAAGACCAACGCATCATACAAGCAGACAGTGGTTCTATGCAAGTTTTTTCTGCACCGGATCAATATAATTCGTCGGTTCCGGGCATACCGGGGCGGAGCGCCGCGAGTCCAACGCCGGGAGTCGGGAGCTCGATCACCCGCATGGTTTTCCACCGTCCCTGGCGATAGCGCCAGTGAAAAACCAGCGCCAGCATACAGATGTAGATCGCGGCCATTGACCAGGCCGCATACAAGCCGGCCTGGAATATAACCAACGCCAGGTAAATCGGAACAACCATGACCATGACGGTTAGGATCAGAACGGTCCATCCGATAAACTTGGTGTCGCCGGCGCCTTTAAGGGCGCCGGAATAAATCACATTGAATGTGTCGAGAATGCTATATAAAGCCACGAACCTGAGCAAAACCACGACCATCTCACGTACTGCGGCAAATTCGGCCGGATCCTGGGATGGTGATTGGAAAATATTGCAGAACGCCGTTGGAAACAGCACGAACAACAACGCCACGGTCCACATGTAGGCGCAAGTCAGGTGCATGGCGCTGCTGGTGGCCGTGACGCCGTCTTCCGGCCGCCCGCGGCCGATAGCCTGGCCTACCAGGGTGCTGACGGCAATGGCGAATCCGATCATCGGCATAAAGCACAGCGAGTTTAGGGCGAAAGCCAGGTTGCTGGCAGCCAGTTCGTTGCGCCCGAGCCGGCCAATCATCAGTAAAAAGAAGGTGAAAGCAAACGTATCCACGAAGAAATGAAGTCCGGACGGAACGCCGAATTTCAGCAGGCGTCCGAACAGCTCGCGATCAAACGCCCACCCCGAACGTACAGCATAGTTCGTCTCGTTCTTTTTCCTGAAGATCGCGAATATGAAGAGGATCAGCATCAAGGCGCTGCTGGCCACAGTGGCAATGGCCGAGCCGGCGACACCCAGCTCCGGCAGACCCCAACAGCCGTTGATCAACGCGTAATCCAACGGCACGTTGACAACCATGCCGATCAGATTGATGACCATGATGGCGCGGGTAAGTCCCCGACCGGAGTAGAAACTTTCGACTCCGTTGACCAGCAGCGGAAAAACCGAGCCTAACATCAGGATCGAAAAATAAACGCACTCCAGTTTTAATATATCCGGGGCATGCCCGGCGAGGCGGAAGATGGGGGCGCCGACCGGGGCGAGCGCGGCCATGATCAGGCCTGCGCCCAAGGTAAAATAGATCGCCTGCCACAGGGCGACGCCCACCCGCCGCGGCGTCCCCGCCCCGACATATTGGGCCACGAACGTGTTGGTGAATGCCGCCACGCCGGTAAAAAAACAGAGAAACATGAAAGCCATCAAACCGGCCGGTGTGGCCGCCGAGATGGCATCCAGCGAATACCTTCCCAGGAACAGCCGGTCGGTGAAGAGCATGACGGTATAGGACCCCATGCTGATCACCAGCGGCAGGCTGATGTGCAGGATATGCCTATAACCGCCCGGCCGGGCCCAGCGCGCATAAATTTGGGAAAACAAGGACATAAGTAAAAAGCAACTGTTCAGCGCCCGCGGCGGGATGCTGTCTGAGCAAACAACAGACAGCTCCGGACGCTGTTCCTGGAATAGTAGTCTGTCTTTCTCCGCCAAAGCAATCTGAAAATTGACGACTCGCACCGGAAACCAGCTCTATGTCATTCACGCTGGTGATGCACTTCGATCCGCGCCATGAAAATTGACAAGCTTCGCAATGTAGCCAGGATTTGAGCGGCATCGGGGTGCCACACCTGACAGCGATCCTCGTCGTAAGAGTGGTCTCTGACGTGGTGATTCCCGTTCTCGATGCTCCACTGATTTCAGGTTCTATCTCTTCCTTTGCTGAACGATACAGCCCTGGGGCCATTATCGGTGACGCGCTTTTTTGCTTAATTAGCAGGGTGTCTTGATAATGTGTGCCAAAACGACACTGTTGCAGCTTAAGTTTGCCTATGAAAACAGGGTTTTTAGACAAATTGATTGACCGGCTCGATAAGCTCGACTCTTCCAGTCTGCAAACACAGTTTTTGCGTTTGATCAAAGCCAAGGGCTTGCTGGAAACCGTGTTCAACGCCCTGCAGGAGGGCATCATCGTCTTGGACGATTCGGGAGTTATCCTTTATGCCAATAATGGGGCGGCGGCCCTGCTGGGATTCAAGATCGAGGCGGCGCTGGGGTATCCATTGGCCAGGCACTTGCGGGGTATCGAGTGGAGCAGGATCGTCAATTTGGATGAGCAGGCATGGTCGAAAATGCTCAGCCGGGAAATCGAGATCAATTATCCGGAACATAAGTATCTCAATTTCTATGGATCGGAGCCGGATCAAGCAGGCCTTCTTCAATATCGTCAAGAACGCCATACAGGCCATCCCCAAGGACGGTTTGTTGACGATTTCCGTTTTCAGCAACGACCGCGCTGTCGGGATCGCGTTCCAGGATACGGGGGAGGGCATCCCACCGGAAAATTTAAGCCGCCTATTCGAGCCTTACCGCACTACCAAGCCGCAGGGCAGCGGGCTGGGCCTGATGATCGTGCAGCGGATTATCCAGGACCACGGCGGGGAGATCGAAGTGCACAGCCGGCCGAATCACGAAACGTGCGTGACGATTTTTCTACCGCTGGATCAGCGGCTATAAGGCCCAGGAGCTGGCCGAACAGTTCGACTGGAATCACTTAAGCCGTTTCTACCTCGAGGCCCATCTCATGGCGCTGTCCCGCATGCACGACGAATTGTAAGGGCTCGCCATTCGGCTTGAGTCCTACCGGCCGGCCCGCTATTATCCCCTGGCATGAGTTTTAAGCGGATGCTGGGATTTTCACTTGTTATCAGTCTGGCCGTGTGGGCTTGGTTTTCCTGGCCGTTGCCGCGTTATGGCGCGGCTGGGATTCCTTCCTCCGCCCACCGTGCCCAGGCCGACATTCAGCGGATGGTTCCCGGTGATCACCTGCAGTTCATGTATTACTGCCAGCTGGCGGGGGACATGGCGGTCGGCAAAATTCCGCTGTTTTACAATCTCTACGAATTCAATACCGGCGACGACCGCGAGCGTTTTGAGCCGGATTCCTATTACGTTCCCTTTTCGCTAATTTATGCTGCTGGGGCCATGCTAGGCGGGCCGGCGTTGGGCTGGAACCTGGCGGGTTTTATCTCTATCTGGCTGACTTTCCTTCTAACCTGGCTCCTGGTCCGGCGCTGGACGCGTGATCATTGGATTGCCGCCGCTGCGGCCCTGCTGGGAATCATCCTGCCGTTCCGCTGGATCAATCTTTTCGGCGGCAGCCCGGCCGGTTTCGCCATGGCCTGGATTCCCGCGATCCTGCTGGGAGTGGACATGGCGGTCCGGGAGGACCGGGTCGGGGGCGGGGTGCTGGCCGGGATCGCGATCCTCATGGCTGCTTGGGGGGATCAGCATGTGTTTTTTTTCGGAACTCTGGCGGCGCCGGCCTGGTGTTGCGTGGTCTTCGCGGCGCGGCCGGATTTTCAATGGCGTAAAATCGCCGCTTATAGACGACTGGCCATGGCGCTGCTGCCCATTGCCCTGTTCGCCGGCGTCGCGCTTCTGTTTCCGGTCCTGATGAAATGGTTGTACCGCACGGTGACGGGCCTGGCACCGGTGGCGCATGCCGTCGGGCCGCGTTCGCTCCGGGAGATCATGATCTATGCTCCGGCTTGGCGGGGATTGTTCGGGATCAGCGCGCCGGGCTGTTCGGATCAAATCTATCTCGGCGTAGTTAGCATGGCGCTTATAGCGGCGGGCTGGCTGGTGATTTGTTGGTCAACGTTGCAACGAGGCTGGCAATACATCGCTGCAGATCGGCCACGACAGAGCGTGGCCCTCCATACGGAAAAAAGCTCTTGTGTTCAATGGTGGAGGGACGCGTTCCGTCGCGTCCGATATGTTCAGATGCATAATACAGCGACTGGTGGCCAATCATCATCTTTTGATCCTGTGCCGCGCATGCTGCTCATCCTGACGCTCATGGTCCTGGCCATTTTGGCTTGCATTTTCCTGGCCCTGGGCCCTCGTGGGCCGCAGCATGGCGCCTTGTTCGAATTTTTCCGCGCCGTCATTCCGCCTTATGCCATGATCCGCCAGCCGGCCAAGATTTTCTGTCTGTTGCCATCCTTGCTGGCCGTGGCCTCCGCCCTGGCCTTGACAGCGCTGGTCCAACTCAGGCAGGGAAGGATTTGGCGGATTCTGCTGCCGACGGTGCTGATCGGCTTAGTCTTCCTGGATTATGCCCGCCAGGTTCATCCCACGCTTTCTCTGCTGGACAAAAAACAGGACGCCTACGCCGCAGTGGCGGAGGATGCCGCGGTCGGACAGGTTCCCCCGCACGCGCTGGTGCTTCCGCTCTGGCCCGGCGATTCGCATTACGCCTCGATCTACCAGTATTTTGCCGCGCTCTACCGCGTGCGCATGCTCAACGGCTATAATCCCTTCATCAAGCAGGGCTACTTTGAAAATGTGTTCCGGCGTTTCGAGAGCGTGAACCAGGGCGGACTTTCCGAGGAACAAACAGCCGCTCTGCTCGGTATGAATGTCCGTTATATTCTCCTGCACGAAAACCTGTTTCCGGAAAAGGTTAGCCCGTTCCCGGTCACCTCGACCTTGCGGCAGCTCCTGGACCACCCACGCCTGGAATTATTGCGTCAGGACGGCAGCGTCTGGGCGTTCAAGATCCTTAATGACCGGCGGATTGCGCCGGACATGGCCCCCGCCTGGGAACCCCTTTTCCCCACGCGCCGGTTCGAGATGGAAAAAACCAGCGCCGAGTGCCGGGTGGCGATTAAACCGGATCCCGCGGCCGGCGGGCAGGCTTATGTAGCTCTCGAGGAAACCAATTCCTCTCTCAAGACGCCCCCGATACACGTGGAATCGGTGTCCAACCTGCGCTGGCTGGTACGAGCTCGCGGGCAGGGATCGCTGGCCGGCGCGCTGACGACCGCTGAACTGGTAACCGCGTTGCCGTCGATCCCGGTCCATACCACGGAGTGGACCTGGCTGAGCGTGCCCGTCCCGGTTTATAAAGGCTTTGCCAGTCTGAGCCTGAAACTGACGCTCCAATCCGGCGCGGTGGATCTCGATCTCAGTCTGCTAACGGCCGGAGCGTGGCCTCAGTTGAATCCGGGGGAAGCAGTCGTTTTGCCGGCGCCGCTTTTTTTCCATGCGGGGCACATTGATTTGTCATCCGGTAACGTAGTTTTCCGCCGGGATCATGATCCGGCGGGTGTGGTCTTGTACGGCCCAAAATTACCTCTGCCCAGGGGTGATTACACAGTGGAGATATGCTTTGTGTCTGCGGCTCCGCCAGCAACGGAATTGGGGGTGGTCAACCTGGAACAACAGGACACCAGCGGAGAAAATGTATCCCGGCCACTCTTAACATTCAGCGCCGGCCGGCCGGCGCAGGGCCGCTGGCAGCAGGCCGAAAACCTGCCGTTTAACCTGGTCTGCGTCTATTCCGGTGCCGCTGATCTGGAAATACGTCAGATCGTCCTGACTCGGCTAAAATGACCACTGGGTGCGCCAGTGGGTTGTGCCATATTCCGCCGGGCATGACGCGTCCGGTTATCTGATCGCAGATTCTGTGGCTCAGAATCTCTGATGTGATCGCTTGCCTGCCCGCTGGCAATCTAGTAAAGTGCCGCAAGAGTCGCAATTGATGAAAGATATTGCCGGCCACAAGGACCTGCTCTGGAACTTGGTGGCGCGGGATCTCAAGATCCGTTACCGGGGTTCCATTCTGGGTTTTCTGTGGACGATCCTGACCCCGCTCTTCATGGCGCTCATTTACATTGTCTTCTTGCGCATGCTGGCAGGGCGGAGGGGCGTCGTCCAGCACGAGGAGATCATTATCGGCGTGTTCGCCTGGACGTTCACCGTGCAATGTGTTAACGCCGGCACGCACTGCATCACCGGTAATTCGTCGTTGGTCAAGAAGGTCTATTTTCCGCGGATTATTCTGCCGCTCTCGGTCTGCGTCTCCGGCCTTGTCAATTTCCTGTTGATGCTGGCAGTGCAATGGGCGCTGGTGGCCGGCTTGCTGATCATGAAGGGCACATTCCTGGAAGCGGCCACGCTGTGGACGCCGCTGATGAGCGTTTATCACCTTCTTTTCAATTTTTCGCTGGCCCTGCTGGTGGCATCGGCCAACGTGTATTTTCGCGACACCCAGCACATCGTGAACCTGCTGTTGAGCGCCTGGTTTTTTATGAGCCCGGTCATGTATCCCCTCTCCCTGGTGGACTCGGTGGCGCGGGCTCACCACCAGCACGCCGAAATACTCCCTCACGCATCTCATGGCCAGCCATAACCTCGTCGGCAACGACATCGTTTATATCGATACCGGCGTCTATGCGATAGTCTCCTCTTGTTGCTGTTTACACTTCGCAATGTTTTCGCCAGCCCGGCTTACGCCGCCTTATCGAGCGCAGCTTGTTCCTTTCGTTTTCTTACCAGAATGATTCGGCAGAAGTTGTAGGCCAGCGCTTTTTCCAACAGTTCCGCACGAACAGCTGCCAACCCCCTCCGGCCCAATTCGCCAAATTCAAATCCGTCTTTTATGGTGAACATCAAAGACTCTACCGGCGCGCGGACTGCGACGTCAACGAACCTAGAAACCCGCGCACCATCAGAAACACATAAACCGCATAGCCCGGCATTCGTGGACGACCAACCGCAAGATTCAATTCCTCTGCCAACAGGTTCCGCTCCTTTATATCCAGCTTCGGCAAATCCGCCGTACGGCTTGCAAAATATTTCTGGTCCTCAAGCCGGATTTTCTTCTTTTGCCGCGCATGAACGTCCAAATCTTTCTCGAACGCCACGACGATTTCCGGCGCTGATTTCGCCAAATCCTCGATTTCATCCAAATAATCGCGACAGTCAGTGTCCGGAAGCGGTAAAAAAAGGTTGCCAACAATTACTATTTCAGGTAGCTTTCCTTTGTCGCAGATGTTGTCATAGTCAAGATCCTCCTATTGTTTATGTGCTTGACTTATAGCATGTTGCGACACGTTTTGCCAAGAGGATTTAATCGATTTTTAATCAGGAACCATGAATCCGCAGCAGCGGTAAGAGCCCATTCGAAGACCTTTTCGAATGGGGTCTAGCTAGCGCGGAGTATAACCGAATAGATAACTGCATTTTTGCGAACAACGCCAATTATGCGGTCTACACCTGGGCCTGCAACGGCAATATCCTGAACAACTCCGTGATCTACGGAACTTATGGAGTGAACATGCCGGACGGCGGCGGGACAGCTTATGTGAGCAACAGTGTTTTGCGAGTCTCCGGGTCGGGACGCTATGCCTATAACAGGCTTCCCACCAAGTCGGACTATAACACTTTCGTGACGACCAATGCCGCCGGTATCTTTGCGGGGTACATAACCCTCGCGGCGTTCCAGGCCGCCTATACAAACCTGGAGCAGCACAGTCAGCAGGCCGATCCGCTTTTCGCCGATCCGGCCGGCTACGACTTCCACGAGCTTTCGGCGATGGGGCGCTGGACGACCAACGGCTGGGTCAAGGATGCCTCTTATTCGCCGGTAATTGACGCCGGCGACACCAACTTTCCCTACATCCTGGAATCAAAACCCAACGGCCGACGAATCAACTGCGGCGCGTATGGCAACACCCCCGAGGCAAGCCAAAGCCGGTTTTTGGGAAGCCTGATGATGGTGCAGTAGGGCACGTCCGGGAGGATTGGACTATCTTTTCCGTGCCAGGGGCGGGGTAAACTTGATAAAATTTCAAAGTTGGTAGGGCGCGCTCGCCGAGCGCGCCGAATTCGATCGCGGACGACGGTTTCCTGCTTCGTCGAAGCACTTCGCAGGGCACGTCGGCGAAACCGCCCTACCTTGGGATAAAATTAACCGGCAGCTGCCGGTCCTAATTCAATGCTAAGGAATTTCAAAGTTCTGTAGCCGCGACCGTTGGTCGCGGGCCTGGGGAACGAAGACCGACATCAACGATGTCGGCTACAGTAAAAGTCGCACCCCGATTCGGATCGGGATGCCTAACTCAAAGTATAGGAATTTTCCGCCATAGGCGGATCCGCCTCCGATGAACAAAATTTGGAGACGGCCTGTGCTGCGCAGCAGCGAATCTTCTTCGCCACGACCTTCCTACGCCCACCGAAACTGGGCTTCGCGAAGGCGGGAGCACGAGCCCTCAAGCCGTTCTGAATCGCGGGCAGGCAGTGCTACCTGCCCGAAATGCTGCGCACTCGCCCGCAACGCTGGAGCGTAGCGATTGCGGGCTGGGTAATCAAGGAAGGTGAAATAATGTCTTTCACCGCGGATCACGCGGATGGGCGCGGATACGGGGAGGCAATAGTAGAGGAATTTACAACGACCTGTCGGGTTTTATCTGCGGCCATCAGCGCAACCCGCCTGCAACACTGTAGTACTGCGGGCAGGTCCGCGGTCCATGTTCCTGATGGGCAAGCCTTAATAATCTGAGCACGAAGGACAAGCAATGAATACACGGTTTCATCTAGCCTTGGCGTTCTGGATGCTGGCGTCCGTTCCCTGCGTCTTTCCCGGGTCATTCGAGCCCCGTCCGTCGGTTGGAATAGGGTGAGCATCGGATTGCGCTAATACAAACGTCATAAATATTATGACGTTTTGAAAAGGTAGAGCCGGGTTTATCCCGGCTACATGGGCGGCGTAAAGCTGCCCCTACCAAAACATATCAACACACATATGTCGTTTGTATTGGGTTAATCGGCCACAGGAACCCACCCCCAACCCCTCCAAGGAGGGGAACTTCTTTGTTTCCACTACCTTGTCTTCAAGTCAGCCTCGGAATAATCCTGCCGGCATGTTGCTAAACGGCAATTCGCATTATGGCCTTCAGCCGCGACGCAAGGTCGCGGGGGTCTAAAGGCTATAATTAGAATAGCTGGTTGCTAAAGGCAACGGCTTGACGAATCCCCCTTGGTGGCTTATCTTGACAGCCATGGACATGGGGGCCAGACCGTCGTTAAAATCCATCCTGGTCGTTGCCGGGGAAGTTTCTGGCGATATGCATGCCGCGGCGTTGGTCCGGGCCCTGCACGCCCGTCGACCGGATATCGAGGTGTTCGGCATCGGCGGCGACGAGCTGCGGGCCGCCGGCATGGAAATCCTGGCGGACGCCTCCGATATGGCGGTCTTGGGCCTTACAGACGTTCTCTTGAAATACCGATTTTTCAGGAAAACATTCCACGATCTGTTGGTGGTGGCGCGGGAACGCCGGCCGGACGCGGTCCTGCTGGTTGATTACCCGGGATTCAACCTCCGCTTCGCGGCTCAGGCCCATGCCCTGGGGCTAAAGGTAATTTATTACATCTGCCCGCAGGTCTGGGCCTGGAACCGCGCACGGGCACCGCGCATGGCGCGGATCGTGGACCGGCTGATCTCCATTTTTCCGTTTGAAGCCGATGTGTTTCGGGGTACGGGCTTGCCCGTGAATTTTGTCGGCCACCCGCTGGTGACAGGGGCCCGCCTGGCTTTGACCGAGCCGCTGGTCGAATTGCCATGGCAGGGCGGAGAGCCGCGCGTTGCCATACTGCCCGGAAGCCGCTATCATGAGGTTCAACGTATTTTACCGGCCATGTGGTCGGCGGCGGCCTTGCTGGAGCGCCAATTCCCAGGGGCCGGATTCATCGTGGCAGCGCCCTCGGAACAGGTAGCGCAGTGGGTGCGGGAGACGCAGGCCGGGCTGCGCGACGGGCCCAGCCGCTGGACGCTGCTGGCCGGGCAAACTCGCCAGGTGCTACGCCAGGCGCGGGGCGCCATGGTGACCTCGGGCACGGCGACGATCGATGCGGCGCTGATGCGCTGTCCAATGGTCGTTGTATATAAAACGTCCTGGATAACCTACGGACTCGGTCGGCTTGTAATTCGAGTGCCGTTCCTGGGCATGGTCAATATCGTGGCGGGGGAGGCGCTCTGCCCGGAATTCATCCAGCACCGGGCAACACCGCACGCGCTGGCTGCGGGTCTGGCGCCGATGCTGATTGAAGGAACGGCCCGCGCGAATATGTTAGCCGGACTGGACCGGGTGATCAGGGCCTTGGGCGAGCCCGGCGCCGAGGAACGCGCCGCCGAGGTGGTCCTGGCGGAGCTGGACGAATAAGGCGCAGTTCGTAATATTGTTGAGTAGCGTAGCGCATCCATGAAAACCAGCGTCATCATCACGGTGTATGACCGGCCGGCAATGCTGATCGCCTGCCTGCGGGCCTTAGCCCTGCAGTCAGCCCGGCCCGACGAAGCAGTCGTGTCCGACGACGGCTCCAATCCGGCGTCCGTTCGGCGCATGCAGACCGTCTTCGGCGAGATGCCGTTCCCGGTGCGCTATGTGCGCCAGGATGACCAGGGCTACCGTCTGGCCGCCGCCCGCAACAACGCGATCCGCGCATCGAGCGGGGAATACCTGGTCTCGCTGGATTGCGACGTGCTGCTCATGCCGGACGCCTTGGCAATCCATCTCCGGCACGCCCGGCGTGGCGTATTCCTGGCCGCGAACCGCGCCTGGGTCGGCGAGAAACAAACCCGCGCCTTGTTCAATAAGGAATTATCGCCATGCTTGCTTGATAGCATATGGGCCGGTGCCGAGCGTCGTCATCTCCGACCAACGCACCGTCAATTCATGCGGAACCTGTTTTTGAGAAAGATCGGCCTGGCCCGTCGGCACAAGCCCAAGATTCTCGGCTGTCATTTTTCCCTGTTCCGCGAGGATATCGAGCACGTCAACGGCTTTGACGAACATTATGTCGGCTGGGGCCTGGAAGACGACGATTTCACCCTGCGCCTGCACCTGGCCGGGATTCGCGGGCAATCCCTCATCAAGGAAGCCCGCGCGTTACATCTCTGGCATCCGCCGGCCGGCCCGCAGTCCAAGAGCCCCCCGGCCGGCCCGAACTGGAAGTATTTCAACCGCCTGAATATTCCCGCGTATTGTGTTCAAGGACTGACCAAAAACATTTGAAGATTGGGCATGACCGGGCAGGATATCTTCGTAGACGCGGCGTCCTCGCCGCGTCGACATGCAAAGGCGCCCATGTTAAGCCATAATGCGAATCGTTGGTTCCAGAGCCCTATCCTTGACATCGCCGCCCGGGCAATGTTACATTATTTGAATGGAATCGGCACCACAATCCGCACCATCCGCAACCGGCACCCGCCTGGCCGCTCTGTTGAAACAGACCGGTCTCTTCGGCGAGGAACAGGTGGCTCGTCTTTTGGAACATAAGGCCGAGGACGGACCATCCATCACCCGCCGCGTGGTGGATGACAAGCTGGCGGACGAAGAATCCTTCCTGGCGGCCATCGGCAAGGTCCTGGGCTATCCTTTCATGCGTCTCAACGAGGCCTCGGTCGAGGAGGGGGTCTTGGAACGGTTGCCGGCCAAAGTAGTATTCCAATACAACGTGGTGCCGCTGGCCCTCGAAAAAGGTTGTTTGCGGGTGGCGACCAACGATCCTTTCAATCCGGGCTTACTGGATGCCTTACGGCTGGTGTCCGGGATGCGGGTGCGTCTCACGCTCAGCTCTTCCTCCGATATCGCCAAGGCCATCAACCGGTTTTATGGCGTGGGCGCGGACACAGTTGAACGCCTGATCCAGGACAACCGGATCGAGGTGCAACCCGAGGAAGCGTTGGCCAAGGTGGATCTCAGCGACCTGGACCATGAAGCCTCAATCGTAAAATTCGTTAACCAGGTGATCTGGGAAGCCTACAAGGACCGCGCAACCGATATTCATTTCGAGCCCATGGAGGATGCGTTGCGTATCCGCTACCGGGTGGACGGCGTCCTGCACCAGACATCCATGCCCTCCCAACTCAAGCGCTTCCAAGCCGCCATCCTTTCGCGCATCAAAGTCATGGCCAACATGGACATCGCTGAAAAACGCCTGCCGCAGGACGGTCGCATCGGCCTGGCGATCCGTGGCGAGAATCTGGATATCCGCGTATCGACCATTCCCACGGTTTACGGGGAAAGCGTCAGCCTCCGGCTGTTGACACGGAACAGCGGCATCCTGAGCCTGGATGGCGTGGGCATGGCGCCGAAGGACGACGCGATCATCCGTAAGCTGATCCGCCGGCCGCACGGCATTTTGCTGGTCACCGGGCCAACCGGCTCAGGCAAATCAACCACCCTCTATGCCTGGCTGCACACCATCAATTCCATCGAAAAACGGATAATCACCATTGAAGATCCGATCGAATACGAAATGTCGGGCATAAACCAGATCCACGTGCGGTCGGAGATCGGGCTGACCTTTGCCACGGGTTTGCGGCACATTCTGCGGCAGGATCCCAACGTGATCATGGTGGGGGAAATCCGCGATTTTGAAACCGCGGAAATCGCCATCCGTGCCTCGCTGACCGGACATCTGGTGTTCAGCACCCTGCATACCAACGATGCGCCCGGCGCCATTACCCGGCTGATCGACATGGGCGTCGAACCATTCCTGGTGGCGTCGTCGGTAGAAGCGATTGTAGCCCAGCGCCTGGTGCGTGTCCTCTGCGACACTTGCAAGCGTCCGCAAAAACTTGATCGACCTTTTCTGGAGGGCATTCATTTCCCCGTCGAGGAATTAAACGGGCAGTCCATTTACGAATCGGTCGGATGCGAACATTGCCGGCATACCGGATTTCTGGGGCGGTCCGGAATTTTCGAGGTCCTGAACGTCTCCGACACCATTCGCCCCATGATCATTGCCCGGGACTCCGCCAATGCCATCAAGCAGAAGGGCATCTCCGAGGGCATGCGCACCCTGCGCGACGACGGCTGGGCTAAGACGCTCAAAGGCAAGACGACCGTTGAAGAAGTGTTGCGGGTGTCCGAGGAGGACGAATAATCAATTTTTAGTCGGGCTAAAAATTTATTGGATAAGACACCATGGCCATTTTTACCTATACCGCCCGCGCGCGGACGGGAGCCAAAACCTCGGGAACCGTGGAGGCCCCAGACCGACGAACGGCCCTGTTCCGGGTCGAGCGCCTTGGGTGCGTGCCAATCGCGGTGACCGAGCAGAGCGCCGGCACAATCCCGGCCGTGAATACCGGATTTTCCTGGATGGACCGGCTGGTCCGCCGACCCCGTCGCCTGAAAATGAGCTCCCGTGATCTACTGCTTTTTACCGGTGAACTCAGCGACCTGCTGGCCTCCGGCATGAAGCTGAGCAATGCGCTGAATGCCCTGTCCCATCGCCGGACCAATTCGGCTGGCGATGAGATCATCAAAATCGTCCGGGACGAGATCATCCAGGGCAAAAGCCTCTCGGACGCCCTGGCGCTATTCAAGGAAACATTTCCGCCCCTGTACACCAGCCTGATCCGCTCGGGCGAGGCCGGCGGGAACCAGCCGGAAGTCCTACAGCAGATCGTCAGACATTACGAGCGCCTCCAGGAAGTTAAGGAAAAGGTCGTCATGGCCTTGGTCTATCCCTGCATCGTGATGGTGGTCGGCATAGGAACCCTGATTTTTGCCATGGTCTTTGTGATCCCGAAATTTGCGGATATGTTCAAGGAGCTGGGCAGCACCCTGCCGCTGATGACACGCATCCTCATGGCCATCAGCACCGGCCTGGTCCAGTATGGATGGCTGCTGGCCATCGGCCTGACGATACTGGGGCTCGTCTTCAAGCGCTATCTCCAAACCGAGCCCGGGCGTGTCTGGTGGCACGGCTTGCAGCTGAAAACACCTTTGATCCGTGATATCATCATGGCCAATTCTTTTACCCAGTTTGCCCGCACGCTGGGCATGCTGATCTCCAACGGGGTTCCCGTCCTGGACGCTTTAAGCATCGGGGAACGAACCGTTCAGAACCTGGTTATTGCCCGGGAAATTCGGAATGCCAGGGACCGGGTAACCGACGGCACGACGATTTCCGGTCCGCTGGCGGCGGGTAAAATCTTTCCACCCATGCTGACGGACATGCTGGCGATCGGGGAGGAGACCGGCGACATGAGCGGGGCGCTGGCACATATCGCGCGCCGCTACGAGGCGATACTGGACCGCAGCGTGAAGATATTCACAACAGTCCTGGAACCGCTCATGATGGTGGTCATGGCCGTGATCGTGGGGTTTGTGGTCATCAGCATTTTGATGGCAGTTTTCAGTCTAACCAACGGACTGGGTGTATGAAGTGAAACATAGAAAGGAAATTTGCCATGTATCGAAAAACAGATTCGGCTTTGCAGGCCAACACCACCATTAATGGGCCGGCGGGTTTCACGTTGATCGAGGTGATGCTGGTGGTGGTCATCATCGGGATCCTCGCCGCCATCATCCTTCCGAACTTGGGGGGCAAGACAAAACAGGCCCAGGTGGCGGCAACCAAGGCCAGCATCGCCGGCATCAGCCTGGCGATCGATAATTACGAGGTGGATAACGGCTATTACCCCCCGTCGCTCCAGTCGCTTATCACTAAAGGCTCTGAGTTGCACTGGAATGGACCTTATCTTAAAAAAACGGTCATGCCCCTCGATGATTGGGGCAAGCAATTCGATTACTCGGCCAAAGAGAACGGTTATGATCTTAGATCAGCCGGCCCGAACGGCGTGGTGGGCGATGCTGATGATTTGACGAACTGATAAGCATTGCGAGACCCGGCAAACAGTCGATGCGTCGGGCGTCGGCTCGCGGAATGGAATGCGATGAACGACGCCGACGCGCGGTCATACCATGAACAGGTTTATCTTTCAGCATTGTTCCGGCCCGCGATCGCCCCAGCGCTCAGCCGCCAGGTCATTCAAAACCCGGTCTTTACGGGCGTTCACCTTGATCGAACTGATGCTGGTGGTGATCATTATCGGCATCATGTTGGGCGTGGCCATGCCGTCGCTGGTGGAAACCATGCGTCGGCATCGCCTGCGAACGGCCGCCCGTACGCTGGTGACGGTGGCCCGTTATGCGCGGAGCATGGCGATTCTTAAGCAGAGCGACCTTTCGATTTCATTCAACCTTGACACCGGCCAAGTGGACCTGGTCGCCGTCGACACTTCCCTGCCCCGTTTTACGCGTATTCTGGAAGGTATCGCCTTGGAATATGTGGAAGTGGAGGGAACCGACTGCGTTACCAAAGAGGTATGCACCATTCCTTATCGTCGCAATGGCACGTGCCGCCCGTTCTCTGTTAAGATCCGGGACCGGAACGGCAATTACGCGCTGATCAAGGTGGATGCCCTCTCCAGCGTCACAACCCGGGAATTCGGGAGGTAATAACGGACACAGTAAAATCATGGTCACGCGATGTTTACAACGCAGGATTTTAAATGAACTCCGGGGCTTCACCCTGATCGAGGCCGTGCTGGCGCTGGCCATTTTAAGCATCGGTATGTTCGTGCTGATCGAATGCACGGCCAGGTGCCTGGCGGTGATACGCACCTCCCGTAATTATCAGACCGCCCGCATGGTGCTGGCCCAGGGCGAGTGCGCGCATCCGCTGGTCTGGTCCAACGATGCGGATCAAAACGCCGTGGCGCCCGAGACCTATCCCAACGGCTATACTTTTTCCCGAACGCTGACGCCCGTGGACGGAGAGGAAAGCTTGTATGTAGTCAAGACTCGGGTCGCATGGTCGCGAGTCGGCCAGGATGCCTTCGAGGAAGTCGTCGGCATGTTGTACAGCCCGCCAGAACAATACGGAAAATCGGTCCAATAGCCGTTAAGCGGCTTGAGCCTGCGGCGGAAAACCCTGCTTTACCTGGGGTGGCGGGCGTTCCCCCGCGTTGGATTAAACAGAGCATTCATGCCAAACTGGATCAATGGGACTAATATGCCGGCTAATATTATCATGCTGTGCCAGAAAACACGACGAGCCACTCCCTGCCGTTCTGGTCGCGGGGTGCAAGGAGGTGGCGCAGGCGCAACGCCCCCGTGTGCCGCGTCATGCCGAGGGTTTACGTTGGTTGAAGTCCTGGTATCCGTGATCCTGCTGGCGATCGCCATGGCCATGACCCTCGGCGCCTATTACAGCATTTCCCGGGCGTGGCAGCGGGGTGTCGCCATGGCGGACCACCTGAATCACGGGGATTTTATCATAGAACAACTCGTTACCGGTCTGCGTTGCGCGTTTTATCCTCCGCCACAATCCAATACACCGGCAGGCGGGTCGGATTACGGGTTCTGGCTGGAGAAAAACGGAGGCGCTCCGGAGGCGCGGGATGTTATCAGCTGGGTTAAAAACGGCGCCGCTCTTCTGGGACCGGACAACAGCTTGTGTCGCGGACTGCACCGGGTGCGGGTATCGATCATGGACGACACAGACGGCAACCCGGCGGTGGCAACCCGGGCCTGGCGTCCTTTCGCCAACCTGGATTCGTTCAGCCCGGAGGCCGTCGAACCGTTTTATGTGTCCGGGAAGGTACGGGGTCTAAGCTGTCGGATCTCGACCAACCTGACGGATGAGGGCTGGCAGTGGGAGGAAAGCTGGACAGACGACGAAACCAACCGCCTGCCGCTGGCGGTGGAAATCGTTTTGTACATGGACCCGATCGATAAGAATGAACCGCCGCTGGAAATAAAACGCCTACTGGAAATACCCGTGGCGCCGCTGTCGTTGAAAATGAAACACTAAAGCCATGGATGGACTGTTCATGTTTAGGAATTTCAAAACAGTAGCAGCGACACCCGCGTTGCTTGCCGTCAGAGGCGGATCCAAGGCGCGACAGATCGGCAAGAAAAGCGGCGGGAGCGCCGCTTTTACTCGATTCAAGCAGCGCCTATTGGAAAGTTGGCCGCCGCGGGGGCTTAATTTATGTCTGCGCCGTAAAAGCAAAGCGCGCTCAACCGGTCCGCACGCCCGGCCAGGGCCGTCGGCGCGCTCAGGATCGGCTTTAATCGTGGTCCTGTGGGTGCTGGGACTGCTTTCAATCTTTGTGCTCGCATTTGCCTTTGACATGCATATCGAGGCCCGGATCACATCCGCCTGGCGCAAACAACTCAAGGCGGGATACCTGGCGCGGGCGGGCGTGGATTTGGCGCGCGCAGCGCTCCTTGAAACCGCGGATGCCGAACTCAACAACACCGATCCCTCCGCCTACCTGGCCAAGGGCTCGGACGAACAATTACGCTATGCTGTCTGGGGCTTGGCTCACGGCAGCGGCGCAAAAATCGAGCGCGATTTCGGGGAGGGCACGCTAACGGTATCCATCCGCCCCGAGAATGCACGCCTGAATATTAACAGCCTGATCAATCTCGCCAATCGGGATGCCACCTTAGAGGCCTGGAAGCCGCTGTTCGAGAGCGCCAATGTGCCGCAGGATATGTGGGATGGCCTGGTGGATTGTCTCATGGACTGGGTGGATGAAAACGAGTTAACGCATCTGAACGGCGCTGAATCGCTTTATTATGAAAGCCTCTCCCCGCCGTACAAGGCCAAAAATCGCCCTCTGGCAACGGTCGACGAGCTGATCATGATCAAAGGCTTCAACGAACCGATGCTCGACAGCGAGCGGACGGTCTATGATGCCGTGGCCGGATTTCTGACCGCTTATTCGGACGACCAGAAAGTCAACATCAACGCTGTCTCGCGCGATACCCTCATGGCCGCGCTGAATATCGATGCCCAGCTGGCGGACGAGATAATCCAGGAACGGGTGGGGCCGGACAACCAAGAGGGAACCGAGGATGACCGGCCGTTCAAAGATATCGGCGACCTGCTGTCGCGGATTCCGGCGCTGGTCCAGACTGTAGCGGATCGCATTACCTTCAGCGCCACAGGCCGTTTTACGATTCAGGCACGAGGCAAAGTCGGGGATATCGAACAGGTAATCACCTGCGTCGTCAAGCTGCTGGACAAGCAATTTGTCATCCTTAACTGGTTCGAGGGTCTGCCGGAGGATAACCCCATAACCAGTTGACATCAGCCTGGCAGATGATAGACAATACTGCCCGGTGTAATACGCTTCCGATCAGCAGTCTGCGGAGCGACATGATCATGACAACATTATCCAATTCTCAGGTTGGTGGCCTCCACTGGCGCAGCCGGCTGCGACGTCTTTATCTCCAGGCCGGATCTTTCTGGACCGCGCTCCACCGGGATCTGCGTCAGGGACGCGCCAAGCGCGCTCCCGCTACGGGCCTATGTATTCGGCGGAACAGCCTGGAATGGTCTACCTTGTGCGAGGGCAAAAAAGGGCTGGAAAAGCTATCCTCCGGACAGTTGACCCTGGAAGGGGACGCTGCCCTATTGACCGATGCCGACAAGCTGGCGGAAGAAATCCGGCGTCGCTCTCCCGGATTGAACGGACCCATCTCGCTGGGTCTTTCTTCCGAGCAGATGCTTTTGCGCGTTGTCGATCTGCCTTCGACCGATCCTGATGAGATGGCGGGCATGATCAAGCTGCAATTGGACAAGTTTTCTCCCTTTCCCGAGGAGCGCATGGCGTTTTCCTACGAATGGCTGCAAGCGACCGCGGGAGGCTGCCGGGTGCTGATCGCGGCGGTGCAGAAGGAAACCATCGACTTCATGAGCGCCGCCTGCATGCAGGCCGAACTCGATCTACAGCGCATCGACGCCGATGTATTGGGATGGTGGCGAGTGCTGACCGACAAAGGGGTGGCGCCCACCGCGGGCCGGTATCTCCTGCTGCTGCTGGAGGCGGATGGCGGCATGTTCCTGGCGGTTGAGCAGGGATCGCTGGTGGCCATGAAAGCCGTCGGGGCGAGCGCGGGATTTACGGAGCAAGAACATGCCGCTGAAATAGCCCATGAACTGGGAGCGTTTATTCTGGACCTGGACCTGGAACAGGGCGTAGCGCCTGTGAGCGGCTTGGATTTATGGCAGCGGGGTCCGGCGCCGGGCCTGCTAGCGGAACGTCTGAAGACGGAGCTGGGTCGAGCAGCGCGGATCTGCGATTTGGATTCTTTACCCACCCCCAGCGAAGGCCTGGCTCGACGGATGCTTGTGCCGCCTTTCAACAGCTCGTCCGCGCCCGGGCGCGGCACGGCGGCAGCGCTGGACCTGATGCCGGGGATTTGGCGCACGACCGAAGATTCCCAGCGTGTACAACGCCGTCTGATCGCCGCTTCGATTCTGATCTTGGGGTTCTGGCTGGCGCTCGGCCTGGGGTTCATGACCAGTTATGCCTGGCAACAGCGCGGCCTACAAAAAATCGAACAGCGCCTGGCCGAAATCCAAAAGCCCGCCGATGAAGCACGGGCGATGCAAAGGCGCGCCCGGTCTTTCGAGCAGTTCTTGGACCGCAAGCAATCTACCCTGGAATGCCTGCGCGAGATCTGCACAGTCCTGCCCGAGGGCATCACCCTCACAACTTTCCAGTTCAAGAAGGCAAAAAGCGTCATCCTGCGCGGGGAAGCTCTCACCGTTAATCCGATTTACGATTTCAAGCAGGAACTTGATAAATCAAAGCTGTTCAAAAATATCGACATGGGCAGCATCCAGCCCGGCAAGCGCAAAAACGAAACTGTGCAGACATTCCAACTGACGGTCCACCTGCCGGAGGAACAGCCATGAGGTTATCCAGCCGGGAAGCGACGTTGAGTTGGATGGTAGGTTTGCTGATCCTGATCGGCCTGACTTATTGGTTTATCGCCCCCAAGATCAGGATCTGGATGGAATCCGTGGAGAGGCGGAAGCAGATGCTGGACCGCATCGTGCTTATGGAACACCAGGTCGAGTCGCAAGGACAGTGGGAAGAACGACTGAACACGGTTAAAACCAGGCTGGCGAAATATTCGGTCGGGCAGGATGTAACAGCCGATTACCTGAAAATCCTGGAACGGGTCGCGCAGGATAATCAAGTGAATCTCGGCCGGCGCCAGCCGCAAAAGGAAAAACGGCACGGAGACCTCTACGAGTTGGCCATCGATTGTTCCTGGGAAGGAGACTTGGAGACGCTGATCCGGTTTCTTTTTGCCCTGGAGCAGGAATCCGTTACCATGGATGTCGAGGAGTTGACGATATCCATGATGCCCGGCGGCAAAAACCAGCTGAAGGGCAATTTTACGGTGATGTGCATTTACTCCCGCGACGGCAATCCGCCGACCGAGGGCAACAGCACCGATGCTAAACCCGAAAAACTCTAATGCGGGGCTTACCCGCAACCCAAGGTCGCCGGATCCGTAAACAAAGCGTTGTGTTGTACCGATGATTATGACACAATAATAGCCAAAGCCTTTAACCTAAAGCACAAAGCTTATGAATCGTTGGAAAATCATGCTGGGTATTC
Organism: uncultured Verrucomicrobiota bacterium; assembly: GCA_964486075.1. GTDB lineage: Bacteria > Verrucomicrobiota > Kiritimatiellia > JAAZAB01 > JAAZAB01 > JAHIJO01. The sequence continues at coordinate 56,628 of CAZALU010000005.1, forward strand.
TCTGGATCGTTTTCGGCCTGTGTAACGTAGCCCAGGTGACGAATAACGGTCCGCTGCCCATGACGCTGGAAGCGGAGGAGGAAGACGATAACCTGGAGGGGATGGCCGACGAAACGGCTCTACCGCCTCTGCTCCCTTTTGGACAACAGTCCCTGTCCAGCGACGAGATGCTCGTCGGCCTGAAGTACGAAGCATTGGATTTGGATGAAGTGCTTAAGCAGTATAGCGAATGGACCGGGTTGGCCATCCTGAAGGCCCCGGACGTGCCCGCCGTCAAGATCACCCTCAAATGTCCCAAGCGCCTGCCGCGGCGGGAAGCCATGCTGGCCATCGAAGGCGTGCTGGGGATGAACGGCGTGGCGCTTGTGCCGATGGGCGACAAATTCCTCAAGGTGGTGCCAATCGGCGCCGCCCGCCAGTATGGCATGCAAACCGGCATCGGGGCCATGGATCAAGACATCACAGACACCGATAAACTAGTCAGTCGGATCGTAGAACTAAAGCATATCGATATCGCCGCGGCCCAGGGCGTTGTTCAGAATCTGATTCATAGCTACGGCAAAATAATGCCCCTGGAACGGGTCAACTGCATCATGATCACGGATAGCGCGATCAATATCAAACGCATCCTCGAGATATTGAACGTGATCGATCAGCCTATTGAAATCCGGGAGGAATTACGGGTATTCCCGATTACCTATGCCAAAGCGTCGGAGATCATGGGCAAGATCGAATCGATTCTGGCCGACGCCCAGGCGCGGGATACTAAGACCCAGCTCATCCGCCAGCAGTTGTTGACCGCGCCCCGCAGGGCGCTCGTGCCGGGCCAACCGGGACAGACCGCACCAGCCTTGAGCTTGGCCCAGTCGGATTCGGAACAGGGCATCATCCAGGGCAAGGTCAAGATGGTGGCGGACGACCGCACCAATGGCTTGATCATTATTACCCGGCCGGAACATTTCCGGTTCATCGAAAAAATAATCAAGGTCCTGGACTGCTCGGTGGAGCCGGATGTAACCATCAAGGTGTTTTCCCTCGAATACGCCGATGCCAAGGATGTCTTGGCGCTGTTGACCAGCATGGTCAGCGCGTCGGCGGCCACTGCCAAAGCAACACCAGCCGCCCAACAACGCACGTCGTCACCGGATGGGCTGACCCCGAGCTTTGCTCCGCCGCCTTCCAGGGAATCCGCGAAAAGCGCCAGCCCCGGGGAGAGCGGGGAAATCCAGATCAGCGGTAAATTATCTTCGGATGTCAAGATCATTGCCGACCCCCGCACCAATGCCCTGCTGATCATGGCCACCAAAAAGGACATGGCCGCAATCGAGGACCTTTTGGCCCAACTAGATATTTCGCTTTCCCAAGTGCTGATCGAAGTGGTCATCATCGAGGTGATTCTTAAAAACGATATCAAGATGGGAGTCGACTGGCTGCAAAAGTCCATGGTCGCCTACAATAAGAAGCAAAGCGGCGGCCGCCGCGCCTTCATGGGATATGCCGGGTCGAGTATGCAAGGCACGGGCGGCCAGCTCATCGACGCCACGACGCTCACTGACGCCGCAAAAAACGTCGCCGGCGCTGGTTCGGGGCTGACGTATTATTTCAGCATTTTCGATCTTAATATCGACGCCGTGATCAACATGCTGCAAACCTCCAGCGATTCCCGGATCCTTTCGACCCCGATTATTATGACAACGGACAACAAGGAAGCCCGGATCATGATCGGCGAGAAGCGCCCAATCGTCACTTCCACCTCCATTACCACTGGCGGATACCAGCAGTCGGGGTATGAATACAAAGATATCGGCATCGAGCTGACGGTCACGCCACATATCAACAAGAATGGTTTCGTGGTCATGGAAGTCGCCCAGAAGGTCAACAATGTCGGCGGTAGCACCAAGATCGATGGCAATGACGTGCCGATCATCACCACCCGGGAGTTCGGCGCCTCGATCTCAGTCAATGACCGTCGCACAATTGTCTTGGGCGGACTGGTGGGCACCGACAAAACAACCGGCGAAGAGAAGATTCCTTTTTTGGGAGATATTCCGCTCCTGGGCCACTTGTTCCGCTATGAAAACAAGGAGGGCAATCGAACTGAGCTGATGGTCATGATCACGCCCTATGTTCTGAACTCAACTCAGGACGTCTACAAGGAGACTGCCCGCCGCTTCGATGCCCTTCAAAAGGCGGACGATTTACTCCGCAAGGATTGGTCGGATACCGAGCTGGGCAAATGTCTGACGGCGGAACAATTGCGCGCCATAGAGCGCGAGAAGGAACGGGAGACACTGGAACGCAAGGCCAGCGTCAAGGAGGTGAAACGGGAAGCAGCACGGGCGGAAAGGAAGGCCGACCGCGAAGCAAGACAGATGATGCTCCAGTACGAAAATATCTCCGCCAGCGAAACATCAACGGATGGCGCCACACCCATCCCGCCCGACGATAGCGTGCAGCAGCCGGCGCCAGGGCTGGAGCCATAGAAACTTATGCAACAAACCCCTCACACAGTTCAAGTGCGTCCGATCGAGTCGGCCGATACGCCACAGGTTAAGTCCCTGATCAGTACGATCCTGGATTCGGAATTCGCTTCCGAACGCAAGGAGTACGCCTACTTCGACCTGAACGATCCTGTTCGGTACTACAGCGGCAAAAAGGATATTTTTTTGGTGGCGGAGAAGGACGGCAAAATTATCGGCACGGTGGCCATCAAGGAGGACTCTCCCGATACCGCCCTGCTGCGGCGCGTGTTTGTAAACAAGGATTTCCGGGGCCAGGGCTACGGGGCCAAACTGCTGCAGAAAGCTATGGAGTTTTGTTTCGAGCACGACTACCACACGGTGAACTTCCGGGGCAGCGATAAAATGCAAAGCGCCTTGAAGCTCTGTGTGAAGCAGGGCTTCCAGCAGCAAACCGTGACCGCCTCGCCAGAGTTTAAAATGTTCATCCTGACCAAGAAGCTGAAAACGCCAGCCACGAGTTGAGCAGGCCCGCTCAGTTGTTATGAGTCTGTTTGTTTATTTCATCGCGCAGGCGCGCGGCGTCTTCAAAGCGTTCTTCTTCCACGGCCTTGGCTAGTTGTTGCTTCAGGCTTTCCTCGGGCGACGGCTGCTTCCGGCTGCCGGCGGCGGATGGCGACCCGGTTTGCTCGCCCGTGATGATCACGCCGGCGGCGGACATGACCTCCTGCGCCACAAAAATAGGCGCCGCGCATCGCAGGGCCAGCGCCAAGGCGTCGCTGGGGCGGGAATCAATTTCGGATTCAATCTCGCCGGATTCTATGTACAGCTTGGCATAAAAGATGTTGTCGCGCAGCTCGCTGATTACCACCCGTGTGACGCGACACTTCAGAATGTCCAGTGCTGTTTTAAAAAGGTCGTGAGTCAGCGGCCGCGGCACCGCGACTCGGTCAAGCAAAACCGCGATCGCCTGGGCCTCCGGGGCGCCGATGAAAATTGGCAGGGTGCGCGGATCCTGCGGACTTTTCAAGAATACCACGAAACCCATATTGGAAAAAGAAACCTGGACAATTTTAGCCGGAATCATATACACCCTCCTGCGCCGAATGGCGTTTGCTTGCCGTGGATATTACCGCTGCGGGAATCATGCGGGCCATGCGCTCCTTCAGCGCGGTCAGGCCGTGGCGCTGGAGCGCGGAAACCGGCATGGCTGCCGGGTAATCCCGGGTCAGACCCGGCAGTTCGATCACGGCTCTGGCATGGTCAGCCTTATTCAATAGGAGCAGTTTGGGCACAGTGTCGGTGCCGATTTCCGCCAGAGTGGCATGCACTACGTCCAGTTGTTCTCTAACACAGGGATGGCTGGCGTCCGTCACGATCAGCAGCAGATCGGCATCCCGGATTTCATCCAAGGTGGAACGAAAAGATGCGACCAGTCCGTGCGGTAGGTGGCGGATAAAGCCAACCGTGTCGGCCAACATCACCTGGCGTTGGTCGGGAAGGTAGACGAGGCGGCTCTTGGTGTCCAGCGTCGCAAACAAACGGTCATCCACAAAGGCCTGGGCATCGGTCAGGGCGTTCAGGAGCGTGGACTTGCCGGCGTTTGTATAACCCACGAGCGCGACCGCCGGCCAGGAGCGATGCTCCCGAGTCCGCCGCCGCCGTTTCTGGATTTCCCGGAGCTTCTGTTTCAGGATGGTGATACGGGCCAGGATGGGCGCCTTGCGCAGTTGGAACGGGCTCTCACCCGGACCGCGCATGCCTATCCCTCCCTGGAACCGCTGTTGTTTGGCCGAGACCGGTATGCGCGATGCCAGGTATTGAAGCTGGGCCAGCTCGACCTGAATCTGGGATTCCGCGGTGCGGGCCCGCCGCGCAAAAATCTGCAGAATCAATTCAGTCCGGTCAATGACCTTGACCCCGAGGGCCAGGTCGAGGTTATTAACCTGAACCGGCGACAGGTCATTGTCGAAGATCACCAGGTTGGCCTTGGCCTCACGACAAGCCAGTTGGATTTCCGCCAGCTTGCCCTCGCCGATGAAGAATGCGGAGTCCGGGCGTTCGCGACGTTGGGTGATGTTTCCCAGCACAGCCGCGCCGGCCGTATCCGCCAGGCGCTCTAATTCGGTTAGCGAGTCGGCAGCCTCCGTTTTACTACGGCGTCCGAATATTCCCTGGACCAGCAAGGAACGTTCGCCGGCCGCTTGGTAAGAAGATGGTTTCATCGGAATCTTATGTGCTTGGTTTTTCTGAAACGGATCTGCGGCTCCGTTGCCGAAGAACGGAACGTCTCTTGCCTCAATTGTTTGCGGGTTTTCACGTGAGGCGCTGTCTGCCATTCCTGGAACTGAAGATAAAGTGCGGGATTATCAAATCCCGGACATTGTTTCCGACTCCACTGTCGGCGCGGATAGGCGTATTTCCAACAATGTCGGCCCAGGTTAAGCGGACAGGTGTAACAGTGATGTACTGGTTTTGGACCGATTTGCATGGTCATAGTATAGCACAGGCAGCGCGATATGACAGCATCTTGTGCCAGCAATTCGCATTATGGATTTGAGACCATCGCGACCTTGCGTCGCGAGTGAAGGCCACTTAGAAGCTGATTTTTTGCATAAAATCGCTATTGGCGAATGCGCCATGCATAGCCGCTGTCAACGCCGGTCGAAAACTGGCTTTTGGCCGATTTAGAAATGGGTTGAAAATGTAGGCTCCATAGCGCAATTTATGGGTGGTTAATTGTCAGACAATTTCAAGCAATCTCTTCTCCGTGCTTCCGTGCCTGTGGTAAATTATATCCATTTTCACATCGGCCGCGTCAGGCAGTTTCAGAACAGCGTTCGCATAGCCGCCTCGCGTGCTCGCCATGATCCCGGGGAAAGCGCTTCTTAGCCGGCACATAAAATGCATTGACGCATCTTGCGAGACAGCCTAGATATTACAGCTATGTTTACAAGAAAAATTTTGACATGCCTTCTGCTCGTCTCGACGGGGTGTCATCCGCCGCCATCTCCGGCGCCGGCTGCTCTGGAGCCGGGCCTGGTCAACGGCACCGCAGCCTTGACGGAAGCGTGCAGTCTGGCGAACGTCTACCCGCGCGACGCCGGTACGCCGGGCGCACGAGAGGCGGCCGAATACCTGCTGGCTAGATTGCAAACCATCGATATTCAATCGAGCATTGACCTTTTTGAAGATGCCTGCCCCGGGGGAACGGCGACATTCCGCAATGTTATAGGCATTATTCCCGGTCGGCAGGGCGCCACCGACTGGATCGTGCTGGGGTCGCATTACGATACCAAGGCGGGTATATCAGCTCCGTTTGAAGGCGCCAATGATTCGGCTTCCAGCTCGGGACTGCTCTTGGAATTGGCCCGGCTGATCCGGGCCGGCGCGCCGCTGCCGTTCAACACAATGGTGGCGTTTTTTGACGGCGAGGAATGCCAAAAACGTTATGGACCGCATGATGGAATACATGGCAGCCGACACCTGGCCCGAACGCTGCTGGCTGACGGGCGTGCGCCGCTGGTCCGCGCCGTCATTATCCTGGACATGGTGGGCGACAGGGACTTAAGCGTGACGCTGCCGAGAAACGGGACGCCGGCGCTCTTATCCGCCGCTTTCCGCGCCGCGGCAGCGGAAGGTGTGCGAGATAAATTTTCCCTGTATCCGTCCGATATGCTGGACGATCACCAGCCGTTTCTGGAATGCGGCATGCCGGCCGTCGATATTATCGATTTTGAGTACGGTTCCGCGCCGGGCAAGAATGATTACTGGCACACCCCGGCTGATACAACGGATAAGTTGAGCGCCGGGAGCCTGGCAACGGTGGGCCGGGTGACAGTGCGGATGCTGAACGATCTGGCGGCGGAATACGTAAAGATTCATAGGTAGCGCAGGCTTTACGCCTGCGATGGTATTGTAACCAAGATTGCGACACGAGTAATATGGGTTGGCCCGGATCGCAGGCGTAAAGCCTGCGCTACCTGCCGGGCGCTGACCAGAGCAGGGAGCATTGAGTAATAAAAGGTCAGGCGCTATTTTCGCGTAACGGCAAAAAGGCGCCACGAAAGTGGTTTTCCGTGGCGCCTTGTCACTATTTATGAGCACCGCTTAGCTGCTACGGCCGCAGCGGCAGGGTCGCACGATCGTAGTTCATGCTGGACAGGGCAACCGTCAATACCGCCGTGCTCATATCCACCACCGCCGGGTCGGCCTTACCGTCGCCATCGAAATCGCCTTCCACGGCCACCGAGTTCGCGCCGCCAATGCCGCTTAACCAGCGGATTAGGTAATGCTCGTCAGACAGGGTTACATAAAACCGTCTTGTTACGGGGTCATACAGGGCCGGATCGGTTTTGCGGTCGCCGTCGAAATCGCCGCCGACTGGTGTACATCTCGAATCGCCGAACGCGAAATAGTCATAAACCATGTAGCCCTTGGAAGACAGGGCAAAATACCAGGTGCCGTCGATAGCATTATAAATAGCCATGTCGGCATAGCCGTCGCCGTCGTAATCGCCGTCTTCCTGGACCCAGTTCGCGTCGCCGAACCCGTGAATGGAAGCCGGGGTATAGTTAACGCCGGACAGCTTCACTAAAAAAGTGCCCGAGGAGGCCTGATTAACCGCTGGGTCAGCCTTACGGTCGCCGTCGAAGTCGCCCGGGATAATATGGTAACCTGCACCGCCCAGATCGGTCACGGGGGTTTCGGCATAATTTTGAGACGACAATCGAACCTTCATCGTAGCGCTGGCGGCATTGTAGATCGCCGGATCAGCCTTACCGTCGCCATCGTAATCGCCGGCAATAGGCGCCCAACCGATGGCCCCGAAGTCCGTCAGCCGTGCCGGCGGCGCATAATTATTGGCAGAACACAGTACATACCAAACGCCCCGGGCCGCCATATAGATCGCCGGATCGGCCTTGCCATCGCCATCGAAATCGCCGGAGACCCAGCTAAAGCCTGAGTCTGGTGTTTCGCCGGTCGGGCCCATTTCAGCAGCCACCGGAGAGTGAAAAACGAAGGTGAAGTGCGCCTCGTAGCCGGCGTCGCCCAAGCCGTCGCCGTCGTAATCGTACACGATATTCGTACCGCCCGGAATGCGGGTGAAGACCGGTGGCGTGGCGGTGGTATCTTGCTCGCTTTGGCCTAAGCTGTTGAAATGGGTCACATACCCCATGAGGGCGTTGGTGGCCTGATCAATATTGGTGATACCGACACGTGCCAACTGGGCGTCGGGTATGAACGTTTTCAGGTAACTGGTGGTATTAGAGTGGCCGTTCACAATCAGGCCTATGCGCGCCTGGTCGGGATCGTTAGTAGGGCTGACGTCCATGTAATGCGCGGATGTGCACATCAGCACCCCTTCCGTCTCCTCCGCCTGATTGCTATCCTCGATGAAGAGCGGCGCGAACCCAACGTGCGCTTGCAAGTTGGTCGAGTAGTTATTGCGCCAGGGAGCGCAGCTGATCACATCCAACACCAGTTGGCCTAAACCCGCAGGCGCGTTGCTATCGACGGGAGTCCAGACAAATCTTTTGATTTCGCCAAAGCCCATGATGCCGGTCGGGCGGGCATGCAGGAGCATATCGAAACGGAAAGGCGTGCCGGCCGGCTTGTAGGCCGATGTATCCGTAAAGGCAAAGTCTGTTTCTTCTTCAGTCATATACTGATTGATGGTCGGGTTGGCGTTAAGCAGATTGCAGCCGACACTGGCCGCGCCCTCGAACCCCTCGACCCAGCCGATATTGTTGAGCGTGACCACATCGGTATCGATGTCTGTCCATGTCCCGTCGGGGTCATAAGAGGTGCCGGCGGCGACTTTCACGCTGTTGATTATGCCGTTGCGTGTGCGCACCACGATCGTGGTGGTCGTGGCCACGGACGGGTAGGAAACCTGATCCCAGGCGGTTACCATAACAACAAACTCTCCGGTGAAATAAGGGTTCCAATCTGCACAAGTCCATAGGGGGCCCTGGATTGCGGTCGGCGGAAAAAACTGGCAGACCAGTCCGTCTCTGGTTTTCACCGTGCAGTTGGCCATGGCGCCTTCGCCGGCGCCGGCAATAGTGGCCACGATCGTCACGTTGCTCCGCGCTGGGTTGTCCGCATCCAAGACCGCGATTTGCGTGATGGAAATCGCCTGAGCACTCACGGCCAGCATGGCCAGCAAACCGGTTAGAGCAACTGCTGTTTTCATTCTGCGCCCTCCTGTTTAGGTTGTAATACTCAAGGCTGTACAAGGATCATCCGTGGTTTACGAATGAATATTAGTATAGTAGTAAATTTGCTCACGCAGAGCAAATAAAAAAAACAGCAATTCTCATTATGACCGGTGCCTACTGCCGCCTTGTGCGGCAGGGGCGACAGACCCGGAAAAACTTACTTTTACAGCCAATCTCTGGACACACTATTGCCCACATCCTGCTTCACTGCCGGGCCGATACGGTGTCGTAGCCGCTGCCGGATAGCTTGACGAACCAGGTGGACGGGGATGCCTGGTAAATAGCCGGGTCGACCTTGCCATCCCCGTCGAAATCGCCCACGACCGAGGTGTAGCCCGCGCCGCCGAAGCTCCACAGGGTAGTCGTAATATAAGCGCTGGCTGACAGCAGGATCGTCCAGTTGCCGTTGGCGGGGTTGTAAATCGCCGCGTCAGCGCGCGGGTCATTGTTGTACATCCCCGGGACCGGCAGGTCGTTCCTGTCCCCGAAACTCTGGATGCTCGCGGTAGCATACTTGCTACCCGACAATTTTATTTGCCACCTGCCGCCCTGCCCTAAGCTTGTCGAAGGGTTGGCTGCATAGATCGTCGGATCAGCCTTGCCATCCCCGTCGAAGTCCAGCGCCAGCGCCGTGTAGCCGACGCCGCCGAATTCTCTCAAGACAGCCGTGCCATAGCCGCTCCCCGACAGCTTGACCAACCAAGTGCCGGTCGATTCCTGATAAACGGCCGGATCGGACTTACGGTCCCCGTCGAAATCACCGACCACCGGCACATAGTTGGTGCCGCCAAACTTCCACAGACGGGCCATGTTATAGCCGCTCCCAGAAAGCATGATCACCCAGTTGCCGTTTTTCTCGTCGTAGACGCCAAGGTCCGTTTTAAGATCGCCGTCGAAGTCCTCGGCAATCGGTTGATAGCCGAGTCCGCCCAGGTTGGCTGAGGCTGCGGCATATCCACTGGCCGAGAGTTTGACCGACCAGATCCCGGACGATTCCTGGTAGAGCGCCAGATCGTTCTTGAGATCGCCGTCAAAGTCGCCGGAGAGCGGCAATTTAATCGTCGGGTCGGTCGCGCAGGAGCCCTGGTCCGAAGCGCTGAAAGCGCTGGAGGTCTGGACGTTGGCAGCCTTGACCCAATAGTAGAGCGCGGTCTGTGGCCAATTCGCAGCCGCGGTATCATCATAAGTTGCGGCCGTGGTAGCGCCCACTTGGGCGGCCGAAGCTGGGTTGTTGGTCAGGTTCCGGTAAATCAGGTAGCTCGTCGCGCTCGCCACGGAGTCCCACGTCACCCGCACCTTATCCCAGTAGGTCCCGTCGCTGGCCGCGACGCCCGTCGGCGCCGACAGGGTGGACACTGCGCCGCCCAGCACATTAAACGTGTTGGTCACAGTCGGCGCCGAGTGCCAATTCGCATTCCCGGCTTGCAACGCAATAATGCTCACTTGCCCGGTAGCGCTGAAGGTTGCCCAGTTGGCGTTAATGGTTGCCGGACCAGAACTCAGCCCAAAAGTTACCGCCAAACCCGAACTGGCCGTGGCAGAGAGCATCAGTTGGTTCGTCAGGTTTTGATCTAAAATCGCCGGAAACACGATGGCTTGATCCGCCTGTGCCGCCGCCACTAGGGCTGTCGTCGCGATGGACAAGTAGTTAGCGTCCTCCGCCTTGGTCGCGCAAACCTGCACCAGCCCGCCGCCGGAGGTGATCCGGAGATTCGTTAATCCGGCTCCGACGATCTGGCCCGGACCGGACAAGACCGCGTAACTCACCGTGCCCGTTCCTGAACCCCCGCTCGCGCTCAGAGCGTTGGTGGTGTTATAGGCTTGCGGACTTATCGGGTTGAACGTTAGCGCCGCCTGGCTGGCTTTGGTCACGGTCAGTCTAACCACCACGGATTGCGGGCTATTATCCGCATCGGCGGTGACCTGGTTGGTCGCGTAGTATATGCCCGGACCCAAGCCCGTGATGGCGACCTGATTGGTCAGGACGGTGGCATTGCCGGCGGCGAGAGTGCCGGCGGCCGGCGCTACCGTCAGCCAGCCCGAGGCGTCTGCGCCGTAGGTAATCGTGTTCGTATAGGTGAACCCGCGTGTGCCGAAGTTAGTCATGCCGCTCATTTGCGCCGGCGGATGGGCGCCTTGGTACGCGGCGCTGAAGACCAGCGTGTTGGAGGCAAGCGCAATCGCGCCAAAAGCATTGTATTGCCACAGATCATTGAGACAGCCGCTAGATCCCGAGGAGTCATAACCCTGACCGCCGAAGATCCAGAAGGTGCCGTCAGCGGTCGTCCACGATCCTATGTCATACCGTCCGCCAGGCGTGTTGTTGGGGTCGGGTACACCCTGCGTACCGTAGAATCCATTCTGGTCGGTATTCGTCGAACCCGTGATCCAAACCCAGTTGTTGCTGCCTGTCGCCTGCACGGCAAGGACAGTTAAGTGCAGGGCAACAAAAACGGCTAATATGATACATGCGGCATTCCGACTGCTCATGCAGATATCTCCTGCTGTTGCCATGCGAGTTGACTCAAAAACCAGAACAAGGCTACGCCTCTCATTCCGCAAGCGTCAACCTATTTGTCGCTTGATATTGATCTCCCGAATCATAGTATGGTGACAAACCTCAATTTATTAGCCATGAAAGGCTGCCATGACCGATGCCCTAACCCCCATGATGCGCCAGTACCGGAAGGTGAAGGCGGAACTGCCACCCAACACGATCCTTTTTTTCCGGCTGGGCGATTTCTACGAGATGTTCTTCGAGGACGCGCTCGAAGCCTCTAAAATCCTGGACATCACCCTGACCAAGCGTCAAAAGACCCCCATGTGCGGGGTGCCCTGCCATTCGCACGAGGGCTACCTTGCCAAGCTGATCCGCGCCGGTAAAAAAGTGGCGGTCTGCGATCAGGTGGAGGATCCCGCCGTTGCCAAGGGGATTGTCCGGCGCGAGGTGACCAGCGTGCTCACCCCCGGCGCGGTGCTGACCGACCAGGTCTTGGACGCGCGACGCAACAATTACCTGGCCTGCCTGTATCAGCACAAGGATCTCTATGGCCTGGCGCTGCTAGATTTATCCACCGGAGTTTTCTGGGGCGAAGAATTTCAGGATGCCGAAGCGCTCCGGGACAATCTTTTCCGGTACGCTCCCTCGGAATGCGTTATTCCCGCCGAGAGCTCCGCAGCGGTTGCGCCGCTCAGCGCGCTGCTGGGTCCAAACGCTCCGATCCTAGCTAGCCCGTACGACGACTGGACATTTGAAGCAGAAACCGCCCACGACACGCTGTTGCGCCATTTCGGAGTGCACTCGCTGGACGGGTTCGGCGGCGAGGGCCATCCGGCCATCATCGGCGCCGCCGGAGGAGTACTGCATTATGTCACAAACGCCCTGCGCCGAAACCTGGACCACGTACGCCAACTGCGCATCAAAAATCCGGACGATTTTCTGGCGATGGATGAAGCGACACGCATGAACCTGGACCTGGTGGCGGCGCGAGGCTTACCCGGGGCTGCGGGGCAGTCGTCCGGCACGGCCGTAACACTGCTGGGTGTGTTGGATGTCACCCGGACCGCGATGGGCGGTCGGCTCCTGCGCGAGTGGGTGCTACGGCCTCTGGCCCGGCTGGAGGACATTCGTCAGAGGCATGATGCCGTGGAAACTTTGACAACCCGGCGCGCCATGCTGCACGGCCTGCACGAAACGCTGGCCGTTATTCGCGACATGGAGCGGGGCATCGCCCGGCTGGGCGCCGGCAGCGGCAATGCGCGGGATATCCGCGCGCTGGGCCGGTCGTTGGCGCAATTGCCGACCGTGCGCCAGACGCTGGCCCCACTGCAAGCCGGGCCGACTGACCAGTCGGCGGCGCTGCTGACCGAACTGGCGCAAACGGCGACGCCGCTGCCGGAGCTGGTGAGCCTGATCGAGCGCGCGATCGTCGAGGAACCGCCGATCCCGATCATGGAAGGCGGCATCATCCGCCGTGGCTATCGCGCCGAACTGGATCTCCTGCGGGACGCGGCCGCGCAGGGCAAGATCTGGCTGGCCGAATACCAGGCCAAGGAGCAGGCCCGCACCGGCATCAAAACGCTCAAGGTCCGGCACAATAGTGTATTCGGTTATTACATAGAAATTTCCAAGAGCCAGGCCGTAAACGCGCCGGCCGATTACGCGCGCAAACAGACGCTGGTCAACGCGGAGCGCTTCATCACACCGGAACTCAAAGAATACGAAATGAAAATATTCGGGGCCCAGGACAAGGCCATGGCCCTGGAGTATGATTTATTTCTCGAAGTGCGCGCCGCCGTGGTCCGCGAAACCGAGCGCATCCAGGCCGCGGCCCGGGCCATAGCCCAACTGGACGTTCTGGCTGCCCTGGCGGACCGGGCCCTGGCCCTGCGCTATGTCCGGCCAGTCATGACCGCCGGCACCGGCCTGCACGTCCGCGACGGACGCCATCCCGTGATCGAACAAATTCCGGGCGCCGACCGGTTTGTGCCAAACGACATCCTGCTGGATGGCGCACGGAACCGGCTAGCGATCATCACCGGCCCCAACATGGCGGGTAAATCCACTTACATCCGCCAGGCAGCCCTGATCGTGATCATGGCGCAGATGGGATCGTTCGTGCCGGCTGCTGCAGCCGAGATCGGCCTGGTGGACCGCGTCTTCACGCGGGTAGGGGCCGGCGACGACCTGGCGCGCGGCCGGAGCACCTTCATGGTGGAAATGCAGGAGACAGCCAATATTCTTAATAACGCTACACCGAAAAGCCTGATCGTGCTTGATGAAATCGGGCGCGGTACCAGCACCTTCGACGGGATCAGCATCGCCTGGGCAGTGGCCGAATACCTGCACGGCGAGGTCAAGGCCAAGACCCTCTTCGCCACGCATTACCACGAATTGACCGACCTGGCCCTGGCCCTGCCCGGAGTAAAGAATTTCAATGTCCTAGTTCGCGAACAGGGCGACAAGATCGTATTTCTGCGCAAAATCGTGCCCGGCGCCGCCGATAAGAGCTATGGCATCCAGGTCGCGCGCCTGGCGGGTTTGCCCCGGGCAGTCCTGGAACGCGCCAAGGAAATCCTGCTTAATTTAGAGGAAGACGAATTCGGCGATGCCGGCCAGCCCAAGATAGCAGTGCGCCGGGTTCGCAGGGACAAGATCGACAAGCGCCAGCTCACCCTGTTCGAGGGGGAAGCGTGATGGCATACCATACAAGAATGGTTAATGGTCAATGGTTGATGGCTGAAAATTGGAGAGGCAGGCAATTTACCGATAAACTGTGCCGGGTAGTGAGTGACGCCGAAATAGTAGGCGCCGCGCTGTGAACGGCGCTATCTTGTGGGGAACAGGGGGGGCATAAGGATTATGCCGCTCATAGCGCGGCACATACGGCGAATAGAGTCGAGCGTGTGAAGAAACAAGGAGCACCTATGCAACACAGCATGTCCAACGTGAAATGGACGGGATTGGCCGGCCTGCTGGCACTGAGCTTGTTTATGACCGGTTGCGCCTCCAACCGCGTATACCAGATGTATGATAACCCGCCCCGGCCGGTTGATCAAATCGCCTGCTTGATCGTACCCAACGCCATCGACGCTTATTCGATTGACGAGCAAGCGGTTTATGACTTTTTGCTCAAGGCCGGTAAATCCGAAATCCACCTGTTGCCGGGCCCGCACAGCGTTGTGGCCCGCTATAACGCGCTCTGGAACGAGGGGCCGCAAGGACAACAGGCCGTCAAATCCAGACTGATCGGCATGAACTTCACCGCCCAGGCGGGACATGTCTACCGGATAGCATTCCCGGAGCCGCAGGACCTGGCCAGCGCCGTGAAATTCGCGGATCACGTGCAGCTGTGGATTGAGGACACGCAGCCCGGCACGCCGGCCCCCGCGACGACCCATGCCACCCCACCTGCTCCCGCGGCCGCAATCCAAAACGCAACGACCACACCGTCTTCCGCAACGCCGCAATCGCCGCCCGTGGCAAAGTCGGTAGCCGAGAGCCTGCCTCTGCAAAACCTGATGTTCTGGTGGCAAAAGGCGGACGCGCAGGACCGGCGGCAGTTCCGGGAATGGATACCGCCGGCGCCCTGATGGCGTACGGAAGGTGTGCTTTATGACAAGATTGATGCTAACGACCCTCTTGACCGGTGTGTTTGCTATTCAAGCAATGGCGAATCAGCCTGGGTACCTTCAGGCCACCAAAGCAGAGTATACGTTTGGCGAGAGCATACCTGATCAGACAGGCTCCGGAGAGATCGTTGTCCGGATGGAGCAAAGCACGTCGAAAAAGTTCTCGAAAATGCAAGTCTCGGCGTTTGGGAAAATATATGACCTATCGTAAGACCGTCAATCTGAACGGTATCAGCGTAATCCGCGCTTAAAAGTCTTTTCGAATGGGCTCTAATTATGGCTTAACATGGACGCCATTACATGATAGACGCGGCGCCCTCGCCGCGTCTACGAAGAGATCCCGCCCGGTCATGCCATAATGAGAATTGCTGTTTGCCCGCTTTTGTATCCTTTGCCTGCCATGCGATATGTGATATAGTACTCAACAAAGGAAGGTATGACAGCGAAGCATCCATGGAACTCCATGTCCCGAAGACGGTTTCTGGCAACGGTTGGCGCCGGCACGGCGGGGTGCGCCTTGGCCCGACTGACGCCGGTGGCGACCGCGGAAACGACGGTCGCGCCGCATGAAGCCGACTTTTACGAGAAACTTTCTAAAAACAAGATCCAGTGCCGGCTGTGTCCTCGGAGCTGTGTCGTGTCCGATGGACAAAGGGGCTATTGCCGCGTCCGGGAAAATCGGAAAGGGACCTTTTATTCCCTGGTCTATGGCCGGCCCTGCGCCATCCACCTCGATCCCATCGAGAAAAAGCCATTCTTTCATGTTTATCCCGGTAGCCAGGCCTATTCGATTGCCACGGTCGGCTGCAATATCTCCTGCAAGTTCTGTCAGAACTGGGATATCGCGCAGGCCAGGCCAGAGGACATACCCACACCCTATCGCACACCCGGGGATATAGCCGCCGCCGCGACAAAGGTTAGGGCCAAAACCATTGCATATACCTATAGCGAACCGACAATTTTTACAGAATACCTTGCGGATTGCGCCCGGGCCGGACGCGAACGGGGCCTCGCAAGCGTCATGGTCAGCAACGGGTTCATCACCGCCGACGCCCAGAAAACTCTGTTTCCAATTTTGAAAGCGATCAAGATCGATTTCAAGGGTTTTACCAGGGATTTTTATGAAAAGGTCTGCGGAGGGCAACTGCAACCAGTGCTGGAGACCCTGCAGCGGCTGTCCGGATCAGGAGTGTGGTATGAAATCGTAGTGCTCCTGATTCCCACGCTGAACGACAGCGCCGGCGAAATCAAACGCATGACGGCCTGGATAGTCAAGGAGCTGGGTCCGGACGTGCCCTTGCATTTCTCGCGGTTCAACCCGATGTACAGGATGAAAAATATTCCGCCGACCCCGCTGGCAACTCTGCGTCGCGCACGGAAGATTGCCATGGACGAGGGCATTCGTTTTGTCTATATCGGCAACGTGCCCGGGGCAGATGCGCAAAACACGATATGTCCATCGTGCCAAACGCTGCTGATCGAACGCTACGAATACCGCATCATCAACAACGCGATCATAGACGGCAAGTGCAAAGCCTGCGGCAAACCCGTGCCGGGCGTTTGGGCATAAGTCAAAGCAGCCTGAGCAACACAGATCGCAAAAGATGCGGGCCTCCGACATTTCAGCAACGATAGAAGAGTTCGATTGGGAAGACCATTTTTTCGTCAAGAGTTTCATCTTCACAGCGGCAATGACCACCCTGGATATTTACCATGCTTTTGTAGGAAGCACGCATGGGCTGATATATTCATTGGCATAACAATCAATCCGTAAAATAACGATCAAGCTTGAATGCGCCCAAAACGGCGCAAATCGTGGATTTGGCGTAAAATCGTGAAATGTTAAGATTTGATACGATTGGATCGCTATGGTAAATTTTAAACTGAAGTTCCAGCCGTTCCGCGATGATCTTCCCGTGTGCATCTTGTTTCCAAGCAACATGATGCAGTTATGAGGACGGCCATTCCCCGTTCCGTTTACTGGGGACAGCCTCAAGTGGTCATGGCCATTTCCTACTTTCTGCGGAGTCATCCGTCGTTTGGCACACAAATCAGCTCCGCTCTTGGCCATCACTGCGATCTTTTTG
>CAZALU010000006.1:0-64753 GCA_964486075.1 uncultured Verrucomicrobiota bacterium
ACCACACTTCGGAGGGTATTGTCGCTAAGAGCGCCAAACCCTCAAAGTGAACGTTCGCCGGAGAAACATAAGATGTCATTGCAGAGCATAGGCGGTTGCCCGTGGTGCGGCGCAAGCATCGACATGAAGAAGAATCAAGGGGCCTTTGAGTGCCCCGTCTGCAATTGTCGATTCCTGCACAACTGGAAACCTTGGGTTGTCGGAATACCGATTGCGGTGGTAGCGGCTTACGCGGTGTTCCATTTCCTGCACATCGGAACTTTTGCTGCATTCTCCGGAGCCTTGGTGGCGATTACGATTGTGAAGCGAATGGGACTGTACCGAGTCCTTGTTGAGGGGAAGCCGGATGTCGCAGGAGCGGAGGTCGCTGCACACGTGCCCGAAAAGAAGGAGAGCAGATGGGCCATCATCTTCATGGTTCTGCTGCTCCTGGCCATCGCGGTGTTTTTCGTCTTTGCCTTGAAATGAAAAGCGGAATCGGCGAACAACAGGCTGGTGGCTATTCTCGCTCCGCTCGAAAGCCACAGCCTGGGCGTTCGCACTCAAGAAGATAAAACATACTTGTCTTAAGTGGTTGAAAAAGGTATATATTTAGACATGACAACGGTTCAAGAAATAGTAAAAGCGGTCAAGCACCTGCCAGAACAGGAGTTGCACTCTTTTCGTTCCTGGTTTGAAGAGTTTGACGCCCAGGCGTGGGATAAACAGCTTGAACAGGATGTTCGGAGTGGCAAGTTGGATGTCTTGGCGGATCAGGCAGTTAAAGATCTCAAGGCCAGCAAATGCACTCGAGTGTAAAACATCACGCAAATCCGCAATTCTGGAAAGCTTATTACGATCTCCCAAGCAAGATCCAGAAACTGGCTGATGAGAATTTTGAACTTCTTAAGAGCGATCCACGGCATCCGTCTTTGCACTTCAAGAAAATTAGCCGTTTCTGGTCAGCCCGTGTCGGATTAAGATACAGAGTTCTTGGTGTCGAATCTGATAGTGACATTATCTGGTTCTGGATAGGAATCCACTCCGAATACGACGTTCTGATCAGTTAAAGTGCGAACCATTTTTTGCAGCGTACTCGGCAACCTAGCGGTTGTCTCGGCGCTGAAAATGACGTTGGGGCACAGAGATGAAAACGATATGGGTGGAAATACTGGTCATCTCGGCGATCATACTGATCCCTGTATCGTTTGCGTTGCGCGTCATCTACGGCAAGCGGTGGCTTGAATGGGAGAACAACCTTGTCGAGTCGTGGGGAATGAACGCCGGGGTATACACTCTGGTCAAGATGGGTGTACTTATTTTCCTCGGAGGGTACTGGGTGTGGCGAGAACGGAGAAAGCGGCAGAAACGGGACGCCCTGACTTACGAGTTGCCAAAGACATGACAGGAACACGAAAGATGAGGCCCCAACCAAGCGTCGCAGTTTACGTCGCTTCGCGCCGAAACTGAACGCCGACGTTGTCAGAGAGAAGAAAGGAAGATATGGCCCTATCCAAGCTGAAGAAGATTGACCTACGCGAAGAGTGGAAGCACGAGGCGACCGACTTCACCAACTGGCTCGCGCAAGATGAGAATCTACAGCTTCTCAGCGAGGAAATCGGTATCGACATATCCCTCGTGCAGACCGAGGCAAGCGTCGGCAAGTTCAGTGTGGACATCCTCGCGGAAGAAGACAACACGGGGCGCAAAATCGTTATCGAAAACCAACTCGAAACGACCAATCACGATCACCTCGGCAAGCTCATCACGTACGCATCAGGCTTCGACGCGGAAATCGTGATTTGGATCGTGAAAGACGTACGGGACGAGCACAAGCAGGCGGTCGACTGGTTGAACGAGCATACAGATGACAAGATCAACATCTTTGCGATCCGTATGGAGCTATGGCAAATCGGAGATTCGCCATACGCCCCGAAGTTCTATGTCGTCTCGAAGCCGAACGACTGGGCGAAAGCAATCAAGACTTCCACGTCGCGGTCGGACTTGTCCGACCGCCGCCTTATGCAGCTTGAGTTCTGGACACGATTCCAAGAGTACGCCTCGGCGCACGGCTCAACGCTACGGCTCCGCAAGGCGTATCCGCAACACTGGTACGACATCAGCATCGGTAATTCTAAGTCGCATCTGTCTCTTGTTGTCGATGCCGACAACGAGCAGATACGATGTGAGTTCTACATTCCCGACTCGAAACCCCTGTTCAACTCCCTGCACGAGAAGAAGGAATCCATCGAATCCAAGTTGCCCCATAAACTGGAATGGATGGAGTTGGAGGGAAAGAAGGCAAGCCGAGTCAGAACGATTCACACCATTGACGTTGAGGATAATGCCAATTGGGAAGCCAGCTTCCAGTGGCTGATGGACACCGCACAGCACTTCCACACAGTCTTTGCAGACCAGATGAAGAAGATGAAGATCTGACAACAACACGTCGGAGCTTACCTCTGGGGGCCGCGCGAACGCGTCCCCCAGAGGAAGCTCAACGTGAGCGTTGGTCGTTGTGCAAAGAGAGAAGGAAGGATGAAGCTGAA
This sequence comes from uncultured Verrucomicrobiota bacterium, assembly GCA_964486075.1. Classification (GTDB taxonomy): domain Bacteria; phylum Verrucomicrobiota; class Kiritimatiellia; order JAAZAB01; family JAAZAB01; genus JAHIJO01. The sequence continues at coordinate 2,529 of CAZALU010000006.1, forward strand.
GATCATACTCATGTCGGTGTTCCTTGCGGGAACAGCACTGGCCGATCATAACGCGATCCGTCTCGACTCCCTGATACTGGGACTTCCAGAGGGATGGGTTGTCTCAATCGTGCGGCCAAGCCATCTTGACTCGTGCGGGAATAGGCCACTGTTCGAGATGACGTGCGCCATGCCAGATGTCGAATACGAGCACGACACGAAGGTTGGCAGATTGAAGGAGCATCCTTCTTTGACCCTCATGTTCCATGCGACCTTCTCCGCGGAGAAGAGCGCCGAGTTCAAAAGGAAGGCAGCGGAGATCGAGGCGAGCCCACGAGCCGTAGCGTCACCTCATATTCTCGCCAAGACAGAGAACTACTGGGTTATGACCTACCAATCCGATGGCTATTTCGATCACCCAAAGGTCAAGGAGCTATACGATCATCTGAAGACCGTACTGTCGGTCAACAGAAAGGAATAGGACTGCACAACACGGCCTGCTGGGTACGACGCACAAGGTGCGCCGTCCCCTGACCCGTGACGTTCGCCGGATACGAAGACAAGATGAAGAAATGTGAGATCATGCTGGAGCCGCCCCCGCTTCCGAAGCGAATAACTCAGGGTTTCGGACCGGTGCTGCTTTGGGTTGTCGGCGGTCTCCTGTGTTCCTATGCCGGTCTTTTCTTCGTCCTGACGATAGTGACTCCGCCACCGATTGAACCACCAAGCCAGATGTCGTGGGCGGAGTTCCAGCACTGGGTTGATTCAGGAGCTTGGTTCTGGGACAGCATGAAGACATGCGCCGTGACTGGGACACTGGGTATCCTTCTGATCGCACTACCTTTCGTTAGACTGTGGAACAGAAAGACATCGGCGAACCAAGCCTCGGAGGTTACGGCTCGCAAGCTCGCCGAACCTCACCGCAGACGTTCGCTCTTAGGAAAAGAATGAAAACAATATCAACACATGCAGTTATACTCGTGGTCGGACTGGTCATCGGTTTGTTTCTAGCCGGATGCGCAAGCACAAGAATCAAACAACTCTCCGGTCAGGAGTTCATCAGTCAAGCAAGCCAGATCGGCCAACTCAATAGTTTTCATTGGACAAGCTACATCGGCGTCACTCCCGGTCGAGCCTATTTGGAGTTCGGTCACCCCACGCCACTAGGCAAGGGCTCACGAACCACGATCTATTGGACCTCGTTGTCTGAGCTTCCAGAAGATATTGCGTCGCAACTCAAGGCGGGTAATCCACCGTGGAAACCTTGGCAACCTGGGACAAACATGATGGAGCGAACAAACCACTGAACGGTACGGCGTACCGCCGCCCGTTAGTGGTGGCGTTCGATGAAAATATGAAAATAAAATGGGTAATTATCGCCATCGGCATTGCGGCCATAGGCATATACCTCCTTGGCTATTACTCAGCCCGAAAAGACCATCTTCTCGTGCGACACCTAACTTTTACATATGGGACTAACGGAGAAATCATCCGAACATACAACATCGTCCCGGGAAATTATGGCCCCGGAAAAGGGGGCATACTTGTATCTCCCGCCGAGATCCAATTCTGCTACATCGTATTCACCCCGTTAAGAGTAATTGAGGCAGGATATCGAAAATAACAAAACATCGAACAAGCGGGTGCAGGGTACCCGCCACAAAGTGTCGGGTCCCCTGACCCGTGACGTTCTGCAATGAGGAGATGATGGGGAAGACCAGAAATGGATTGCTGGTGATCGCCCTCGGGGCGATCGGCTTGGTTGTCCTCTCCGCTCGCGCTCTCATCGCGCACGGATATGAGGCGCACATCGGCCACCCCCAACTCCATGTCTCGGCGCTCATTGCCTTCTGCCTTGCCTGCTTGGTTGGCGGAGTTGCTCTGATCCTGGTGGGAGCCATCTCCGTCGCGGGATTTGTCCGGAAGAAAAGGCAGGAGGGTGCAGAACCAGGCGTCGGAAGGTAGCTCGACCCGCGGCGGGTCTCGCACCTTCAACGCCGACGTTGGCGAGGAATGAAATATGGAAACGATTCTATTTCGGACGGCGTACTTCCTGATTCAGGCGGTTCTTCTCGCCATCGTCGTCGTATCCCTCTGGATCGTGGCGAAAGGGAAGCCGTGGGCGAGAGTCCTGATGTTCATTCTGGCCGTCAGTGCCATCGGAATCCTCGGGCTCGCCACTGGCATCTCGGCCAACAGGCACACTGAGCAGCACCGTTTCGCGGACGAGTTTGCTCGGCCCCAGAGATTGCTGATCGAACATCTCAGCAAGTTGATGGAGGAGAAACGGTACGCCGACGCGCAAGCATGCGTGACAGGGTTGAAGAGTTACGAACTGGAATTTCATCCGAAGAATGGGCAGCCCCACACCAACTACACCGAGGTCGTGATGGGGTTGATCGAATCGCAACAACAGAGATGAGGCGCCAACAACGCCTCGCAATATATTGCTCACCCTGGCGGGTTCTCAAATGTTGAAGGCGAACGTTCGGGAACGATAAAACAAAGAGAGGGTCACGCGGAGAGGATTCTTGACAGGATGAACAGGATGAAACAGGATTGAAGACGGAGAAGACAACCGGTGGGGCGAAGCGCCCATCCCGTTGAATCCTGTTTATCCTGTCAGAAAGCTAAACTGATTTCCGAACAATCCAGCGCACCCTAGCTCGCAAGGCTCGCAGAGTGACCGGTGACGTTCGGCAGCAAGAGAGGGTAGAGAAGGATCATGTTCGACGACAACGACAGGCAAATTCTACGCGATCTCGCCAAGGAAGTCTTGGAAATCGCAACAACATCGGTGATGACGAAACGCCGGAGGCTTTGGCGGCGACACAACGCAAGGGAAGGCAACAGGCCCGTTGTCTATATCGATCCGCAAGGTGCGTGGGGCGAACTCATTTCCCAAGTCAGCCTGCTCTGCCGGGACGAGACCGCCCGGAGTGTAGAGGAGAATCTGCGAAGACGTATCTACGCCTTCAAGCATTTTGCCAGCGACAACGTCGTGGAGCCAGAATGGATTGTCCGAAAGGTAATCCACAGTTCCGGATGGGGGCTGACCGCTGTGCGTTCGCACAGCGGTGACCCTCGGGGCGCGTTTGGCTTCCAACCTCTCATCTCTTCACCTGCCGATCTGGCGAAGTTGAGGCACCCGACCATCACCTTTGACGAGGCGGCCACCCAAGCGAACGAGGAAAGCTTCCAGGTCCTGTTCGGCGACATTCTGGAGATCCGCGTCAAGGGAATTGACGATCTCTCCTATCACCTCATGAACCAGTATTCAGCCCTGCGTGGTCTCCAGGAACTCATGATTGACATGATCGAGAACCCCCAGATGGTGCATGACACGATGGCCTTTCTTGAAGAAGGCCATCGTCGCATCCTTCAACAGTACGTTGAGCAGAATCTGCTTGATCTCAACAACGACAACACGCCCATTTACACGAGCGGGCACGGTTACACCGACGAACTTCCGGCGCCCGGATACCGTCGGGGGTACGTTCGTCCTATCGATCTCTGGGGGTGGGCGGAGGCCCAGGAAATGGCGCCCGTCTCGCCTGACATGCACGCGGAGTTCGCATTTCCCTATGAGAAGCGGCTGTTGCAGGCATTTGGGCTGAATGGATATGGCTGCTGTGACGACGTCACCCGGAAGCTGGATTTCGTTCTCACCATTCCGAACTTGCGCCGTGTGTCGGTCTCACCTTGGGCAGAGATCGAGCAGTGCGCGCGGAGGCTCAAGAGCGAGGTCATCCTCATGTGGAAACCGAACCCCGCACACTTGATTGGCGCTTTCAACGCACCGATACTTCGACGTTACCTGCAGCACGGGGTAGACACGGCACGCGCCAACGATTGCGTGCTGGAGATAGTTCTACTCGACACACATACATGCGAGAACCGCCCTGAAAGATTTGATGAATGGAGCCGGATTGCCTGCGAAACAGTCGCCGGATGAAGGGACATCTTTTGCTGGTTCCTGACGCTCCGTGTGGTACACTTCTCTTGCATGGATGATTCCTTTCGGCGGGGTCTGCCGACGGACACAATGTCCGCTACAGCCACGCCAAAAGGATCATCTTCGTAAATCACGCAATTTGGGAGACATTCTGCCGGCCTTGGGTCGGCTTAGTCCAACCAGCGCCTGCATTTTACGTCGCTTCGCGCCGAAAATGAGGCTCAACGTTTATCCTGAACGTTGGATTGACAAAGGAACCGGACAGAGGTATTCTTCAAACATGAGGTGAATAACCATGGCAAACACATATACGGCAGTGATGAAACAGGATGGCGGTTGGTGGATCGGTTGGATTGAGGAAGTGCCCGGTGTGAACTGCCAGGAGCGCACACGCGAAACGCTCCTCGACAGTCTCCGCACCACGCTGGGTGAAGCACTCGAACTCAACCGCAAGGATGCCATCCGTGCGGCGGCACCCGACTACACCGAAGAACAGGTTACCATATGAAACGCAAGGAACTGCTCCGGTACATGCGTGAGCAGGGTTGCGTCTTTATTCGGGAAGGTGGGAGCCATTCATGGTGGGGCAATCCTGCGCAAAATCGTCGTTCTTCCATCCCCCGTCATTCCGAGGTTAACGACACCCTTGCCCGGAAGATCTGCAAGGATCTCGGGATCCCGTTTACACGATAACGGCACCGAACCAGCAAATTCAGGCTATCGCCCCGCAAGGCGAGGCTCAGCCTGATTGGCGACGTTCGCTATAGGAGGAGATATTGCGGCAATAATCATGAAGATCGAACTTAATCTCGGAGAGCAACCCATAGCGCGAATACTGGCTGAGCATGGGCTCAAGGCACATGACCTTGTTGCAATATCAACGGAGCAGCTCACCCACAAGATGGTCTCCCGGGCGTGCAAAGGCAGAAGATTAACACCCAACGTCAAATCCAAAATGCGCAATGCATTAAACAGCTCTGCCAACAAAACATATGCCTTGGAGGAACTTTTTACCTATTAGCACCTCATCCACACGAAACCGTTATATCATGCCATAGGCAGGCCCGCCTCTGGCGGGAACACCAAGATCGCAGGGATTCCGCTCAAGGCGAATCAGCCTTCGGCGGAAAACCCTGCACCACCTTAGGTTGTAGGCGTTAGCCAGTTTTAGAAGGAAAACGAACCAAGCCTTGAGCCATATTTGTGCATAGTCGCCCAAAATGGTGAACGCTGGCGTTGGCACCGAGAACATGAAGACACTGCGCATAGCTACAGCGCAATTTCCAGTCAGCGCGCATATCGGCCGGAATCTGAGGCACATGGCTGATCTAATGGGAGCGGGCCGCCGTATCACAGCGGATGTCGTTCACTTTCCAGAGGCCTGTCTCGGCGGCTATGCCGGGGGCGATTTCAAGACTTGGTATGGCTACGACTGGAAGCGGTTGACCAATGCAGAACAGACTCTTCTCCAGCTATCAAAGAGTTTGCGAGTCGGCATCGTCTACGGCACAAACCACCGTGTCTCCAGCAGTGATATTCGCAACCGCCTGCTCTATGTGTCGGCCCAAGGCCAGCGTGTTGCCTGCTATGACAAGCGCTTTTGCACCAAGGGCGACCTGAACTTCTACAGATCCGGCAAACGCTTTGCCTGTTTCGATATCAACGGATTCAAGTGTGGCATGTTGATTTGCTACGATGTACGGTTTCCGGAACTATATCGAGAATACAAAAAACTGAAGGCTCAGGTGATCTTTCATTCTTTCTACAATGCCCGTGCCAAACAGGCGAGTATCCACACCACTATCATGCGACCGACGTTGCAGGCCCGGGCGGCGTCCAACTACTTATACGTGAGCGGAAACAACGCATCCGGTTATTACCAATCTTGGCCGAGCGTTTTCGTCTTGCCTGATGGAACAATCTCTAAAGCCTGCCGGCAACACCGAACAGGGCTGATCCTGAACGAGATTTCCACCAAGGACAAATACTACGATGCTTCGAAAGACCACCGCAACCGAGCCATGCGAGGCGTCTTACACAGTGAATAAGCGGTTTGGCCAAAGGCTGAATACTCGACACATCTAGACCCCATTCGAAAAGCTTTTTAACCGCGGATTACGCCGATAACGCAGATAAATTGTCAGCAGCAAAAGTTCCCGCGACCTTGCGTCGCGGGTGAAGACCATAATGCGAATTATTGTCGCAAAATGGAAAGGTGTAGACAGGCTGTCTCCGATTGCTTATCCTTTTGTAGTTAATTTCTAGTAATAATGATTTCACGTTTGCAGACGTTCCCGCCATAAAATGGCGCATAGGATTGCCGATATCAAAACGAACTGAACAGCAAGAGGCTCAGCATGTCGAAGAAAATCTGCCGTGCCGCGTTAACCGCCGCCCTGACCGCCGTTGCGGCGCCAGGCCTGTGCGCCGGGAATGCCCCGAGCACGCCAGCCAGGGAAAACCTCATTGCCAAGATTCTTCCCTGGGTCGGCGCTCCGTCCACCCGTATGCCAAAGGGGCTCCTACTGCAACAAGGCAGCCTGATCGTCGCCATCGGAGATTCCATCACAGAGGCTGGCGGCTACTTGCGCGACATCGACACAGCCTTGGCCGAGCTCTATCCGGCCCTGCAGCTCCCCGGGATTATCAACGCCGGCATTAGCGGACAGAAAGCAGAGGACCTGGTCGAACGCTTTCAGCGAGACGTCGTGGATCGTAAGCCGGCCGTCGTCACCCTCAGTATCGGCATCAACGACGTTTGGCATCGCCTGGGCAAACCGCACGACGAAAACGTGCTCAAGGCCTACAAAGCAAACGTGGCGCAGATGGTGGACATGGCTCAAACTAACGGGATCAAGGTCATTCTCCTCACCCCAACGCTCATCAAGGAGGAGCCGAAGGCGGAAGGCAATCGACGCCTGGCCCGGTACGTTGAGGCCATGCAAGAGATCGCACTCGAAAAGAAATGCGGACTGGCCGACCTGCACGCGATGTTTCTTGAGGCCCTCAAGCACAAGCCGGACGGGCTGGACGGGAACTGGCTTACGCAGGATGGCGTGCATACCAGACCGCCAGGCAACGCCGTGATGGCGATCGGCGTGCTCCGAGCGCTGGATGTTCCAGACCGAGACATTGCGCGGCTGAAGTAGCGCTCGCGGCTGCGACCGTTTGCTCCCGATTTTTTCAGACCTTCTGACACATTCCAGGGAATGGCTCTAGCCTCTTGTAGTTCAGGCCCGATTTTGATTGAGCATGCTGGTGAGCAGACAGGAAAAGGCTTATCTATGCGACACTGGCTATACAAGGCAATTGTAATCGGTTTCGTGATGCATGCGGCTGCGGACGGGATAGCGGATTGCGCAACTTCCACACCGTCGCGCGTGGCTTCGATCGGACTGGTTCCGCCCGAAAACGGGCGATCGGAGAACTGTCCGGCGGTGGATGCCGATGTTTCCTTGCGCTCGGCCTATGTCTCCCGCGGCCAGGTAGACAGCGACCGACCTGTGGCTCAACCCCAGATCGTGATTTCAAAGTTCGAGTTTAATATCGGGGTCTGGGGTAATCTTGAGCTGACGGACCGCTCGATCGGGCACTGCGGCTTTTCCGAAGTTGATCTGATGCTGTCCTATCAATTGCCAGTGCAGCCGCTGGAAGCGTTCGTGGGGATGATCGAATGCCTGTATCCGAGCACCATCCGGCAAACCCATGACGATGGAACTGCCGTCGAACTATCCGTCCCCGCCACCCGTGAGGTTTTTTGTTCCATGACGTGCCCCAATCCCTGGCTCACACCCCGCCTGGAACTATATTACGACTTCGGCGAGGCGGACGGCTTTTACGCGAACGTCAAGCTGGCGCACGAGTTCGAAATTACATCAGGATGGACATTGATCCCTGGCGTTTCCAGCGGCTGGGGATCCCGGTCTTTCAACAACTATTATTACGGCGCGAAGATCAACGCTCTGAATGACGGCAATATTTATGCCGAGCTGGAATATTCCTGGCAAAACGGGGTAAGCCTCGGAGCCGACCTGGTCTACACCTGGCTCTGGCAAAAGGACATCCGAGACGGCGCCGGTCAGACGTATATGGATAACCGCCTGTTGTACGGCGGCATCACTGGGGCATACGAGTTCTGACATTCTCCGCAGCTATAGATGTTCAGGCAATTAACTTCCGAGGATCAAGGAACCCACCCCTCGCCCCTCCTTGGAGGGGATAAGATATAGCAAACCAATCAGTTCCCCTACTTGGAGGGGATAGGGGTGGGTTCCCTTAGGACTTCGTCTCGCATTGTTACGTGATTTATCTGAAACACTGTAGGCTGGCAAATTTGCTCCCATGATTATTCGAGCTGATCAGCTGTTATTTCGCCGCCAGTTTGCGGGCGATCGTTGCCACGTGCTTGCCCTGATATTTCGCGATAGCCAATTCGTTGGCGCTCGGCTGGCGGGCGCCATCCGGTCCGGCCAGAGTCGAGGCGCCATAAGGAGTGCCGCCCGTGATCTCCGCCATATTCAGTAGACGCTGCTCGACATACGGCACGCCGACAATGATCATGCCTTGATGGAATAGGGTGCTGTGAAAACTCGTAATCGTGGTCTCCTGGCCGCCGTGCTGGGTGGCAGTGCTGGTGAACACGCTGCCAACCTTGCCGACCAGCGCGCCTTTCATCCAAAGCGCCCCAGTCTGGTCCAGGAAATTGCGCATCTGGGCGCACATGTTTCCGAAACGAGTCGGCGCGCCGAAGATTACGGCGTCTGCTTCGGCAAGACGGTCCGGCTCGATAATCGGAATATGTGCAAAGATTTTACGAGCCGCCATGGCACCGCTCTCTTCCAGAACCTTGTCCGAGACCAGCTCCGGAACCTGGTAGAGTTCCACCGCGCACCCCGCTACTTCGCGTGCTCCGGCTGCTTCCTCTTCCGCCATTTGGTAAACATGGCCATACATGCTATAAAACACAATTTGAATTTTTGTGGTCATTGCCTTTTCCTTTCGTTTCCACGCACGGGAGTTGTGCTTGTTTTAAGGAGTTCTTCCTTTGCGAGAATATTATTCCCCGGATCCGGCGCCGGGCGCCATAGGGCATTCCCTGATGTTGAGCTTCGAAGTTTCTTAGCTTTGCCCAACGCGAAAGGTCACGCCGGGATAGCGCCCCGGAAGTGTCGGTCAATGGTCTAAGACATTTCGAAGCGCAGAATAAGGGAGACTCTGATTGATCGCACCTGTGCAATCTGAAATAATCAGGGCATTTTTAAGACAATATTGGTCCAGAAATAATGCGATGATTCACGAGGCAGTATAGAATGGCACGCACGCGTCTAATAACCTCTCGCGAAGCCGACTCGGTCACCAAAGATATTGTAGTGCAGATATTGCAGGATGAGATATTCCACGAGGAAAACCTGCAAAACATTGAAGAAGACATTCGAATGATGGTCAAGCGCAGTCGATGATGATGTTCCGGCGAAGACGCTTGCCGCGGCAGCCAGAGTAAGCGCAGTTAAGCATCGATGGCCGAGTGGTAGGCCTGTGATTGTTGTTCGTGAAAGCCCTGTTGATAAAATTAGTGTTACTAAAATGGAGGCGGCTTGCACGGTGTGCGGGTAGCATCCCCAAGGGAAGGAAACAGTGCTATGCAACTCAAAGAAAGAAATGACCTTGTAACCATGCACGGGAAGCCGGTTGTGCTGTTGGGAGATCAGGTGTCTTCCGGAGAAAATGCGCCTGATTTCATGGTGGTTGACAAAGACTTCAAACCGGTCGCACTTGCTGACTTCAAGGGCAAACCATGTGTCATTAGCGCCGTGCCCAGTCTCGATACGCCGGTGTGTTCGTTGCAGACAAAGCGTTTCAATTCAGAGATTGTGAATTTACCTCAGAATGTCGTCGTTATGACAATCAGCATGGATCTCCCGTTTGCCCAGAAAAGATTCTGTGACGCCGAGAAGGTTGATCGGGTCCTTGTTCTATCCGATCACGTGCAGCGCGAGTTTGGAATGCGCTATGGGCTTTTGATCAAGGATATGGGCCTGCTGGCTCGTGCCGTATTTGCCCTGGATGGCGAAGGGAAGATCGCCTACAAGCAACTCGTGCCAGAATTGACGAACGAGCCCGATTATGATGCCGCCTTAAATGCGGCTCGTCAGGCGGCCCATTAATCTGGTGCATAATGGCTGATGCTAGAAAGGCTATAAGTCTACAGTCAAAAAACACAGAAAGGAACGCGAGTATGAGTAAAACAAGCAAGCCGAAACGGGTACAAACAAAGACGGCGGGCAAAAACAACGCTAAACAAGGGCGTGCACGGAAAACGAATTTCAAAATCAAGGCCGCTCCGGGCTGTGTGGTATATGTGGCCGGCACGTTCAACGGGTGGGACCCTATCGCCGACAAACTGGCAGCCAATGGAGACGGATACTATATAGGCAGCCTCATGCTTTCTGAGGGACGATACGAATATAAATATGTGGTCGACGGGAATTGGTGCCTTGATCCCGAATGCTTGGAATGTGTGCCCAATGAGTGCGGCTCCCATAATCACGTGCTTGAGATTTGCTGACCGGTTGCGGCACAGAATAAATAAGGGGCGCGCATAATGGATCTTAGGCGCCAGAGTTCACTGTTTTAATCACATCAATCGGAGAAGCTAATGAAAAACCATCCTGAATATCTTGAAGAAATTAACACCTGGATGAAAACATTGGGTCGGGCTATACCAGACGCAATGCAAGGGTTTGGTGCGCTGCATCAAGCAAGTATGAAGACAGGCGCCTTGGATAATAAAACCAAGGAACTAATCGCATTGGGCATTGCGATAACCGCTCGATGCGAGGGATGTATTTCGGCCCACGTGCATGCTGCGATGCAGGCCGGTGCCGGCAAGGAAGAAATCGCTGAAACGGTGTCCGTTGCTATCCTTATGGGAGGCGGTCCAGCGGTTGTGTATGGTATAGCGGCAATGCAAGCACACAGCCAGTTTCAAGAACAAGGCTTGTGATGCGCTGGTGCATACACGACTTCCACTAAATCGTAAACACTGCATGCGTAAGAAATCCCTAAAATCAAAAACAGTCACAGAAAGGAACCCAGCATGGCTTCATTAAGTGAAACAATCCAACGCGCCGACTGGAAATCGGAAAAACATGTGCCGGTGATTGAATGTCCGGAGAGCGTCAAACTGGATCAGTTGTTCGATGTCACGCTTTCAGTCGGCCAGGCCGTTGGCCATCCCAATACCACGGAACACCATATTCGCTGGATCATGTTGTATTTCCGTCCCGAAGGTGAAAAAGTCACCTACCAGGCGGGGAACTTCGAGTTCACGGCTCATGGGGAATCCGCGAAAGGCCCCAACCAGGGGCCCATCTCGACGCATCATAAGGCGGTCGTGACCCTGAAACTCATAAAATCCGGAACCTTGCAAGCCCTAGCCTATTGCAATATTCACGGCCTATGGGAATCGACCAAAGACATCCGCGTCGATTAGCGACGTCGCGATCGTAGCCATTGGATAAGCTCAAACGAGAAGGACGCCGCGTAATACGGCGTCCTTTCTTGTTTTGGGCAGGATATTAGCACGGAATGCGGGGGCATTGAATTGTTGCGCCTTACCTGTGGGTCAATGTGCTATCATGCCGTGTGTATTTAATCAGTATTGCCAAAAGGATCTGGAAAGAGACAATGCCGATATGTGAAAGCTTGACGTGGACTATGAACTAGTTCCGAAATCTGCGACTTCATTGAAGACTGTTCTGCATGCAGTAGCATCAATAACAAGCGCGTTGCGGACACTCAGCTTGCCCTGCATCAATCGGGGCAGCAAACGGGTGATACACGGGCAGAGAGAAGTGTTCCGGGACGCAAAGGGACGTGCGGTTCGCAGGGTGGGCACCGACCAGGATATCACGGAACACATAAAAGTTGAACGGCGGGATCAAATGACCACTACGCTTCTGGCCTTGTTTGCCCGGAAATCATCCAGACGTGAATACCTTGACGCCGTGCTCAAAGTGCTGCATCAGGTCAGCAGTTGTCAATGCATCGGTATTCGCGTCACTGATGAGCAAGGCCGTATGCCCTACGAATCGAGCATGGGTTTTCCCCCTCATTTTCTGGAAACCGAGAGCGCGCTCGTTATTGGCCGTGATGCGTGTGTCTGTGCACGCGTGATTGCCGGAGCCTCGGAACCGCAGGATCTTTCGTGCATTACGCCCGCAGGTTCGTTTCGGTGTAATAATATGGTCGATTTCGTTGAAAACCTGTCGGCAAGCGACCGGGAACGATTCCGGGGAGTATGCGCCAAGAACGGCTTCGCTTCCGTGGCCCTGATCCCCATCCGTTACCATAATCATTCGTTTGGTGCAATTCACCTGGCTGACAAGCGCGAAGGTAAAGTACCCCGAGAACTGACCAATTTTATTGAATCAAGTATGGCACCCCTGATCGGGGAGGCGATCCGCTGGTTCGATATGGATCAATCCCTGCGCCAGGCGGGTGCTTACAACCGCAGCCTGATCGAGGCCAGCCTGGATCCGCTGGTGATGATCGACGCAAAAGGCAAGATCACGGATGCTAACGCGGCAACGGAGAAGGTCACGGGATGGCCCAGGGCCGAACTCATCGGCACCGATTTTGCCGACTATTTCACCGATTTTGAACAAGCTCAATCCGGATACCAGCGCGTTTTTCGGGACGGGTGGGTTCAGGACTATGCGCTGGAAATCCGGCACCGGGACGGGCGGTTGACCCCGGTGTTATACAACGCTTCGGTCTATCGGGATGAACAGGGGCAAATTATTGGCATATTCGCGGCGGCGCGGGACATCACGGAACGTAAGCGGGCGGAACGGGCCATTGAAACCTACCAAAACCAATTGAGAGCGCTATCTTCCCGGCTCATTTTGGTGGAGGAGCGTGCACGCCGTCAGCTGGCCGTAGCCCTGCATGACACGGTCGGACAAATTCAGGCCCTGGCCCAGATCAAATTGGATGCGCTGGGGGAACTGATCACAACCAGAAAGGCCCGCCAGGCCTGGTCCGAGATCAGGAGCATGTTCGTGGACGCCGTTCAACAAACCCGGACCTTGAGTTTTGACCTCAGCCCTCCAATCCTATATGAGCTGGGTCTTGATCCGGCCCTCGAGTGGCTGGGTGAGGAATTTCAGAAACGGCATGGATTTCGCTTTCATTTCGAGTGCTCGGACGATAAATCGACGCTTGACGAGTCTTTACGTGTGCTTATGTTCCAGTCAGCACGCGAACTCCTGACTAATATCGTCAAACATGCCCGCGCCAAGCACGTGTATATATCGAGCCGACTTGCCAATAGAAAAATCGTGCTCAGCGTCAGGGATGACGGCAAGGGGTTTGAGGTCGATGAACGGGAGCAGACCGTCCATAATAAAAGTCTAGGACTGTTCAGCATCCGTGAGCGCATGCGCTACATCGGCGGGACGTGCCGGATTGAATCCAGTCCCGGGCATGGCGCGACGATCACGCTGACAGCCCCGATCGTAGCGAGCACTGAAGCAAGAACTGGCGCCCGCCCGGCGGCGGCAGGCGCGCACAAGGGGCAAACCCCTGCAAGGAGAAAACACGATGGCGATAAAAATCATGCTGGCGGATGATCACAAGATAATTCGCGATGGGCTGCGGGCGTTGATTGAAAAACAAACCAACATGGAGGTGGTGGCCGAGGCGTCAGACGGGCAAACGGCTGTCAAAATCGCGCACAAAACCCAGCCGGATGTCTGCATCCTCGATATCGGGATGCCCGAGCTGAACGGCATTGAAGCGACCCGGCAGATAATGAAGCTTCCACGCAAGCCCAAGGTGATCGGACTGTCGATGCATGCTGACCGGCGCTATGTGGCGCAAATGCTCAAGGCCGGCGCTTCGGGATACATCCTCAAGAACAGCGCCTTTGGAGAGCTGGCACAGGCGATAACCACGGTGATGAAGGGGCAGGTTTACCTTAGCCCAGCGGTAGCGGAGACCGTGGTCGACGACTATCGCCGCGTAGCCAAAAATGGCGACAACTCAGCGTATACCCTCCTCACCGAGCGCGAGCGCGAGGTGCTCCAGCAGATCGCGGAAGGCTGTTCGACCAAGGACATTGCCGCCGCGCAAAACTTGAGCGTTAAAACCATCGAGACCCACCGCCTGCATATCATGGAGAAACTTAAACTGCACAGCGTGGCCGAGCTCACCAAGTATGCCGTCAAAGAAGGGTTGACGGACCTGGAAACTTGACGGCCTGTTTTGCGTACAACGCTTGCGCCGACACCCTGTGCGAACGCCGTTCTGAAACTGCCTAACCCGGCCGATTTGAAAATGGATATAATTCGGAACTTTTTTAAAGATATTCTTATCTGGTTCGCTTGTTGTGATTTTTATATGGGATTGCCGTAATGGTGGGGCGAGGCGTCCCTGCCGAGCCGTTCCGAGATCGGATCACCCGGAGGGTTCGCCCTACCGCAGGGAGCAGTTACCGCATTTGGCGACAATATAATTATTTTCAATCCATTTCTAAATCGGCCAAAAGCTCGTTTTCGACCGGCGTTGGCACCCTGCTGCTCTCAGGAATATCGAAGGCCAACTTAGTCCTTTTCCCGATTACCCTTTCCCGGCGCCCGCTGCATGGTTGTCATGTAAAATTAAATATTCTGACGAAAGCAAAATACAATGAAGCCAGACACACTGGGCACATTAAGCGAAAGCCTGACCTATGTCGAACAGCGCCATCACGCCGTCGTGCGGGGTTTTCTGGAAAGCATCCAGGAGCTGATGATCGACGTGCTGACAGGTCCAGAAAAAGAGCCGTCGCAGCATAAGCTCAAATCGCTGAACAGTTGTTTTCTCGTCCTGAAAATGGAGCTAAACCACCATCTGACGATGGAAGAACAAGTTGTATTTCCCTTGATCAGGAATTTGGAGAACCAACGCGCCGTTTCATCGCCATCGGACAAGTATCCGGTAAAATACCATCTAAACCATCTAACGCACGAACATGAATATATCCTCCAACTCCTATCAGAAATCCGCCGTCTGACAGGCATCTTTCATTTACCGCTCAAGGCAGCGCCCTTGCTGCAAGAGCTATATGAACAGCTGCGACAAATGCACGACGATCTCAATGAACATATAAAATTTGAGCAAAGTTTTATATTCCCAAAGGTTGACGAAGCAGCAACCAGGCAGCCCAGGGCTTGATGCGGGCTGATCGTCGTGCTAATTAGAGCCCATTCGAAAAGGTCTTAGAATGGGGCACATTTGTCGACGGGAAAAGCGTTATAGGCCTGCTGGTCATTGGCGCCGCGAAAGGAACCCAGTTGACCATCGTCGCCGACGGTCCGGATGCCGGCGAAGCCATGAAAGAAATAACATCCCTGTTTGCCGCATCATTCGGGGAACCATAGCTGATAATCCTAAAAGCAAGGAAAGCAACAATGCCCTCCCCTCTAGTAGAGCTATTAACACCCAAGCAAGCCAGCCTGAAAATCGACGAGGACCTGCAAACGTTCCAGGAACGATGCGCGAAAATCGTAGCATGCGACTGCGATGTGTCGATTCCCGACAATCCACTGGGACATTTACATTTTACCGCAGCGGAAGTTCTCGACTACCTGGACGGCACCATCAATCCCGACCGCCTGCTGATTCATTTAAACACTTTTCACCGCAAAACGGATCTGGATGCCGTTCTGGACCAAGTGGCCGGCATGGGAATTCGGCGTCTGCTATGTGTCAGCGGGGATGGCGGCCCACGGTTACCCAAGCTGGAACCAGCTGATCTTGATTTTTCCGGCAACACAATCACGGCCGTGGAACTGCTTCGCTATATCAACGCACATTACCCGGAGCGCTTTACATGCGGGGTTGCCTTTAACCCTTACGAACCTCCGCAGCATGAGCTGGACAAGCTGCGGCGCAAAATCGACGCCGGCGCCCGCTTTATTATTACCCAACCGGTCATGGAGAATCAGGCGCAGGTCCAGGCGCTGTCCGAATATGGCCTGCCCGTGTGGATCGGCGCCTGGATGTCGAAACGTATCGATATCTTTTATCAATGTATCGGGCGGGACCCTGGCGCCGGCAGCATGGCGTTTGAGCCATACAAGACCCTCAAGCGAATCCGAACTATTTATCCAGCATTCGGGCTCTATCTTTCCATGATCAGCTTTAAACAGGAATGGTGCAGCCTGCTGCGGGAAGTCAACTGATTCACAAGGAACACGAAACATCAAACACGGGTCAAGCAACGGGCTATCGGAACATTGCCATTGAGAAGATATGCTGCATTCCGCAAGACACAGCGCTTGATGATTTCAGGCTTGCAGTAGATGCGGCAAACCGCCATAAGGCCGACATCAGGCGCGGCAGGACCCACAGTCTTGATTTTCAACGGATGACTGATCAGCGGCTTTATTGATCAGACTGACAATGGCATCAAGCGCCGGTTTGGCTTCCGGACCCGTGGCGATAAACTCGAGGGCATCGCCCTGCCGGGCAGCCACGCACAGCAGGCCCAAGATAGATTTCACGTTCTGGTATTTCTTGCCTTGCAGAATAAAATTGTAATAATCCATTTTCTCCCGGTTGAGATACACTTCGCAATTATACCGGCTTACCAGAACGGCCAGGGTCGATGCCGGCTTGATGTGCAATCCTCGCCGGGAACAGATGACGACAGCAACCTGTAGAAAACCGTTACGTTCCAGAGACTCACATTCCATGCGCCAGATGTGCGCGTATTTTTCGCACCACTCCTCGGCGGCAGCGGCCTTGCCGATATCCCGGCCTTCATCCTTTGATCTAAAATATTTATGTTTTTCAATCTCCTCCCGCTGGGCCTGGGTGTCGCGGTGCAGTTTTTGCTTGAGCCAATCCGCCCGGACATGCAGGACGAAATGCTCAATGGCCTGTTCGAGCGAAATATTCCGGCCTTGTTGGGCGGCCATCGCACGGCGGTGTTCGAGAACCGCTTTTAATTCCGCCGGTGTCAGATTGATTTCCTTGACATTCATGATATGCATGAAAGCATACGGCAAGCGTTATTAGCTTAGGTACCTTGACCCGCAATTGATTTGTCAAAGTACGAGATCGATCAAGCGCTGTCAATAAAAACACAAACAATAAAGCCACGCCATGAAACACATCCACCTCCGCAGCCGGCAGCTGCCCTTTGCTTGGCCGGATCCACCCTTCCAAGTGGCGTTGCTGGAACCGGAAATTCCGCCCAATACCGGCAACATCGCGCGGCTCTGCGCGGCTACGGGCACACCGCTGCATCTCATCGGGCGCCTGGGGTTCCATTTGCATGATGCCGCCCTGAAACGGGCCGGGCTGGATTACTGGGATTCAGTGAGTGTGCATCGGCACTCCGGCATGGACTCTTTTCTGCAAATCATCCCGCCGGCGCGCTGTTTTTTCTTCAGCACGCGAGGTCAAAAACCCTATCTCGACGCCGCATTCCAAGCCGGAGACACGCTGCTGTTCGGATGCGAAAGCCGGGGCCTGCCCGATGCCCTGCTGGACGCCTATCCCGACAGCGTGCTGGGCGTCCCCATACGAACAGACCACGTCCGATCCCTGAACCTATCGACAACCGTGGCTATCGTGCTCTACGAAGCGCTACGGCAAATCCAGCAAATCACATCAAGGATTGATTCAAAGAAACAATCGGCAGCAGAACGGCCAGGACCACCAGCAGAATAAACCCTCCGATAAGCAAGATCAGAGCCGGCTCCAGGAAAGCCAGACGTCGCAAAAGATAGCGGTCCCACTGCTGTTGAAAGCGCTTGCCGGCGTTTTCCAGCATGCGCTCCAGCGAACCGCTGGCCTCGCCGACCTGGACCCAGCCGGCCAGCGACGTCGCAAATGGCGGGATTCGACGCAGTGCCTGAGTGAGGCTCGCACCGTGGCGCACCGCATCCGCCTCCCTGGCCGCCAGCGAACTGACCCAGGCACTGCCGGTGGCATCGCCCGCCAGGATCATGCCATCGATCAGCGGCACACCACCGCGCAACAAGAGTGACAGCGTCCGCGCAAAACGGAGACTGACCAGGAGCGTATATCCGCGCCCAATGATCGGCAAACCAAAGCGCCGGCGGTCCAACGCGCATCCCCACGCGGCATCCCGGCGCAGGCGTCGCACGCCAAGCGCCAGCATTGCTCCCACAAGAACCAGGCAAGGAATACCCCACAGCGCCACGATATGCCCGGCACGAATCATAATCCGGGTCAGCAGGGGGATCGCGACGCGGGTCTGGTCCAGCAATAGTTGTCCGAAACGAGGCAAGGCAAAACCGAGCAAGCCAAAGGCGACAATCCCCGCCACCACCATCAGGATGGCCGGATAAATCAAGGCCGTCAGAATTTGTTCTCGCAGTCGATTTTGTTCCTCCATGAATTCGGCCAGGCGCTCCAGCATCTGGTCCAATGCCGCCGCCCGTTCCCCGGCCGCCACCAGCGCTTTTTCGTGCTGCCCGATTTCGCCGCCGGCGGCGCACAGGGCTTCAGCCAGCGAAGATCCTTCGCGAATTTTATCACGGACATTGGCCAGGAACGGCTGGAGCCCCCCCATATCCGGAGACTGGATCAGAACATCGAGCGCGGATACCAGGGGAAACCCGGAGGACAACAACGCCGCCAGCTCCTGATAAAATCCGACTCGTTGCTCAACGGAAAATCGTTGCTTGCGCAACCAGCGATAGCCGGTCCGAGAACCGGCTGGCGCGAGCGATTCCGTCAAAACCCCGCTTTCGGCAAGTTTCTCCCGCGCCTGTTTTAGATCCGGCGCCTCGATCAAGCCCTTTTGCGCCCGTCCGGAGGCGTCATAACCCTTGTATTCGAAAGTTATCACTCGATTTTCCCGATGGTGCGCACGAGTTCGGAAAGGCTGGTCAGCCCTTGCTCCTGCTTGTTCAGACCGTCATCCAGCAGAGTGGTCATTCCTTTGCGTACCGCCAACTCGCAAATTCCACGGCTATCGCTGCTTGCCGTCCGGATAGCCTCCGCAAGTTCCGCGTCCACCAGCATCAGCTCGAACAAGCCCGTGCGTCCCCGGTAGCCCTCCAGGCAAGCCGGACATCCCCTCGCCTGCCAAACGGGCTTGCCCAGGAGCCGCGATGCAACCGCCGGCGGCAGCGCCGGCCAGTCGCTCCCTGTCGGCGCGTGCGCCCGGCAGACGGGACACAGGCGCCGCACCAGGCGTTGGGCCAACACCGCGCGCAAAGACGCGGCCAAAAGATAGGGTTCAATGCCCATGTCGATCAAGCGGATGACCGCGCTGGGCGCATCGTTGGTATGCAAGGTGCTGAGAACCAGGTGCCCGGTCAGCGAAGAGCGAATCGCGATTTCGGCGGTCTCCAGGTCTCGGATTTCTCCGACTAGGATGGTGTCCGGATCCTGGCGCAGGATATGACGCAACCCGGCGGCAAAGGTCAGCCCGATCTTCGGTTTCACCTGGATCTGGCCGATATCCGCAAGCTGGTATTCGATGGGATCCTCGATCGTCAGGATATTGGTTCGATTCTTGTCCAAACGCTGGAGTGCGGCATAGAGGGTCGTGGTCTTGCCGCTGCCGGTCGGACCGCAGACCAGAATCACACCGCGCGATTCCCGCACCAGCGATTCCAGGCTGGCCAGCATAAGTTCCGAAAGTCCCAGCCCGGACAGCGGCAGGATCGTGGTGTTGCGATTGAGCAAGCGCAAAACAACCCGTTCGCCTTCCGCTACCGGAATGGTGGAAATTCGGATATCGATTTCCCGTTCCCCGATGCGGACTCGCGCCACGCCATCCTGGGGAAGGCGTTTCTCGGAAATATCCATGCGGGCCATAACCTTCAAACGGGAGATCAGGGCCGGCTCCATGTGCTTGGGCGGCGAGGCCTGCTCGTAAAGCATGCCATCGATGCGATAGCGCACGCGCAGACGCGATTCGAACGGTTCAACATGCACATCCGACGCGCCCGCCTTGACCGCCTCCAGCAGGATCAGGTTGATCAACTGAGTTACCGGGGCATTCTCGGCGATCTGCAGCAAGTCGTCGCCACGCGCGGCAACAGCCATGGATATCTCCGGCTGTTCAAGATCTCGCAAAAAATCGCTCGGCGTTTCCCGGCGGCTGAAATAACAGCGTTCGATCGCAGCCATGACTGTTTCACGGGACGCCAGCACCGGGAGCAGCTCGCGGCCCAGCAGGAGTTCCAGGTGTTTCTGCCCGCCGATATCGGCCGGCTGGGCGGTCAGGACGGCGACCTGTCCCCGGAACCGAATGGGGATCGTCGCATGGCCACGGGCCCATTCCACCGACAGGCCGGCAACCAGGTCGGGATCGAGCATGTCGTCGGCAACGGAGGGCAGTGCTTCCAGGTGGAATTTAGCGGCCAACGCCTCTAAATCTCTGGGATCCGGGCTGGCAACAAGACCTTCATTGAGCATGGCTCTTTTCTCCCGGAATGTCAGGCGCAATGGGGGCTGAATTGGTCGCGCCAATGCGGGTCTGGTCACGAATGCGGTTGGATAGCTCGGCAAGCTCATAGAGGTTCGTGGCCACGTGCGGCGTTACAAAAATCAACAGGTTCGTTCGTTCAACCGTGTCGACGTTATGCCGGAATAGCCAGCCCAGCAAAGGGATATCACCCAGTAACGGTATTTTCCGTTCATTGCTGACCGTATCTTCCCGAATCAGGCCGCTGATGATAACGGTTTGATTGTTGGGCACCGTCATCGTGGTGACCACTTCACGCTTGGCAATGGTCGGTGTAAACGGTTTGCCGCCGGTCGATTCCTGCAGAATCGCCTCGAGGCACGGATTCAGCTTCATCAAAACTTCGCCGTTCGGGTTGATGTGCGGCGTCATAGTCAGTTTAATGCCGACGTCGATGCGATCGATATTTTCAATATAATCACGGGCCGTGCCGGCCCCGGCCGATACAGTGGATTTCAGGATCGGAATGTTCTTGCCGACGGTGACGGTAGCCTGCTGGTTGTTCTGAGTCAGGAGTGGAATATTGGAAAGGATATTGAACTTGGCGCCGGTTTTCATCGCATTCACGTTGACCAATGCCGGAAAATATGAAACAACCTTGCCCGCCGCATCCAGGTAACTTCCCTTGGCAATGCCAAAAGTCAGTCCGTTCGGCACGATGCCATTCATGACCTGCGACGCGAGCAGGTCATCGCCTTCGGTCGTCTTCATGCCGCCAATGGCAATCGAAGATCCGTTATCAGGCGATCCGCCGGCCATAAATTCGACGCCGATGTCGCTGCCTTTGGCCATGGTCAACTCGGCAAACATAACTTCCACCAGCACCTGCTGGGGCGGAATATCCAATTGTTCCACCAGCGCCCGGACCATTTCAAAATCCTGCGGGGCGGCATCCACCAGCAGCGCATTATTGGCTATATTGGATTCGATGGAGATGGACTGGTTTTGGGGCTTGTCCACACCCTTAGCCAGCAAAGCAGTCAGACTTTTAGCGGCTTCATCGGACGAAAGATACTTCAAAAAAACAGCTTTCAAATAGCCATGGCCGGTCTGGGGTTCGATATCCATCCGTTCAATGATGCGCTTGAGATCCAGCAGTTGCGCGGCAGTGCCCGCCAAGATCAAGCTGTTGGAATGCGGGTCCGCCACGACCACGGCATCGCTGGGCATGGCCGGACTGCCGTCAACCTGCGGCAGCCGCTGCCTGAGGCGTGCCCCCGGCGATCCGTCCTGTTTCGCCGCCGCACCGGTAATAGCCTGGTTCAATTCAACGGCCAGCGCCTGGGCCGGCGCGTACTGAAGCGCCAAGACCTCTACGCCACGCGCCAGGCCAGGCTTATCGACCTGCGCGATGATTTCCTCAATCCGGCGGATATTGTCGGACGAATCCGTGACGATCAGGTAATTGCCGGCCTCCAGCACCCCCAGTCCACCGGTCTTCCCCTGGCCCACCATGGGTTCCAGAACTCTTTTCAGGTCCGCCACCTGTAAATGAGAGATGCGGAGCACCTTGGTTACAATCCCGGCCCATGGCGTGGGCTGCCCCTCCCCCACCACCGGCGCGACCGGCATTAAACGCGGCTCCCGGGCGACAACGTGATGGATGCCGTCCCGCTCCACAACGGCGCATCCGCCGGCCTCCAGAATGGCCAAAAAAAGAGGATAGACTTCGCTAACAGGAATCTGGGGCGGGGTCACAACCGTGATCTGGCCGTCGACGATTTTATCGATAACCAGACGACGGCCGGTCAAATCACCAACCAGTTTGACCAGGAAACGGATATCCACCTGGTCAAAGCTGAAATTGACAAAGGCCTCATTGGGGGAAGAACGCTGATCGCGGAGCGCGGATTGCGGATTGTCAGAAGCATCGCTGACCACCGGCGCGGCTAAGGCAACGGCCGGAAGCGGCGCCAGGCCAGGATCATTAGCAGCCTCTGCCGGCACCTGGCTGTCGGCAGCGATAGCTGCCCAAGCGATCAGGCATCCACTCGCCAAAACGCAACGCCCATTCATGGATACCCCCCCCATTTACACGGTCAAACTCGATATAGCACATTAGTATGAGGCAGGAAAAACAAAAAAGCCAGCCTGATTATCGGGCAATGCCACGTTCCGATTGCTCAACGAACGCCAGCAAATGATCGCGCTCGACACAAGCCGGAAGAGTCGCCTTGATCTGCTCCAACGCCGGCCGCACAGTGAGGTTCTGGCGATATAGGATTCTGAAAGCATGTTTAAGCATTTGCCGGATCGACTCCGAAACATTATGTCGCTGCAGCCCGACGACATTGATCCCGTGCGGAACCGCCGGGTTGCCGTCCGCCAGCATATAGGGTGGAATGTCCTGCGTCACCTTGGAACATCCGCCAATGAAACTCATCGCGCCGATCCGGACGAACTGGTGCACTCCGCACATCCCGCCGATCCCAACGCCATCCTCCACAACCACGTGTCCGGCCAATTGGGTGGCATTGGAAATTACAACATCGTTACCAATAATACATTGATGGGCCACATGGGAATAGGCTAGGATATGACAACGGGCCCCGACCCGGGTGATATCCCCTGCATTGGTGCCTGCATTGACGGTGACATATTCCCGCAATGTTGTCTGATCCCCGATCTCAACCGAGGTGGCCCCGTCCTTGAATTTCAGATCCTGGGTTTGGGAGCCGACGCTGGCAAATGGAAAAACAACGCATGCCGCGCCCAGCGTTGTTTGGCCATCCAGAAACACGTGCGGCATGATGCGCGTTCGATCCCCTATTTTTAAATCGGGGCCGACAATTGAATAAGCGCCTATTTCAACATCCACTCCCAGTTGGGCGCCGGGATCGACAATTGCTGTGGGGTGAATGGTGGTCATGACACAGTTTTTTCTTCAGTAACCATAAAGAGCAATTCGGCTTCAGCCGCCAACAGGCTGCCCACCAGTATTTTGCCCTGCAGCCTCAAAACCCTGGCGCGGGCATTGATAATTTCCACCTCGATGCGCATCTGGTCGCCAGGGATGATCATGCGCCGGAACCTGGCCTTGTCCACGGCCATGAACAAAGGAATCAGCCCCTTTAACCCGGTCCGGCGGCTCAGCAAAACTCCTCCCACCTGGGCCATCGTTTCCAATTGGAACACCCCCGGCATGATCGGCTTGCCAGGAAAATGCCCCTGAAAAAACGGCTCGTTGAAGGTCAGGTTTTTCAACCCGACACACTTCTTGTCGTCGTCGCACTCGAGAATGCGGTCCACCATCAGCATGGGGTAACGATGGGGCACGATCCGCAGAATTTCCTGAATATCTATGGCGGGCATAGTTTACTCCTTCATCTTTCAACAATTCCGATCTGTGCTTGATCTGATTCACGGCAAACTGATTGTTTATACTATGCTTGGCCGGTTTCGCCAACTAATAATTGAACCCTGTGCCGGGGGCTCAGGGTTATTTCAGCTGGCTCACGGTGGCAAGGGTCACGGAATTTGGGTCACGTCTAACATTCAATAATTGTATTGTCAGGTTATAGGCAATGGTGATTTCCCGATCGGTGGCGCGACAACGATTCATGCGCCTGACGCCCTCGCTCACGGCCCCGTAATCCATTCTGCCGGCCGCCTGCCCCAGTTCCTTGAGAGTCATCCCACTCCTTTCACGCGCCACCGTCAACGCCAGATAGCGCCCCCAGTCGCCATGCCGCCCAGCAAACGCGGCCCAGGACTCTCCTTTGACCCGATCGACCGCCCGCACGACGTCACTAAACGAGCACCGGCGCCGCAATTCCCGCTTCCCAGGCCATTCCCGAGGGATGCTTCGGATGCCCCGCTTGATCCGTCCAATGAATACGTCTCTCCCCACCGCCAACCCGTTCCTCAACCGCCTTGCCCAACTCTCTTTATAGCCTGCGCGGACATATCCTTCCACCCCCTCCCGGTAGCGCTTCGCGCAGTCCGCCGCGTCGTTCCCGTCGGCCCGCTCAAGAATCGGCCCTGTTTTTAATCAGGCCGGCGCGCGCTCAGAGCCGGCATAAAGCCGGTAACTGCTCCAACGGTGCCCCCGCAACACCGCCAGCCGCTTGTTCGCTTCCGCCGCGCTGGCCACACCTTTTAAGCCCAGCCCTTCCAAGTCGCAGCCGCCGAACCCGGTCATCCGCTGGAGGCTCACGACGGTTCCATGCGCGTCTTTCGCGCTGGTGAGATGCGGGTTGAACCGGGTCAGCACCCAAGGTAGGGCGAACCCTGCCATCTTCGCGGTGAGGTGCCAGCTTCGACGCGGTAACCCGGGTGAACCGTTCAGTAACGGACGGCTCGGCAGGTCCCGATTCCCGGAGATCGGGACGGCTCCAAGAGATTGTCCGCTGACTTGTGCGCCATAACGGTAGCCACGGCGCTCTGCCGCCGTGCGTAGATTGAAGTTACTATTTCGGATATGAACCCTGCGGCCCTGCGTCTCTGCGCGAGATCATTCCTCGCCTCTCCGATCTTCAAACAAGACAAGGTTTTTTAACCACAAAAGAACGCATAGAACACAAAATGACAAAATATGCTCTGCTGGTTTCTGGCGCCATTTGCTATGCGATCTTTGCGTTCTGTGCGGTTAAATATTTCGGATCTTCCGCGGAATCTGTGGGCACATCGGAAATAATTTACCACGGAAGCACGGAGAAGAGATTGCTTGTAGTTGCCTGACAATTAGCCCCCCATAAATTGTGCTATGGAGCCAATATTTCTTAAAATTTGGGTTGCTGGCAGAGCCCATATTGGAGGCACTATAGATGTTCAGGTAATTAACTTCCGAGGATCAAGGAACCCACCCCTCGCCCCTCCAGGGAGGGGATAAGATATTGCAAACCAAGCAGTGCCCCTCCTTGGAGGGGATAGGGGTGGGTTCCTTTAGAACTTCGTCTCGCATTGTTACGTTATTTATCTGAAACACTATAGCCGCGATCTGGCTGCTGACGGATCAGCTCCGCCGCTGTTCCACCCCGGGCCGCTTCCCGTAACGGATGTGCACCGGTAAACCGTCCTTGAGAATCGAGAGGCGGGCGGCCTCCACGACCAGCTCGTTGATGGAGCTGTTGGCGGGCGTGGCGATCAGGCCCTGTTTGTCCACTTCCGCGATGAGTTCCTGGCGTCGCCGCAGGGCGCGCGGTCCCTTGAGGGCAACGGTCTCCGCTTCAATACGGATCATGGCGTTCAGTATGGCCCACACCGAATCCACGCCATAGCCGATGGGCTTGAACCCAGCACCTTCCCAGGGCACGAGCTGAAAGAAATCCGGGTTGATGTAATTGTATTGCGAGCCGGCGCACCCGATCCCATCCGGGTAGCAGTGAATCACGCCCCGGAACTGGTCGTCATGCTGGATCAGCCCGGTCTTGCCCTGCCCTTCGCAGAACATCGCAAGGCATTGTTCGTTGCTCCCGGCCCCGGCGTCGGGATAGCCCAAGCCGTTGATCACGGAAAGGATGGCACCGTTCTCGAAACGGACCCGGCCGTTGGCCCAGAGGTAGCCCTCGTTGCCGTTGGGGAATTTACCTTTAACCCCGGCCACGGAAAGCTCGATCGGCTTCAGGCCGGTGATGAAATACACCAGATCCACGTAATGGCAACCGATGTACACGAACGGATCGGTCTTATCGGTCGTAAACCAGTTCTGAAAATTAGACGAGCGGTAATAGTAGGGTTCGACCAGCTTGGCCTCGCCCATGACGAACTCCCCGAAATGGCCTAGGCGATAGTGCCGTCGGGCGATCAGCGAGCGGCGGTCGAACCGCTTGTGGTATTCCACGCCCACGAACAGCCCTCGCTCGGCGGCGAGCTTCTCCACCTCAACCGCCTGCGCGTATTTCAGCACCAGCGGCTTGACGCAGAGAATATGCTGGTCGCGCCGCAGGGCCTCCATGAGCACCGGGTAGTGGAACTGGTCCGGCATGGCCACGACCACGGCCTGGCGGGGCCGCATGCCGGCGATGACTTTCTTGTACAGCTCCGGAAAATTCCGGGACGGCAACTCCGAGAAGGCGGGGTGCGGCGCAAAAGTCTGCCCGGGGAAGGACCGGACAAGGTCCGGCGATTCCTTGAGCGTCTTTAGGGGCGGGGTGTTCAGAGCGCAGATATCAATTTTACCGACTGCGCCCGTGCGTTGGAGTTGGTAAATCGATGGCAACAGGAGGTCATGCGTGATCATGCCGCCGCCGACAATGGTAACATCCAATGGTTTCATATTCTCCACATATCGCATTTGTAGATTTCCGTTTTTTTTGTCATGGCGTTCCTCTTATTTGTTTAGGGTTGTTATTGTTTGACCCTGAATATTGCACGATCATCGTGCAATATTCAGGTCTTAAAACAGGCATATTTCGATGACGGGGAAGACGGCGTTAGCGCCGTCCGTAGGTTTGTTCAGCGGAATCAATTGCATCGCTTCTGCCCCATTACCCGGACCGCAAAAATTACTTAACTACTCAGGTTGTCATCCTGAGCGTAGCGAAGGATCTCATGTTGGTTGGCAGACAGATGAGATTTCTCGCTACGCTCGAAATGACAATCTTTGCTTATCCGGGTTTTTTCAGGCAACCTCCCCAGTAACACGGGATGCCGAATTTGACATAACAGATTAATATATAACGTGTTTCTTTCTTTGCACCGCCGGCCGCCGGCGGTGGTTTCGCTGAGTAGTTACAAAATTACTGGGCTAGGATTTTGAGTTTTACCGCGTCACTCCCACTGCGCCATACGGTCGGTGCGCAGAGCAGTTGTATAGACCGGCTCCTGCCGAAAGATCAGTACGTCGGATCCGATTCGGAGAGGCGCTGTTCCAAATCGGCAACGCGGTCGAGCAGATCGAGCACCAGCGGCAGGGACGCGAAATCAATGCCCAACCCAACATGAATCCGCAACAGCTTGCGCACCTGGAAAATAGTTTCCACCGGGAAAAATAGTTCCACGCCCGGTCCAGCGGGAACAATCATATCCCACTCCAGCAACTGTTCAATCACTTCCGGAGTGGTCCCGGCCAGATAGGCCAGCTCAGAGAAGGTCAGCAGGGGCCGCTCTTCCGGCGCTTGCTCCAGCGGACTTTCCATATAATCACGGGTGGACGGATCAACAATCATGGCCTTTTTATCCTTGGCATGTACCGTCCTTCGGTCGGGCTGCAACCGACTTCGATAAAATCGGTCTTCTTTTCAAGGCCCGCGATCAACGATCGCGGCTACAACACAATTTCCCTATTAGATTGAATCATGTCGTGCCAGCGCTTTTCTTGCTTTTTCCGAGGCCCGCGATCAACGATCGCGGCTACAACATAATTTCCCTGTTAGATTCAATCATGTCGTGCCAGCGCTTTTCTTGCTTTTTCCGAGGCCCGCGATCAACGATCGCGGCTACAACACAATTTCCCTATTAGATTCAATCATGTCGTGCCAGCGCTTTTCTTACTTTTTCCGAGGCCCGCGATCAACGATCGCGGCTACAACACAATTTCCCTATTAGATTCAATCATGTCGTGCCAGCGCTTTTCTTACTTTTTCCGAGGATCGAACGTAGAGACGCGCCCCAGCTCCTCGAACAACTGCTTCTCCTTTTCGTTAATATGGCGGGGAACGGCGATCTGAACAACTGCCATCAAATCTCCGGTCGGCCCGCGCGATCCGCCAGGCATGCCTTTGCCCCGCAAACGAAAACGCTGACCAGCCTGCGTGCCGGCCGGCAGGGTCAGGGCAGCCTTGCCCTGCATGGTTTCCACGGGCACCTTGGCACCCAAGGCAGCTTCCCAGGGCGCTACCGGAACCGAAACCTCAAGTTCCCGGCCATTCAGTCGGAACAACGGATGCGGCTTGATATTAACCCGTAAATACAAGTCGCCGGCCGGACCGCCACCCCGGCTCGGCCCGCCCTGCCCCGCCAGCCTGATCCGTTCTCCATCGAGAGTGCCCGGCGGTATCCTGACCTTGTAACTCCGCGAGCGCCGCTGGACCCGGTTATTCGGCCCCAGTTCCGCCGATTGCAGAGTGATGGTTTTATGCGCGCCGTGGAAGGAGTCCGTCAGATCGATCGTGACCGCGGCCTCATGATCTTCGCCGCGCGGGGTCCAGGTATGGGCACCGCCGGCGGCGCCGGGACCGGCGCCGTGAAACTGCGCACCCCCGAAAAGCGTTTCAAAGAAATCGCTGAATCCGCCCAGGTCTTCCGGACGGAACCCGCCCGTGGATTCCGGGCGGCCTTGAAATCCATGACGCATATTTTCCCAGCCAGGTGGCGGGCGAAACTCCTGGCCGTTGCGGTAATCGGCACCCAGCTGATCATAACGCTTGCGTTTCTCAGGATCGCTAAGCACTTCATAAGCCTCGCCAACATCCTTAAACTTATTCTCGGCGTTCGCGTTCTTATTGATATCCGGATGAAACTGGCGGGCGAGCTTCCGGTAGGACTTGCGGATATCGTCCGCAGTAGCCGTCCGGGGCACCTTCAGCACCTCGTAATAATCTTTGAATTGCACGGACATGATCTTATACTCAAATCGCCGGACCCAGATTCGCCATACTGCTAAGTTGGAGATTTCCGGTTTTCCCGGATAGCGGACGGACCGGCTCCTCGGCGTTTTCGGCATAATAAATGGCGGTCAACTCCTGCAAAGCCGTTTCGCATGCGTCTGAAATAGCGCCCGCATGCGTCAGCAGTTCATGATCGATCAGCGTCCGTAGAAACAATATTCTCCAACGCCAACAGGCCCGTGCACGCGCCGGCAGCTTGGCATCAGCTTCGCGCATCAAGGCATACGCCTTGGCAATGCCTTCGGGCTTGGCGATGACGATTCGCGAATTTTCCGGGCTGTTTTGCATGCGGCGCAGCAGTGTTTCCTCTAGCAGACGAATAGCTTCAGTAACCGGCTCGACAACCTCCGGAGAGAATTCGTAGGCGATATATTCGCGGACCACGTCTTCCGCAGAACCGTCGCCGCTCCAGAATAATTGCGTGCAAATAACCTTATTGATGTCCTCGTAGATTCCTTCGGAATATGGGGCCCCGCCGGCCATGACGGATTCCACCTGGCGCCAGTATTGTTGCAGGCGCGCGGGCAGCGGATTGGCGCCATATCCCCCCCAGGGATGGCTGCCAAACATGCTGATTTCCGGAAAGCAGACCATTTGCAAACCGCCGGGCGCACCGTGCTTGAGCGGAAACTCGGGAAATTCCCCAAGATACCCGTCAGCCAGCATATAATCCACCCAGTCCGGGCGTTCACGGAAGGCCTCGCTCAGCCCGGCCCATTCACCCTGCGTAAAATAATCGAGATTCCAGGTACTGAGAACTATTTTAACGCCGGGGAAACACCTGCGCGCCAGCCGGGCAACCGGCTCCGCAACCTTCAGGTAGCCGTTGGCGGCCCAGGGCTTGCAAAGAGAACAGGTGCAACCGCCCTGGTCATACGGCCACAAGGCCACATAATCCAGGCGAATATCAGCAAAGGCCGCGAAGACCTCCGCCCGCCATTTCAGCAGCAATTCCATGGCGCCCGGCTTGTTCGGGCACAGCTCCACATGGTAGTGATAAAGATCACGCGTGTACCCATCGTGTCCTGCCGTCCAGTCCGCTTTCATCGCAACCGGGCTCGGGGTAAAGGCTTCGTTTCCAAGAACGATCAGCAAGGCGCCCAGCCCCACCCCATTGGCCGCCTTGAGCACACGGTGGAGCCGCCCGACCATCTCCTGGGCCGCCGGATCGTCCATCCCGGTGTAATGATGCATATCGAACCAAACGCCAACACAGTTATAGCCCCAGAGTCCCAACTCCTCCACGTAGCGCTCCAGCTTTTCAGGCGGGGCGTCATGATACCAGTTATGAAAATGCGTGGCAAAATATATGGCCCGGAACGGCTTGCGCGGGGCCAGGGTCCCGCGCCAGGTGCCCGGTTCCAATCCGCCTTCTGCATAGTGGCAGGTTCGCAGGAACTTGCCGGCCCCGTAAAGCACTCCGCGCTCGTCGCCGCCGACGATGCGGATATCCCCTTGCGCGCCGTCCTGGATCTTAAAAGTCTCCTGAGCGAGTTGCGCATCCGTTTCAAGAACAAGCGTCAGTTCGCCCGCCGCGGAGCGCTTGCCGGCCGCAATCGTTACCGTAAATTTTGCGCCGCAGCGCTCCCTCAGCTCGCGCTGCATTATCTCCGCCGTCCTGCGAAGCGTTGGCGCCGGATTGACCGGCAATTGAATCAGCATGTTTTTGATCATAATTCTACATTTGCTTCTTTCTTGAGTCTGAATGCTATAACTTAAAATAAAAATGTCAATTGTCTTTCATCGAATAGCTCCAGTTGATATTTGCGCACAGGCCAACAGCGTGCTATGGTAGTGCATTCGTGGAACATAAAATGATTGGCATTCATCCATTTAAAGCCCTGCGTCCGCTCCGGCGACTGGTAGACCGGGTATCCTGTGTGCCCTATGATACCGTGGACCGGGCGGAGGCAGCGGCGCTGGCCCAGCACAACCCGAGCAGTTTTTTGCGAGTATCGCGTTCCGAAATCGAGCTCCCGACATCGGTCAATCCTTACAGCGCCGAAGTATACACCAGGGCTGTGGCCAATTTTAAACACTTGCTCAAGCAGGGGGTGTTCGTGCAAGAATCAGCGCCATGCCTGTATCTCTATCGCCTGCGCCGTGGCGCACATACCCAGGCGGGAATCGTGGCCTGCTGTCATGCGGACGATTACGAGCAGGACATCATCAAGAAGCACGAAAAGACACGGCAGGACAAGGAAAACGACCGGACGCGGCACATGGCAGCGATCAGCGCCCACGGCGGTCTGGTATTTCTGACCTATCGCGATCAGACCGATATTGACGCCCAGGCGCGCGCGATCGAAGCGACTCGCCCGCTCTATGATTTCACCGCGCCGGACGGAGTCATTCACACGATCTGGCGCATCCGGAAAACGAGATGCCTGGTTAAAATGTTCGAAGAAATCCCGGTCTGCTACATTGCCGACGGTCATCATCGAGCCGCCAGCGCAGCGCGCGTGGCCCGGGAACAACGCGCCGCCAACCCCGGGCATGACGGCACGGAAGAATACAACTGGTTTCCTGTCGTTCTGTTCCCCGCCAGCCAGCTTGAAATCCTGCCCTACAACCGCTGCGTGCGGGATTTGAACGGCAGAACGGCACCCGAATTCCTGGCCGCTGTGCGCGCACGGTGTCCGCTAACCTCCCCCGGCCGACCGGCGCCCGCTGGGCCAGGCTACGCCAGCCTGTATTGCGCCGGGCAATGGCATGATTTAGCCCTGCCTCCGGCGGCGGAGGCGGACCCGGTTGCCACCCTGGATGTCAGCCTGCTGCAATCTCGCGTCCTGGCGCCGCTGCTGGGGATTACCGATCCCAGGACGGACAAGCGCATAGATTTCATCGGGGGGATTCGAGGAACGCAGGAACTCGAACAGAGAGTAAATTCCGGGAGAGACGCGGTCGCGTTCTCCATGCATCCGGTCACAGTCCGGCACCTGATGGCCATCGCCGACGCCGGCCAGATCATGCCTCCCAAAAGCACCTGGTTCGAGCCAAAAGTCAGGTCCGGCCTACTGATCCACACCTTCTGATGCTACTCGTGATCCTGCCATTCCGAGCGCGGGGGCTGGCGTGGCGCGGTTGCTTCATCAATAACCACGATATCCGTGACATTAATTTTGACATCCGCGATATCCGCTATGCCCAGGCTTTCGCGCATGCTGTCGCGGACCCTCTGCTGCAGGGCCTGAGACAACTGCTGGATTTGGGTGCCGGTTTTCACCGTCATATCCAAGCGGACTTCAATCGCACCCCGGCGCGAGGCCGATACATCGGCGTGCAGCTTTACGATGCCGGCGAATTCGCTTTTCAGTTTCAGCAGGAAAGTGTTGATGGCATTGACGCCGATGCTGATCGTGCCGCCATCGCCGGCGAAAGATAGGAATTGCTCGTGCCGGCCGATCGGCAAGGCCGACAACCAGAACAAGATCGACAGCGTGATCAAACTCACGCCGAGCGCAAGCTGCCAGGCAAGGCTGTTTTCAAGAACGGGCCGAAAAATATGCCAACAGGAATTTGGAAGCCCGGTAACATTCGCCACCAGCACCCAGCCCAAGGCCAGTATCGCCAGCGACATCGCGAATCCGATCAAACCATGCACAATTTTCACGGCTTTGCTCCTTCCTCGTCGGTTGACGGCTTAGTATCTACCAGACTCCGTATGCCCCTGACAACAACATTCACAGCCTTGACCTTGTTGCCCGTCATCTCCTCGATGGCGCGGTAGACTTCGTTCTGAATGCGCCAGGCAACCCGCGGAATGCGGACCCCATATTCAACGATGATATTCAATTCCAAGCTGACGCAACGTCCTTCCAGCTCCACCTTGATCCCGCGATCATCGGCTTTGCTGATCATGCTGGCCAGACCGTCGGCAAACGATCCGCTCATATCAGCGACGCCCGGCACTTTCAGAGCTGCCTGACGGGCAATGGCGGCAATCACATCGCGATGCACTGTAATGGCCCCAAGATCTGAGCCCGTGTTCTCCCGGTCATCTATTGCTTCCGTCTCCGGTTTGTCCGTCCGTTTACGAAATTCCGCCGTCTCAGGTTGTTTGTGCTCGTCCATCGCCAGCCCTCCATGGATTAAAACTCGACATGGCCATTAAGCCCATACCATCTTTCATAAAATTATCCAAAAATGTCGTGTTGTACTGTCCGCGCCGGAACAACGAATCGTGCATCAGTGCCAAGCCCAGCGGAATGGTCGTCTTGGGTCCCTCGATCAGGCATTCCCCCAAGGCCCGTGACATGCGCTTAATTGCTTCCTCGCGGCTATTGCCGCGCACAATTATTTTCGCGATCATGCTGTCGTAATACGGCAGAATATCATAACCGCTGTAAACCGCCGAGTCCACGCGCACACCGATCCCGCCCGGAAAATGCAACCATTCGAGGCGGCCCGGCGACGGCGCAAAATTATTACCGGGGTCTTCCGCGTTGACCCGCCATTCAATGACATGCCCGCTGGGCTGGATATTTTTCTGCTCATAAGCCAGGCGCTCGCCGGCCGCGATCCGGATCTGTTCCTTGACAAGATCCACCCCCGTGGCCATCTCGGTAATGGGATGCTCGACCTGGATCCGCGTGTTCATTTCCATAAAATAAAAATTGCCCTTTGAGTCCAACAGGAACTCAATAGTCCCAGCATTGCGATAGCCTATGCACTCAGCGGCCTTGACGGCCATCCGGCCCATGCGCTTGCGCTGATCCTGAGTCAGCACGGGACAGGGTGTTTCTTCCAGTAGCTTCTGGTGACGGCGCTGGATACTGCAGTCCCTTTCACCGAGATGGATCACGTTCCCAAAATGATCCGCCAAGATCTGCATTTCCACGTGCCGGGCATTGTCCACAAATTTTTCGAGATAAACATCGCCCCGGCTAAACGCGCGCTCCGCTTCGGCGCGAGCCATGTTGAATCCCTGGATCAGGCTGACGTCGTTATGGGCAACGCGCATACCCTTCCCGCCCCCGCCAGCCACCGCTTTGATCAGCACCGGGTAGCCGGCAACGCGGGCAATCTCGAGCGCTTGATCCTGGGTCTGCACGATGGACTGACTGCCGGGAATCGTCGGTAGTCCGCACTTGCGCATGGTTTCCCGGGCCACGGCCTTGTCGCCCATCTTCTTGATATTGTCTGCGGTCGGCCCGATGAACTTGATATTACAACTCTCACAAATCTGCACAAAATGCGCGTTTTCGGAAAGAAATCCGTAGCCGGGGTGAATAGCGTCCACATCCGCCACCTCGGCGGCGCTGATGATGTTGGCTATCTTCAGATAGCTCTCGGAGGCCGCCGCCGGCCCGATGCAAATCGCCTCGTCTGCCAGTTGGACGTGCAGCGAACGCTCATCCGCCTCGGAATAGACCGCGACCGACTTGATCCCCATTTCGCGACAGGCCCGAATAACCCGCAGGGCTATTTCCCCTCGATTAGCAATTAGAATACTGTTAAACATGAGATCCTTCGTCATGCTCGGGATGAAAGATCATACGGCTTGCCGGTTGAGCAGGCGGCATGCCGTCAAATAATTATAATTTTTCGATCTTGAACAAGGGCTGGCCGAATTGAACGGAATGCGCGTTTTCCACCAGGATCTCCCGGACGACCCCGCGTATTTCGCACTTGATTTCATTCATAACCTTCATGGCCTCGACTATACACAAGACCGCTTCCAAACCGACTTCCTGGCCGACCTTGACGTAGGGTTCGGCATCCGGAGCGGGAGCGCGGTAAAATGTTCCCACGAACGGGGCCTTGATCGTCACGAAGCGAGGATCATCCACCGGTGGGAGCGCCGTCAGCGCCGGCGCAGCAACGGTCGGTACCGGCGGCAAGGGCGCCGGGGCTTGAGCCAGCACGGGAGCGGGCGCGCCCCGTTTAATCGAGAGGCGCATACCGTTTTCCTCTTTTTCAAACTCGGTCAAACCATGCTCAGCCATTAAATCTATAATTTCCTTGATATCGTCAAGCTTCATATTCACCTCTTGCGTTGTTTCCCGACTTGGTCGGACGAAAGCATTTCCAACAAACCAATCAGCGCCAGTTTGTAACTCAAGGCGCCAAACCCCATTACCTGGCCCCGGCAGGCGGCGGCGGTCAGACTTATCCGCCGAAACTCCTCCCGAGCCGCTACATTCGACAGATGCACCTCCACGCAGGGGGTTGGCACCGACTGCAGCGCATCCCGCAGCGCCACGCTGGTATGCGTGTAGCCCCCCGGGTTAAAAATAATCCCATCATATACCCCGGCGGCAGCAAGAATTTTTTTAACCAACTCACCCTCCACGTCGCTTTGAAAGGCATCCATCCGTGCGCCCAGCGCAACGGCCTGCTCCTGAAGTCGGCGGATGATGACGACCAGCGTCTCAACGCCATAAAGGCCCGGCTCTCTCCAGCCCAAGCGTCCCAAATTCGGGCCGTTCAATAACAACACTTTTTTCATGCCGGGGAATTATGGCTTTTTCCAGACGGATTGCCAAGCACAATTACATCCCGGCTATCGAATTCGAGGACCCGCCGATCCTCGAGGCCCACTTTGACCCGCTGGGTCAAGACGCGGACTTCCAGCACCTTGCCCGGCCCGGCCGGGCTGTCCACCCTGGCCCCCAGCCTGGGCAACTCCCGCCCCATATCGCGATAGCAGTTATGTTCGAAGCGCAAACAGCACTTCAGCCGCCCACACATGCCGTTGATCGCTGAGGGGTTCAGCGATAAGCCCTGGGATTTAGCCATGCGAATATGGATATCTTCGAAATCCTCGATCCAGACCGAACAGCACAGTTGGCGGCCGCAGGGCGCCAACCCGCCCAGGATGGCCGCCGCGGCGCGCACCCCGATCTGGCGCATCTCGATCCTGGCATGCGTTTCCCCCGCCAGGTCCGCCACCAGTCGGCGAAAATCGACCCGATCCTCCGCCGTAAAAACAATCATCAGCCGGGAACGATCGAATGAATAACGAACCCGCAACAGGCGCATTGACAAGCGGTACTGCGCGACTTTTTCATGGCACAAACGCAGGGCAGTTTTGGAAAACAACACATTTTCACTGGCGCGCGCCTGGTCCTGCAATGTGGCCCGTCGCAAAACCGTCGGAAAGGACTTCACGGCCTCGTCGGGATCCGCCACCACCTCAACAAGCGTAACAACATGCCCGAATTCCGGGATACCGTCCAGCTCCACAACGCAAGCGTCGACTTCCTTGATCGCCAAGTCCCCCGGGCCGTAGCATTTCACGAGATGCGTGTCGCCACAACTGACATGAATCCATCGATACATTATAGGCTCCTGATTAAAAGCTAAAAAGAATACCAACCCAGGCCCAAAAAGACAACGGTGTAAAATGCCAAGACATAAAATTCCGATTTTTGGCATGGTTCAAAAAAGAGTTACATATTTTGTCTTCCCGTGGGGCATACGCGTCATACCAGGCCCGATTTTTATATTTGCGTCTGCCCCTTCAAGCTGCCATGCTTCTTTATTTAACCAACCCAGGAGATGCGCATATGGAATCCTTTGCATTCATCATCGCGACGGGAATACTCATGGCCGGTGTCTGTCAAACGCGTTCGGCAACTTTGGACAAAGACTGGCGCGTGCGCTACGAGCAAAATTCGTCAAATGCCGTAGTTTTCAATGACTGGCTGGCGGCAACCGGAAGTTGGACTGAAAAACAAAACGAACTTCACAAACAGAACGACGACTCCGACGCCCTGCTGCTGCTGCGTGCGCCGGTTGTCCGGCAGGCGATCTGCGTCGAATACGAAGTCATGTCACAAGCCCCCGGCGATTTAAGCCTGCTGCTGGGCAGCGCCGACGGGACATTTCAAGACGCCCTTTTTGTGGGTATCGGCTCTCAGGGCAACAAGCTGCACAAGATCGTGTTCAACGGCAGGGAACTGGCAAAAACAGAGACGCATCAGCTCACTCCCGGAAAGTGGCACAAAATCAGGGTACTCCGGGAAAAAGGGAACATATCGCTCTTTATTGACGGCGAAAAAGTCCTTAAATCGCCGGATGCGCCCGAAGGTTATGCCGGGCCCTATCTGGCCCTCTACGGATGGAACGCAGGCGCTTTCCGCAATTTTAAGGTGTCCGGCAAAGAAGATCCGGTTTTGATGAAATACCTCCAAGGCCGGGCCAGGGCGCGGGATATGCTGCTTGATTTCCCCTCTTTCGACCTTTACGCCTTCGCCGGGGCCAAGCGCAAAGAAATCGAAGCCGGCCAAAAACTGGTCTGCGAAAACCGCCCGACCGCCATGCGGCTCAAGTCCGAATCAAAGGTTATTTGCAAACAACCCGGCCGCTACATCGGCTGGCCGACCATCGCCAAAACTGCGGACGGTGAACTGCTGACCGTGTTCTCCGGAGATCGCGAAGAACATGTCTGCCCCTTCGGGAAAGACCAGCTGGTGCGCAGCAAGGATAACGGGGGAAGCTGGACTGCGCCGCAAACCATTCATGATTCGCCTCTGGATGACAGGGACGCTGGCCTCCTCGTAACACGCCAGGGCACGATAATTCTGAGCTGGTTCACGTGGGACTTCCCCGAATCCCAGATCACCAATAACGCCTCCTGGAACCTGGGCTGGCGCACTTATCTCGATTCGGTTACGCCAGCGGACCGGCGTAAACATCACGGCTACTGGACCAGCCGCTCAATTGACAACGGCAAAACATGGGCCGAACCAGTCCGCACTCCATCCTCCGCGCCGCACGGCCCCATCCAACTCAAGGACGGACGCCTGCTCTACGTCGGCAAAGGGTGGATTGCCGAATTCGGTGGGCAGGCCTTGAGCGTGGCCGAATCGAAAGACGAGGGCCAAACATGGCAAACGATCTGGGCGCAGCCCCTGACCAACGCTGAACAACAATGCCTCAGCGAGCCGCATGCCGTCGAACTTCCCGACGGGCGCATTATCGCCATGCTGCGCTACGACGGATCGAAAACGGAAATCGAGGGCTATTTACAGCAGATCGAAAGCGCGGATGGTGGCCATTCCTGGACCGCGCCCGTCACGACCCCCATCTGGGGCCATCCGCCGCACCTGATCCTGCTGAAAGATGGACGGGTGCTGTGCAGCTACGGATACCGCAAAGCGCCGTTCGGCCAGCGCGCCTGCCTGAGCTATGACGGCGGCAAAACCTGGGATATCGAACACGAGATACTCGTCAGATCAGACGCCTTGAACGGCGACCTGGGTTACCCGGCATCGGTCGAACTCGCCGACGGAACAATCGTAACCGTCTATTACCAGGTAGACAAAGCGAACGAGACAACCTGCCTGATGATGACCCGCTGGACACCGCCACCGTTCGACCCGCCGGCAAAACACAATACCGGCCTGAGCGTAAGTATGGGTGCGCCGGTTGTCATTGCGCTTGCTCCCCCCGCAGAAAGGCGTTGGGGTTTCTACCAATTCCCGATTTTTAAGCGCACCAAAGCCGGGGATATCCTGGCCTCGTTCCATGTCGGGGACGATTCGCACGACGGCGCCGGCGAGCATCAGGCAGCGCCGTATTTCATATCAAAAGACAAAGGCAAAACCTGGGCCACCTTCAACGACAGTGCACAGGTTGTGTCCGGAAAAACATTAAAAGACGGCAGCACGCTTGAGTTCGACCGCTTTCCCCGCATCAGCGCTTCCGAACTCGGGCTTACTCCGGTGCGCACAGGCATCAGGGACAGCCCCGCCTACGGCAATTGCTTTGACCTTTATCTTTTCGAGGATTTACCGGATAACATACGCGGCGCTCCGGTTGTTTTGCGCACCACAGACAGCCTTAAAGACGAGGCCATAACCGCAAAAATAGATTTTCCGGGAGCAGCTGTGCGCGCTTATGTTAAGACCTGGACATCCGGCGGCGCCGTCAAGCTGCCCGGGTACCTGTATAACAACTTGCCGCCGCTGACGCTGGCCTTGAAAAATAAAAGTTGTGTTGAACTGTCCAACGGCGCCTTGCTCTGCGCGGTCAACTCGGAACGCATAGACGAAAATCATCCGGACCTGCCCGGCAACCCGCAAATGTATCTACTCGCATCACTGGATCAGGGACGCTCCTGGAAATTAAGCTCAACAATCGCCTGCATTCCGGAACGAGTTAAGCATGGCTTGTGGGAACAAACGCTCCAGATCCTGCCAGGCGGCAGGCTGATGTGCATTATGCGCAGTGAAGTCGGCGGATCAAGCCCGCGGGCCCTGTGGATAGCTACGTCGGACGATAACGGATTGACCTGGGATGATCCGCGCATACTTAACGGCTTCGGAGTTGAACCGGAAGCACTGGTCCTGAAGAATGGCATCAGCGTAGTATCCTACGGACGGCCCGGGGTTGAATTGCGGTTCTGTGCCGACGGACTAGGCGAAAAATGGACGGAACCTTATGTCATTCAGTCGCCAGCCTCCTGCGGCTACACTCAACTCATGTCAACCGGCGACGACAGCTTCCTGGTCATCTTCTCCGACTTTTGCCACAGGGATACCGACTGGCAATTGCACAAGAGTATAAAAGTCATGCAAATCAAGGTGACGCCCGGCAAGTGATCCGCACGACGGCGGACACACCAGCATCGTATCCCAATGAGGCTCTTGCAAAACCCCTGCGGACGCGACGGAGCGCGTCCCTCCAGTTCTAAAACCAGTCTGTTAGCGCGACCTCGGGAGGGCCACGCTTCGTCGTGGCCATCTTCAGCAGGGGTTTTGCAAGAGCCTCCAATAACAGGTTGAAAATTGCCCCTCTTGGCCGAGAATTTTCATTGGTACGATCCGACCAGATAACTTCAGACTTCCTGATCCGGGCGCAACACAGGCTGGCACATCCAGTGGTTTAACGCCAGTCAGCCCGGATCAGGCAGTCTGAGTACAACGATCGCAAGGCTAGCCCGCCGCCGGCACATCGTTTTTCAGCCAGTCCTCAACGGTCCGGATTTGTGCCAGCGTGCCCAACACCAATAGGGCATCACCAGGTTGAAGTTGTTCAGCGGCGCCGGGATTGATAATTTTTGCGCCGGCGCGATCAAGGCCGATGATCTGCAAGCCGAATTGACCGGCAATGTTTAAGCGCCCGATCGGCTGGGCACAGTACAGGCAGTTTTCCGGAACGTAAATTGTTTCCAGGTGCACGTCCTCTATCTGATCGGCAGCGCTTTCATCCATGGACCAGGCCTGGAGAAAAGCGTGGGCGGCCTTGATGTTTTCAGGCATGCCGATGAGCAGCAGTTTATCCTGCGGGTAAAGCGCGGCGGAGGCGGCGGGATTCATCGTCAGCTCGCCCTGGCGCTCGATGCCGGCAACCATAACGCCGAATCGCGAACGGATGGCCAGTTCATCCAGTGTTTTCCTGCTATGCCGGGAATGATCGGGCAGCACACATTCCTCGACCCGCAAGTTCCAGTCGGTCATGGAATCCAATCGCTGCGGACCTGGCGTCGACGCTTTCTGGCGCACCAGGCGATCCAGCCGGCCCTCGACCACGCTGTGCCAATAGATCATTCTCCGCCAGAACACGGCCGCCACAGCAACCAGGCCGCCCGCCACCAGCGCCGGAATCCAGCCGGCCTGCGCACGAAAGGGAAAAACCATCCAAATCCAAGCGACCAGCAGGAACGCCGCCACGACTCTGAGCAGGCGCTCAAGGGCCATGGTATAAGGACTATGCGGCTGCTTGCGGATGACGCTCTGCGCGAACATAAGCGCCAAAGCCGACAAATTTCGCCAGATCGCGATCATCGAGATCAGCAGCAGACAACCGATAACAGCCCAGAACACGGCGATGCCGCTCAGGAATGAATCCGGCGCCAGGCCGGCCCAGGCAAACAGGCGTTCGCCCAGGTTTTCCGAAAAAACAAGGATCCCGCTGACAAACAGCACCTCGACGCCAATCTGCAGCAGACGTTTGCGCATGAAGCGCCAGAGCCGGCTGGACCCCTTGCGTTGGCGCAAGCGCACCAACAGTCTTTGGTAGGCATTCAGCAAACCATTGACAGCCGAAGGTAGGCGTTGTTCCAATGCGCGCGCCAGGGATTCCGAACGCGGCACAACCAGGGTCGCGGACATTGTCGTCAGCAAGCAAATGCCGACGACCATGGGGTAATAGGTACGTGGCAAAATACCGGCGGTCACACCCAGCATGACAATCACAAACGACACTTCGCCAATCGGGGTCAAGGTCAGCCCGACACGCAACGCTTCAGCAAACATACGGCCCGAGACCAATTGGGCAAAAGTGTGAATTGCCGTCCGTCCGAAAAAAACCAATGCCGCCACGAGCAACATTTGCGGCCAGATTTCGCGAAAAAGCGACACCTCGATCTGCATGCCGATGGCCACAAAGAAAACGGCGGTAAAGATATCATTGACGCCCGCAAATGAGCGTTCAATCTGTTCGCGCTGGGCAGTTTCCGCGACCACGACCCCGATCAAAAATGCGCCCAGCGCCAGGCTGTAGCCCGCTTTGGCGGCCAACAGGGCCAGCAGCAGCAACAAAGCGGCGACCATAATCGACTGCAGTTCGGGCGTAGCCCGGCGTTGCAGCAGGGAAAGAAAGCGCGGAACCGTCAAGAGGGCGGCCACCGCCACGACCACCATGAAAGCCATAAAAATGCCGATAGCACCTACCAAAGAAGATACTTCAAACTGGCCCAAGCGGATCCAGGAACCCAGGATGCCAAACATGAACATAGCCGCCCAATCCTCAACCAGGGTTATGCCCATGGCCGCCTGGCCGAAGCGCTGGTGAATCAAGCCGGTCTCATGCAGCATTTTGCCGATGATCGCGGAGCTGGACACCAGCAGTATCCCCGCCAGAAACATACTCGGCAAAAGATCCAGCCGCAACAGCCAGCCCGCGGCACGGCAGGCCAGGATGACCAGAGCAACACCGATTGCAGATGCGATAAACAACTGCGGACCCAGGTTCCTCAATTTTCTAAAACTCATGCTCAGGCCGATGGCAAACATCAGGAACACGAGTCCAATCTGGGACAACACCTGGATGCGCCCGGTATCGAAGACCAGCGAGAAAGGCGGCGTATATGGACCAATCAGCATTCCGGCCAACAGGTAGCCGATAGTAGTTGAGAGTCCCAGGCCGCGGCAAATCCAGCCGGCCACTCCCGCGGCTGCCAGCACGATGGCCAAATCCTGGATAAAATCAACGCTGATCATGATCGTTTGCTCCACGTGTTTGCGCGCCACCTACTCCGCTTAATCGCGGCATAAACCGACCATGGCCCGCTCCAGCACCATGGCTTCCGGGAGCGATTGTTCCAGCTGGTCTTTCATGGCCTCCACGATCCGTATATTATCCAACGCCTGCCGGTATGTTAATCCGGTCGCCGCGGCCTGAACTTGGCAGGCCTCGTCCTGGAAATACCACAGGTCCGACCCCAGCCCGCAAACACAGAATAAAATATCCCGACACCAGAACAACAGCCAGCGCACGGCCAGCATTCGACGTTCACGGTATTGGCCCTCAATCCGTGCATCAACGGCATCCGCCATCTGCTTGCGGATCGCTAAATCCACGTCCGAGCGCCCCGGCTGCTCCCGCCCCATTTTTTCAAAAATTTCGGATTCCGCGGCCGCGGCTTCCCCATCCTGCGCCTCCTCCTTGAGTGCCTTGAAAAGGTCCAACATCGCACGTGCGCGCACGATCGCGCCAATCACGCCCGGCGCATCGGATCGCGTTACGATCTCAAGGATCGCCGCTTTCAACACCGCTTCCTCCTCCGAATTTTCACCGGACAGGATCACGCGTTGACAGCGCGAAACGATAGTGGACAAGAGAAATTCTGGTTTGCTGCTCAACAGCAGGAAAATACATTTTTTCGGAGGCTCCTCGAGGGTCTTCAAGAGCTTGTTGGCAGCGACCTCGTTGAGGCGTTCGGCATGCACCAGCACCACGGCTTTCCAGCCGCCCTCCAGCGATGTCTGAAAGATATGTTGCTGGATTTCCTCAACCTGATCTTTCTGGATTGTCCGCGATTTTTTACGAGGTTCCATCCAGAGCAGATCAGGGTGCGACCGCCGCGCAATCCTCCGGCAGCCCGAACATGCCCGACAGGGGCGTTCGCCGGATGCGGAACAATACAGAGTAACCAGCAGTTCATCCGCGAATTGGCCGGCATCGCCGCGTGGATTACCGATAACCAGGTAGGCCTGGGCCATACGTCCGGAGGCAATGCCCTTGCGGATCGCGGCCAGGGCCGTTTGCGTTTCATTGATCGAGGACACGCTGCACGACCCTCCAGATTTCTTCTTGAACCGCAGGCATCGCGCCGGAAGTATCTACGCGTCGGATGCGATCCGGCCAGCGCCGGGCCAAGTCCAGAAAGCCGGCGCGCACTTTTTCGTGAAAAACCTGGGACTCGCGCTCGATGCGGTCCTTGCGTGAAGCGTCGCCGGCATTGCGGGTATTGAGCCGCGCAAAACCGGTGGCAATCGGGATGTCCAGCAGGAGCGTCAAATCCGGCACCAGCCCCTGGACGGCCAGGTCATTGACCATCAGAATGCGCTCGAGGTCGAATCCCCGCCCGGCGCCCTGGTAAGCGCAGGTCGAATCCGCGAAGCGGTCGCAAATCACATGGACGCCTTCGGCCAGGGCCGGCAGGATCAGGCGCGTAACCAGCTGGGCCCGGCTGGCCATAAAAAGAAAAAGTTCGGCTTCCCGGCATAGCGGTTCAGTCGGCAAATCCTGCTGAAGTATGCGGCGGATGGCTTCCCCGGCCTGGGTGCCGCCCGGATCGCGCACCGCACTAACTGGGTATTTACCATCCAGCATGCGCTCGACCAGCAGTTTGAGGTGCGTGGACTTGCCGCTGCCTTCCGGACCCTCGATTGTAATAAATTTACCGCGCCGGGTCATGCTTGCCCCTTTGGTTTCAACTGATACCCTTCGGCCGTATCCTG
Source organism: uncultured Verrucomicrobiota bacterium (assembly GCA_964486075.1). Lineage (GTDB taxonomy): Bacteria > Verrucomicrobiota > Kiritimatiellia > JAAZAB01 > JAAZAB01 > JAHIJO01. The sequence continues at coordinate 46,425 of CAZALU010000006.1, forward strand.
GACAAGCCATCCGCGGGTTTCCAGCAAGCCTCGCAGGCGGTCGGCCTCGGCCCAGTTTTTGGCTTTGCGCGCCGCGATCCGTTCCGTCGCCAAACGGATAACTTCCACATCGGGCTTCATCTCGGGTTTCTCCAGAAACCCGAGCACGCGGTCGAGCGACTTGAGGACGCCGCTGACCCGGCCGGCCTCGGCCGGCGACAGGGATTTCGCGTCCAAACGTTTGTTGCCCTCGCGCACGAGATCGAAAAGTGCCGCCATGGCCAGCGGGGCATTCAGATCGTCGTCCAGCGCTTGCTCGAAACTGCGGCGCGCTTGATCGACCCAGGCGCCGGCTTCCGCCGCCGAGTCAGTTGGCCCTGCCTGAAGCGCCAGCCGGTCCTGGAACTCGTCCAGCCGATTGAGCGATGCGCGCGCCGCATCTAGGGCCGCAAAGCTAAAATTTAAGACCTGTCGATAGTGTCCCGTGAGCAGCGCGCAACGTATTTCCCGGCCCGTATAGCCGCGCCCAAGCAGATCCCGGAGCGTATAAAAGTTACCGAGGGATTTTGACATTTTCCGGCCGTCCACCACTAGGTGCGCACAGTGCATCCAGTATTTCACAAACGGCTTGCCCGTGGCCGCCTCGCTCTGCGCGATTTCATCCTCGTGATGCGGAAAGATGTTATCCACTCCGCCGGTATGCAGGTCAAAAGTGACTCCCAGGTAATGCATGCTCATCGCCGAGCATTCGATATGCCAGCCCGGCCGTCCCCGCCCCCACGGCGCATCCCAGCCCACATCGCCGTCCCCCTCCGACCATGCCTTCCACAAGGCAAAATCGGCCAGGTTATCCTTCTGGTATTCGTCCTGGTCAACCCGGGCGCCGGGTTTAAGACCGGCCATATCCAGATGCGCCAGTTTGCCGTAGGCCGGAAATTTGGCAATGCTGAAATACACCGAGCCGTCTTCGGAACGGTATGCCGCGCCAGCCTGGAATAGTTTCTCAATCAGGGCAATCATCTCGGGAATATGCTCCGTGGCCGCCGGATACTTTTCCGCCCGCTCGATATTAAGCGTCAGGATATCCGCGAAAAAGGCTTCTTTGAACGGACGGGTGTACTGATCAAGGGAAACCCCGGCTTGGCGGGCGCCTTTGATTGTTTTGTCATCTATATCCGTCAGGTTCATGACTTGGAACACCGTGAAGCCGAGGTATTCCAGATAGCGCCGGAGCAGGTCCTCGAAAAGATATGCGCGGAAATTACCGATATGAGCGACATTGTAAACCGTCGGCCCACAGGTGTACAAGCGGACCTTGCCCGGCTCCAGCGGCTCAAACCGCTCCAGACGTCGCGATAATGTATTGAAAATCATTAAAGACATATGCTCGATTTTAAATTTGCGATTGCCGGTTTTCGATTAAAAACTGAGCGAATTGCACAAAGGCAGCCAGACTGAGCAGACAGAGCACACCCTACTCGTAACCAGATACTGCCTTCTGATCTCTGCGGCTCAGTGAGTCTGTGACTCTCTGATCTCTGACTGCTGATGTCCTTCTTCTCTTTCCTGCTCAACTGTGGCCACGGCCATCACGGCAATTCCTTCCCGGCGTCCCACGGCGCCCATGCCTTCCATGGTGGTCGCTTTGACTGAAACTCTATCCAGTCGAATCTGCAAAGCGCGGGCCAGGTTGGCGCAGATGGCCTCCCGCTGCGGTGCCAGGCGCGGATCCTCGGCCAGCACCACGGCATCCACGTTAACTACCCGAGCCCGCCGCGCCGCCAGGCGCTCGCGGACCCGCGCCAGCAAGTCCAGGCTGTCGGCGCCTTTCCATTGCGGATCGGAATCCGGGAAATGCCGGCCTATGTCGCCATCCGCCACCGCCCCAAGCAGGGCATCGGCAACGGCATGACAGAGCACATCCGCGTCCGAATGCCCTTCCAGTCCCAGCGGATGTTCAAAAAGCACCCCGCCCAGAATCAGTTTCCGGCCGGATACCAGCCGGTGCGCATCAAAGCCTATACCCGTTCTAATCATGCCGTCTGCCTTCCAATTGCACCGCATAATAGCATGGGACGTCGCGGTTTCAACAGGAATCCACGGCAACCCGGGTTTGCAACGGTTAGGCAAAGATTCAAAACGGAAGTATCAGGGTCGTGGCCTTCTGCAGCAGGTGGTTGCAAGAGCCTCAATAAATCCTGTCGGCAGATTTTCGCGTAATTCGCGATTAACTCAGGCCGCTGAAGCTGTCATTTATGATTGCGTCCGGCGGGTAACGCCATCAAAAGCGTGCTCGCTTGATCAGCAATAACACGCTCGGGCGAGGTGTTGAAGCAATCCCATTGGATCTCGACGGATGGGGCCTTGCGTTTCATCACGAGACGAGAGATCAACAGCGGGCCGATGATTTTGCCAAGGTCGGCGTAACGTCCAGAAAATACGATATGGTTGATTCCTCCCATGGCGGCAATCCCGGCACCGCAGGCCAGGAGCAGGCGGTAATTCATAACCTCCCGGGCCAGCGATCCGTCATAACGCGTGGCGCTTAACACCTGGTCCAGGGTCGTCCGCACTCCGGTCAGGCCCAGCAATCCGCTTTCGCGAGTCAACACCGCATCGATGCGCTCCGGCCCCCATTTCATTTTGTCGCTCAAGGTCATGATTATGCCGGGATCCAATTCCCCGCAAGTCGTCTGGCCGGGAAGGCCTTCCAGCGGGCTCAGCCCACCGGTGACCATAACTGGCCGATCGCGCAGGACGGCCGCCACTTCGGGCTGGGGCTCAAGGCAGACCGACACTATCCGGGGCACAGTCGGCAAATGACTGGCTTTGCGCAGGCGACAGACATGCGCGCAGGCCGCCGCATGAAGAATCCCTTGATGCCCGAATCGGCGCAGGGCGGCAGCATCCATCAATTCGGAATTCAGCGCATAATCCGCCTCCCGCTGGGGCAGCGCCACCAAGAAAGCGGTATCGAATATCAGGACCACGGGCTGGTCGGCATAATCATCCTGGAGAACCTTCAGCAGTTCAATGATTGCCGGCAGGCGCAGGGGTGACAGCGGTATCAGAGTTTCCAGGGAACTGAGCACATCGCCGATCAACAGCGTAGGGCGGTTGAAGATTTCACCGCCAAACGGAATACGAATCGCCCAAGCTCGGGGACGCTTGGCAACCGGTATCCCCTTCCGGCACGATTGCAATATGCTTTTCAAGGCCGGCCGGCACGCCGCGGCGCCACGATAATTGACCATGCGCCCACTGCGCGATGGCAAGCTCTCGTTGCCGATAAACAAGGAAAAGTCCAGCAGCCTTGCGCCGGGATTTAAAACCAGAATATTCATGACATTCCTCCGCAGCCGTTAGCCAGCCGCCTTGCGCAGCGCATCATAAGTGCCACGGGCTATCGCCAGCTCTTCATTTGTTTTAACAACCAGGATCCGTACCTCGCTGGAATCGGCTGCGACATCGGCGGGCAAGCCCGCCACGTCTTCATTCCGCCGCTCGTCAATTTTAACTCCGTAAAATCCCATATCCACGCAGACGCTCCAGCGGACCAACGGCATGGATTCGCCGATAGTATCGGTAAAGATTATCGCATCGGTGCGTCCCACGACCGCCAGATAGGCGCCCAGATATTTACGGATGCGCCAGAGATAGACTTGGGCGGTGCGGTTCATGCGCCGAGCGTGCTGTTTCGTTTTTGAAAGCGCGCCGAGCACATCGCGAATGTCGCCCGAAATTCCGGATAAGCCGAGCACGCCGCTGGATTTATTCAAGATGGATTCAACAGCCGCCGTGCTGCCCAACTCCTCGACCAGCAGTTTCAAAGTCACGCCAGGGTCCAGATCTCCGCAGCGGGTGCTCATGACCAAACCCTGCAGAGGCGAATAACCCATGGTGTTATCCACCGATTCACCGTTAACCACAGCGCAGAGGCTGGCCCCGCCACTGCCCAGGTGACAACTGACCGCGTTAAAAGAATCCAGAGGACGCCCGAGAAAACGCGCGGCTTCTTCGACCACGTACTGATGGCTGGTGCCATGAAAGCCGTATTTACGGATGCCCATATCATCACGCAAAGCTTGCGGCAGAGCATAGGTCCGGGCATAATCAGGAATCGTGGCATGAAACGCCGTATCGAACACGGCTACCTGGGGCAAGCTGGTGTAACGGGAGCGGCAGGCCTCGATCAAGGCGGTAGCCGGCGGGTTATGCAGAGGCGCCAACCCCTGGATCGCCTTGAGAACCTTGATTGCTTCGCGGTCGACGACAGCCGGCCGGCTAAAATGAGAGCCACCATGCACCACCCGATGCCCGATGACATTCGGAATTAACGCCGCATCCCGCGCTAGAATGGCCATGATCTGGTCGAAGGCCGCAGCATGATTCGCCATGGGCGCAACGTGAATGGTTTCCCGCGCATTACATCTGTGGACAATGCGCGCCGGTTCGGCCGTTTTAGGCCCGATACGCTGGGCCTCTCCGGCCGCCAGTTCCTTTTCACCCGGCATGGAAATCAGGCGGTATTTCAACGACGAACTTCCGCAATTCAACACCAGGATATTCATAGCATCTTTCATATTTCATCCGATGTCCACCCGCAGACGGGAATACCAACCAGACTATGTGCGATGACCGCGCTACCATAGAGCGCCGCGCTCAACTTGGCAAGTTCCACGTATTCCCCGGGGGCATGGGCCTGAGTTTCCAGCCCCGGACCGTACCCGACGGTTGGAATCTTGTATTCGTTCACCAGGACACTTCCGGCAGTTCCCATGCCCAGCCGGCCAAGCTGCCATTTGCCGGGCTTCACAGGGCTGCCGGCGGCTTCTAGGGCTTGCCGCGCCCGGTCCAGCATGGGATGGAAAGGATCCGTGCACCAGGCTCGGGTCACATGCCGCACAACATTAACCTTGCCGGTATAAAGCCGGTGTTTTTCCTGACGCACCATGACATCCACGGCCACCTGGCCGCCGGCCGATCCGGCCACTTTGGCCATGCCTTTCTGCACCTCGCCCAGCACGTTTTCAATGTCCTCGTCCGCCTCCATGCGGCGCGCCAGCCTGAGCGATGCCGAACGTCCCCCCTTCCCGTTCCGGAAATCGAGTTCTGAAACCTTAAGCATCTCGCGCTGCAGCCGGCCATCGACGCTGCGCACGGATCCCTGCCCCAAATCGCCGACAATGGCGTTCACGGCGTCATCCACTTCAAACGGATTCAAGCCCTCGACCCGCACATCCAATTCCATCCAGCCGTCATGCCCATAATACAAGCCCAGATCAGTGGGTTCACCCAGCATAACAAAATCGGGCTTCAATCCAAGATCAGGCAGGGTGCTCTCGATCAATCCGCGCAAGCCGATGCTTAGCCCGTTTTCTTCCGCCGTGGTCGCGGCGACAATCAGGTTGCCCTTGAGAGGCAAGAGGCTGCGTTTTAGAAGGCTGCCGGCAAAAATTTGCGCGGCTAAGCCGCCCTTGCAATCGGCCGACCCTAAGCCATAAAGACGCCCGTCAGCAATCTTGCCGCTCAGGGGATCCTTCTCGTTGTCCGACGGAGCGACCGTATCCATGTGGCAATTAAGCAGGATCGTGGGCGCCTGCCGAACGCCGGACAGCAGGCCGACGACATTGCCGAAATCATCACGAAAAACCTTGTGATAGCCTTGCGCTTGCATTGCGGATTCGACCAGATCACCCACCTTGGATTCATTCAGGCTGGGGCTCTCAGTTCGCACCAACTGCTGCGCGAAATCAACGGCTTCTCCCTGCAAACTGTGCATTTTGTCCTGTAAAATCTTATACATTACCGTTCTCCTATGGAGTTTCCCAATATGTTTCCGACACTTATATATATATAGCAGGTTGCATGCCAAGTTTATTAAGAATTAAAAACATAGCTATCTAGTTGTCAATCAATAATATAAATTTTCTTTCCATTAATGCTCTTTTTTGCAATACTACTACATATTTGAATCACACCAATTCATTATGAAATATTTAAGGCTTTAACCATGCGAAACCTTGATAACAAAAACAAGCGCAGGGATTCCACCTGTGGCGGATATCCGCCTTCGACGGAAAACCCTGCGCTACCTTGGTTGCAGGCACAACCCGCCTTGGAGTATTATGGCCGTGTGTCTTTCACGAACCCTGAACCCTTAATCCTAGCCCATGATTATGAAAGCTGACGACCTTAAACTAAATGAGCTGGTGGATTTTTCCGAAGGCTGGCTGGGCCTGCACGGCAGGCGCCTGGTGCTGCACGATATCCACGCCTTTGCCCAGTTCCGCAAGGATTTGGTAGACACGATCGGGCCGGGGCCCGCCCGCCGCATGTTCACGCGCTTCGGCTATTTCTGGGGGCAGGCCGATGCCGCGGCCATGAAACGGGTTTTCGAATGGGACAACCTTGAGGAGTGGATCAAGGCCGGCCCCCGCCTGCATACGCTGCAGGGCGTGGCGCGCAGCGTTATTAAATCACTGCAAGCGGATGCGTTGGCCAAACGCTTCCAGATGGAAGTCGTCTGGCACGATTCGGGCGAAGCCGAGGAACATATCATTGAACTGGGCAAAAGCGTTGAGCCGTCCTGCTGGATGCTGACCGGCTACGCCAGCGGCTATGCGTCGTTCTGCCTGAACACGGAAATCTTTTTCGTCGAAAAGCAATGCCTGGCTAATGGCCATCGTGCCTGTATCGCCATCGGGAAGGACCGCGCCGCCTGGGGCTCGGATATCAAGCCGTACCTGGACTTTTTTCAGGCGGAGGACATTCACGGCAAAGTCATATTTCTAACCATGGAATTGAAGAAAAAAACGACTGAGTTGGCCCGTCAGAACCGCAAAATACAGGAACTCTCCCGGGAGTCCGCGCCGCCTTTATTTGTGGAGGCGCACAGCGAAGCCTTCCGCAAGGTGCTGGCCGTGGCCCACCAGATAGCGAACTTCGACACCGCCATTCTGATTACCGGCGAAACGGGCACCGGCAAGGAAGTGCTGGCCCGTTACATCCACAACCAATCGCCCCGCTCCAAGCATCCTTTCGTGGGCGTCAATTGCGGCGCCTTGCCGGAAACCCTGCTGGAAAGTGAATTGTTCGGCCACAAGACAGGCTCTTTTACCGGCGCGATCAACAATCGCACCGGTTTGTTCGAAGAAGCCGGCGAAGGCACTATTTTCCTGGATGAAATCGGCGACATCACCCCGGCCATGCAATTAAAAATCCTGCGTGTGCTCCAGGAACGCGAAATCCGGAGGGTCGGGGAAAGCAAGTCGCGTTCCATCTCCGCACGAGTTATAGCAGCCACGAACCGCAACCTGGTCGAAGCCATCGCCGCAGGCCGGTTCCGGGAAGATCTGTTCTATAGATTGCGAGTTGTGGAAATCAAGATTCCGCCACTGCGGGCACGCCGGGAGGATATCGTGCCCCTGGTCCGTTATTTTGTCGGCAAGATAGCGCATAAACTGAAACTCCCCTGCCTGCGGCTGGACGCCCGCTGCCTGGATATTCTCCTGAATTATGCCTGGCCGGGCAATGTGCGTGAGCTGGAGAACGCCGTCGAACACGCCGCTGTTTTTTCGAAGGAAGGACTGATCGTCCCGGAATATCTGCCGGCCCACATTATCCACGCCCGCCCGCCCACCCTCTCCTCCGCGCAGGCCATGCAACGTTCGCTGGCAGAGGTCGAGCAGGATCACATCCGGCAGGTCCTAGAAGCGACCGGTAACAACCGCGCCCAAGCCGCGCGGACCTTGGGCATAAGTCCGGTGACCTTGTGGCGTAAACTAAAAAATCAGGAGAACCCATGAAAAACCCCATGCATGCGGCAATCGAATCCGCCCGGGAGGGCATCCGTAAGGGCCACGGCGGACCGTTCGGTGCCTGCATTGTGAAGCAAGGCCAGATTATTGCAACTGCCCATAACACGGTCCTGCTGGAGCACGATCCGACTTGTCATGCCGAAATCAACGCGATCCGTCAGGCTTGCCACAAACTGCAGACCCATAATCTGAGCGGCTGTGTTCTATACGCGACCGCGGAACCCTGCCCCATGTGCCTGAGCGCCATATATTGGGCCAGAATTGACGCCATGCAGGTCGGTGTGCCGATTAAGGTTGCGGCTAAAGCCGGCTTCGACGATAGCCGTATCAGTCAAGAACTCAAGCGACCTCCAAGCCGACGTCTGATTCCCATGCGCATTGGAGTCATGGAGGCGTCCTGCCGGAAACTATTCGAGGAGTGGAGTACAAGGCAAGGCCTTCTTTATTAAAATTCAGCGCCACAGCACGGCACCCAACATTCACCGGCCGACCTCGAACGCCTTAAACAGTCTGGCTCTTCAGCATATCCAATAACCGACGGTATTTTTCACATTTTTCCAGTATTTCACGGCGGCGGGTCTGTTGCAGAGCAATGACGTCAGGAGGCGCCTTCTGAACAAAAGCTGCGTTGTCCAACTTCTTGTCGATGCCGGCCAAGCCGGCTATCGCCTTCTCCAATTGTCCGGTCAGACGCAGGGATTCAGCCGCCACATCGATCACGCCTTCGATCGACATGTAGAGATTGCCCAGTCGGCTGAGTCCGTTGGGCATCGGACAAGGTGGCGCAAAGCCGGCGTCTATTGCAAGCGGATCAGCCCGCAGCATGGCGGCAATCGAATCCCGGTCGGCCTGCAGCAGGGCTGCCAGCTCGCCGTTTTCCGGCTTGACGATATAGCGGATCTTCATGGCCGGCGCAATCCCGTAATCGGCGCGCAAAACCCGTCCGATCCGAATCAGGTCATGCTTGCGCTCCACATAGTCCACCAGTGCGGCGGATACCCCCAGTCCCGTCAAATCCTCCAGCGGCTTCGGCCAGGGAGCGCACATAATCGTTGCGGATTCCGCGCCGTAGCCCATGCCGTGCCAGAGCTCCTCGGTAATGAACGGCGTCAACGGGTGCAATAACTTCAAGACCTGGGCAAAAACATAATGCATTACCCGGAGTGCCTGTTCCTTGGCAACGGGATCGCTCCCGTTAAAGACGATCTTGACCGACTCGATATGCCGGTCACAGAACTGGTGCCAGATGAATTCATACAGGTCCTTGGCCGCATCGTTGAAACGGGAACGCTGTAAGTTTTCGGTGCAGGCGGCAATCGCCTTATGCAAACCCGCGATGATGTGCTGGTCGTCGGGGCGCAGGCAAGCGGGATCCCAGGTCGGCCCGACCAGATCCGCGGTCACAATCGACGCCGAATGCATTTGCATGAAGCGGGCGGCATTCCAGATCTTGGTCATAAAATTGCGCCCGATCTCGAATTTATCATTGGAGAGGAACACATCCTGACCGGTTGCCGTAACCATGATCAGGCTGAAACGGAGGGCATCGGCGCTGAAAGTATCGATCACGGCCAGGGGATCGATCGAGTTGCCCAGGCTCTTACTCATTTTGCGCCCCTTATCGTCGCGTACCGTCCCGTGAATAATCACTTTGCGGAACGGGATCTTACCCATGAACTCCAGGCCGGACATGATCATACGGGCCACCCAGAAAAAAATTATTTCGGACCCCGTCACCAGCGTGTCGGTGGGATAATAAAACTCAATATCCTTATTGGGGGCCGGCCACCCCAGGGCACTGAACGGCCAAAGCCAGGAGGAAAACCAGGTGTCCAACACATCCGTATCCTGGCGGATATTCAGAGAACGACAGGCCGGACAGCCTTCCGGCTGGCCCTTGGCCGCCCATTCATGGCGGCATTCGTCACAGTAAAACACGGGAATCCGGTGCCCCCACCAGATCTGGCGCGAAATGCACCAGTCGCGGATGTTCTCCATCCATTCGAGATAGACCTTGGTCCAGCGCTCCGGCAAGAATTCTATTTGGCCGGAACGGACGGCCTCGATCGCCGGCTGAGCCAGCGGCTGCATTTTCACAAACCACTGGAGCGACAGGCGCGGCTCGACCACTGTGTCACAGCGGTAGCAATGTCCGACAGCATGCATGTGGGGTTCGATTTTCTCCATCAAGCCTGCCTCAGTCAGCTCCGCCACGATCCGTTTGCGGCACTCGAAACGATCCAGACCGCAGTATGGGCCGGCAGCTTCGTTGAAGGTGCCATCCGCATTCATGACGTTGATCGGCTCGAGTCCGTGACGGCAGCCCATCTCGAAATCGTTGGGATCGTGGGCCGGGGTGACCTTGACCGCGCCGGTACCAAACTCGGGATCCACGAAATCGTCCTGGATCACCGTCAGCACCCGCTTGAGAACAGGCAACAACAATTCCTTGTCGGCCAGGCCGGCATAGCGCGGGTCGCGCGGATTAACGGCAACGGCCACGTCGCCCAGCAGGGTCTCCGGACGGGTAGTGGCTACGATCACGGACTCTTTATCGCCACCGCCTTTGACAAGATAGCGAATATAATAGAGATGCCCGTTGGTCTCGACATGCTCGCTTTCCTCGTCGGAAAGCGCGGTGCGGCAGCGGGGACACCAGTTGATGATGTAATTACCCCGATAGATCAGTTTTTTTTCATACAGCCGGATAAACACATCGGCCACGGCGTCGCTGAGTCCCTGGTCCATGGTGAAGCGTTCGCGATCCCAATCACAGGCCGCGCCCAATTTCTTCAACTGGCGGATAATCGTGCTGCCGTACTGTTCGCGCCAGGCCCAGACGCGTTTGATAAACTCATCCCGCCCAAGGTCATCCCTAGTTTTTCCTTCCTTGCGCAGGGCGCGCTCGACAACGTTCTGGGTGGCAATCCCCGCATGATCGGTACCTGGGATCCAGAGCGTATTCCGGCCCTGCATCCGCCGCCAGCGAATGAGGATATCTTGAATGGTCACGTTAAGCGCGTGGCCCATGTGCAGGATACCGGTCACATTGGGAGGCGGAATGACGATGCTGTACGGCTCGCCGCCCCGGTCCGCCTCGGCGTGAAAGGCCCCCTGTTCCAGCCAACGGCGATACCATTTTTCCTCGACTGCTGCCGCGTTATAGTTTTTGTCCAATTCTGGCATTCTGACTCCTCGCACCAATCTTTGAGCGCCGCTTTTCTGCTGACACTGGCGGGAAACCCAGGGGGCGTTCCCGCCCTACAATCCGGAGCGTCCTGCTGTAGGGCAGGACATGTTCTCCCGGCCTCCCGGAGGGTCGGGACGGCATTGCCCGCCGCAGGCGGGAAACCCAGGGGCGTTCCCGCCCTACAATCATGAGCGTCCTGCTGTAGGGCGGGGACGCCCTACGGGCTTCCCGCCTCCTCTCTTGCGCAATGGCCCAGCGGACATCAATCCGGCTTTTTTTGTTTGCGTTTACGCGCTTCCTGTTCGTCGCGCAGGAGCTTGTATTCCACACTATCCACCAGTGCCTCCCAGGAAGCCTCGATGATATTCTCGGATACACCCACCGTGCCCCAGGAACTTTCGCCGTCGCCGGATTCGATTACGACGCGGGTCTTGGCCGCCGTCGCCTCTTCGGGATCCAGGATGCGTACATGGTAATCCGTCAAAGCCATCTTAGCGATGGACGGGTAAAACCGGATCAGGGCCCGCCGCAAAGCGTTGTCCAGGGCATTGACCGGGCCGCCACCCTCACTGACCACGTGTTCGATCTCGCCGCCCACGTTCACCTTGACGGTGGCCTCTGAAACACAGGGCTCCGTCCTGCTGCGTTTCTCGACAATGACCCGGTATCCTTCCAGGCCAAAGTATGAGCGATGCCGCTTGAGGACTTTTTGGATAAGCAACTTAAACGAGGCATCGGCCGCCTCGAACTCATAGCCCTTCTTTTCCATCTGCTCCAGCTTGGTCAGCACCTCGCGGATCTCCGGAGATGATTTGCTGAGTTCGACGCCCATCTGGATCGCCTTGAGCGAAACATTGCTGCCCCCCGAAAGCTCGGAAATCAGGATACGGCGCGCGTTACCCACGGCTTCGGGCTCGACATGCTCAAAACTGCGCGGATTCTTCTCCACAGCGTTGACGTGCATGCCCGCCTTGTGGGCAAACGCGCTTTCCCCGACATAAGCCGCCTTGCGGTTATGCGGCAGATTAAAAAGCATATCCACGAAACGCGACAAGCCGGTCAACTGGCCCAAGGCGCCTTTACGGGCACATTGGAACCCCAGCTTCAGTTCCAGACTGGGTATTATGGCACACAGATTGGCATTCCCGCAGCGCTCGCCATAGCCGTTGATTGTGCCTTGCACCTGCACGGCGCCGGCGCGCACGGCCGCGATGGAGTTGGCCACCGCCAGCTCGCTGTCATTATGACAATGAATGCCCAGCGGCGCGCGGACGGCCTGCGCCACCAGTTGGGTGATGTCGTAGATCTCATTAGGCAGACTACCCCCGCGCGTGTCGCACAGCACCAGGCTGTCGGCCCCGCCCTCCAAAGCCGCCTGCAACACACCCATGGCAAACGCCGGGCTGTCTTTATAGCCATCGAAGAAATGCTCGGCATCGAAAATGACCTGCCGCCCGTGTTCCTTAAGGAAACGCACAGTGTCCCTAACCATGGCGCGGTTTTCCGTTTCCGTGGTGCGAAGCACGTCACTAACCTGTAACTTCCAGGATTTACCAAAAATAGCGGTCACCTCCGTGGGCGCTTCGATCAACTGGCGCGTGCCCTGGTCCTCACCTATCGGCGTGTTCGCCCGCCGCGTGCTGCCGAAGGCCACGATCTTGGCATGGGTCAGCTTGCGCTTACGGATTTCATAGAAAAACTCCATGTCCTTAGGGTTGGACGCCGCATATCCGCCCTCGATGAAATCCACTCCGTATTCATCGAGTTTCAGCGCCAGCCGGATTTTACCGACGCTCGAAAGTGATACCCCTTCTCCCTGCATTCCGTCACGTAGAGTTGTATCGTATATCTGTATTTTTTTCATGGTCATCTCCCGATTAAATAAGGCTCCGCGGCGGAGCGCCTTTATCCCAAGGTAGGGCGAACACGCCAAGTGTGCCGTTCAAAATCAGACAGCCCCACCGGTCCCGATTCCCGGAGATCGGGGCGCCCCACCTTTTTGTCCGCCGGCTTGTCCGCCATAGCTGTAGCTACGGAGGAAGGCGGATCCGCCTAAGACGGAAATTTCCTATACATTAAATTAGGCAGCAAAGCGGAGCAAATATCTTATTGTAGGGCGGGAACGCCCTACGGGCTTCCCGCCTCTGCTCTAAGGACAACATATCCCGCCACCCAATCTCCATCGGGCAATACCGTCCCAACCCTCCGGGAGGCCGGAAAACATGCCCGCTCTAAAATCATACCCGGTACGGACCTCGCCCATCAGCATAACCAAGATCAGCGTTTTTTCGGCGCCCGGCGCCGCCGATCCAATCCAAAAGCCTTGTGCAGCGCTATCACGGCGCCGTCCGCCAACGCGCGCCTGATCAGCACCGACACCTTTATTTCCGAAGTCGAAATCATCAGGATATTGATACCCTTATCCGCCAGGGCCTTGAACATCTTAAAGGCGACTCCCGAATGCCCGCGCATCCCGACCCCAACAATGCTGATCTTGGCGATGTCTTCGTCGACCTTGATGGACTTGACCCCCACCGATTTCGCCGCCGTCTGAATGGCCTGGCGCATGTCGGCCAGATCCTCCGCCGGCACGGTAAAAGAAATGTTCGCCAGCCCGTGTGCGCCGACGTTCTGAACGATCATGTCCACATTGACGCCGGCGCCGGCCAGCTTGCCAAACAGCTGCGCCGCGATCCCGGGCTTATCCGGCAGCCCGGACAAGGTGATCTTGGCCCCGTCTTTATCCGCCGACACGCCACGTACAATAACATCTTCCATGCTCTTGACCTCCTCCTTGACCAGGGTTCCCGGCACACGTAAAAAACTGGAAAGAACTTCCAGTTCCACGCCGCACTTCTTGGCATACTCCACCGCACGCGACATAAGGACCTTGGCCCCCAAGCTGGCCAGTTCCAGCATCTCGTCATAGGCAATTTCATCTAGTTTTCGAGCCTGCTTGACCACGTGCGGATCCGCCGAATAAACGCCTGCCACGTCGGTAAAGATTTGGCAGCGATCCGCTTTCAACGCCGCCGCAATGGCCACGGCCGTGGTGTCCGATCCGCCCCGTCCCAGGGTGGCGATATCGCTTGCCGGGGTCAACCCCTGGAATCCGGCCACAATAACCACATGCCCTGCTTTCAAATGTCGCCCAATGCGCTGGGGGTCAATCCCGATTATTTTCGCCTTGCGATGGATGGCATCCGTGGTAATTCCCGCCTGGGGCCCCGTCAACGAGACGGCGTTCGCCCCCATGGCATTCAGGGCCATGGCCAGCAGGGCCACCGATACCTGCTCTCCGGTGGACATCAACATATCCATTTCCCGGTCGCTCGGAGTGGGCGTGATTTTGTGAGCCAACTGGATTAATTCGTCCGTGGTATCGCCCATGGCGCTGACCACCACAACCATTGAATTACCCTTACGCTTCATCTCCAGGATACGCCCGGCCACCCGTCGGATGGCTGCCGGATTGGCCACGGAACTACCGCCGAATTTCTGAACTATCAAACCCATACTCTTCCCTCCCCTCCCCTGCAGAATTTTCCCGCCTGACCATCTGAGTCAGGCCCATATGCGCTTCGCGATCGTGACATTTCTTATTGTAGCTGACGTCGTTGACGTCGGACTTCATTCTAAACCGCGATCAGCGATCGCGGCTACAGAGCCTTGAAACGCATATATCTTGGCTCAGAAATCCTCAATCCGGTAGCGCACGGTTTTCGCGCCAACAATATTTTTCATATTATCGATCTCGTCCAACGCCGCCCGGAATGATTGTTCCTGAGCCTGGTGCGTGATGACGATCACGGGCACCTGTTTACCGGCCTGCACCTCTTTCTGCAGCAGCGAGGCGATGCTGATCCCGTGTCGGCCCAGCACAGCCCCGATTTGCCCGAACACGCCCGGTTTGTCGAGCAGGGTCAAACGCAGGTAATAACGAACCTCGCTGGCGCCGATTGCCCGGATCCGGCCGGCCGGATTATGGTTGGTAAAGCCCGGCGCGCGCCGGGGCGCCTTGCAGACCAGGTTCCGCGCCGCATCCACAACATCGCTCAACACGGCGCTGGCGGTCGGGTCCCGACCCGCGCCTTGCCCGTAGCACAGCACCTCGCCCACGCCATCGCCGTCGATCAGCACAGCGTTGAACACACCATGCACCGAGCTTAAAATGTGCCCGGCGGAAACCAGGGTCGGATGGGCCCGGATCTCCACTTCGTCGCCGATTTCTTTGATCACCGCCAGCATCTTAATCCGGTAGCCCAATTCCCCGGCATAACGGATGTCCACGGCCTCGACGCCCCGGATGCCTTCAACTGTCACCGCCGGCATGGGCACATGGAACCCGTACGCCAGCGACGCCAGAATAACCGCCTTATGCGCCGTGTCGATCCCGTCTATATCCAAGCCCGGTTCCGCCTCCGCATAGCCGGCTTTCTGGGCATCTTTGAGCGCCCGCTCGAACGAGACCCGATCCTGTTCCATGCGGGTCAGGATGTAATTGCAGGTTCCGTTCAGGATACCGTAAATCCGTCGAATGCGGTTCGACACCAGGCCTTCCCGCAGGGAGCGAATCAGCGGAATACCGCCCCCCACGCCAGCCTCAAAGAAAACGTTGGTTTGATGCGCTTCCGCCAGGCTGAAAATTTCCTCTCCCCGTTCCGCCAGCAAAGCTTTATTGGCCGTAACCACCGGTTTACCCAAATGCAGCGCTTGCAACAAAAGTTCTCGGGCCGCCCCCACCCCTCCGATGAGTTCAATCACCACGTCCACATCCGGCGCGTTCACCACACCGGCCGCATCACGGGTCAGCAAGCCCGGCGCCAGCGGCACACCCCGGTCCCGTTCTAAGTCCACATCGGCCACCCGGCGCAGGACGAGCTTGAGGCCGGTCCGGCTTTCAATCAGATCGCCGTTATCGCGCAGCGTTTTCACAACCCCGGCTCCGATAGTGCCGAAGCCCAGCAAGCCTAGTCCTATTTCCCTGCTTTGCATAACTAATCCAAATTCTTTAACCGACCATTGCATGCGCAAAATCAAAAATGGTCGGACGCGACTAAACGTGTCTCTTCATATAAACTACACTTTAATGTTAGAGAGCCATATTGCGTTATGGCCGTTCCTTCCGATTTGTTTAATGGCTTCTCTAACGGCATGAATTAGGGAAATTAACATGCTCGCCCGGTCTTTCAAGCATAAATATTATTTGAAATCTACGTTGACATTTCGCGCCGCTGCCCTACAATGCCAAACTTTGTCTTATTCAACACTAGGAGATTTTTATGGACTACGGACTGACCGAACAACAGGTAATGATTCAGGATATTTGCCGGCAAATTGCGCAGGACAAAATAAAGCCGGTGCGAGAACACTATGACGAAACCGGCGAATTCCCCCACGAGATCCTCAAGATTTTCGCGCAGTCCGACCTGTGCGGCCTGTACATCGAGGAAAAATACGGCGGCATGGGCGGCGGAGTAATGGACCTCTGCGTGGCCGTCGAGGAACTCTCCAAGGTCTGCAGCGGCATCGCCCTGAGCGTGGCGGCTACCGCTCTGGGCACCTTCCCCATCATCCTTTACGGCAACGATGAACAGAAGCAGAAATACCTGCCGCGCATCGCCAAGGGCGAATCAATTGCCGCGTTCGGTCTTACCGAAGCCAATGCCGGCAGTGACGCCGGAGCCATCGCCACCACCGCCGCCCGCGACGGTGATTGCTACGTGCTAAACGGCACCAAGCAGTGGATAACCAACGGAGGCGAAGCCGATATTTATACGGTAGTGGCCAAGACCGACAAGACCAAAGGCCCGCGGGGCGCCAGCGCCTTCATCCTGGAAAAGAACATGCCCGGATTCACCTTCGGCAAGAAGGAAAACAAGATGGGCATCCGCGCCTCCGCCACGCGCGAACTGGTGTTCCAAGATTGCCGTGTGCCCAAGGCCAACCTGCTGGGCAAAGAAGGCCTGGGTTTCATCGTCGCCATGAAAACGTTCGACCAGTCCCGACCGGGCGTTGCCGCCCAGGCGCTGGGCATTGCCGCCGGCGCGCTGGACGAGGCCGTGCAGTACAGCCGTCAACGGCGTCAGTTCGGCAAACCGATCTGCTCGTTCCAGGGCATCCAGTTCATGCTGGCCGACATGGCCACCCAGGTCGAGGCCGCACGCCTCCTGGTGTACCAGGCCGCCCGCCATATCGATAGCGGCGCCAAGGACGTCGCCAAGATCTCGGCCATGTGTAAAATGTATGCCTCGGACACAGCCATGCGCGTTACTACCGACGCCGTTCAGATCTTCGGCGGCTACGGGTACATGAAGGAATACCCCGTCGAGAAAATGATGCGCGACGCCAAGATCACCCAGATCTACGAGGGCACCAACCAGATTCAGCGCGAAGTAATCGGCCTGAATCTGATCAAGGAAGCCGCCGGCCGGAAGGCCTGAGAAGAGAGGCGGGAAACCCGTTGGGCCTTCCCGCCCTACAATTCGGATTGTCCTGCTGTAGGGCGGGCACGTACCGTCCGCGGGATTGCCCACCGCATCCGTTCCAAGGTGTATTGTAGGGCGGGCACGTCACGTCCGCGGGATTGCCCGCCACATCCGTGCCGAGGTTTATTGTAGGGCGGGCACGTCACGTCCGCGGGATTGCCCGCCACATCCGTTCCGAGATCGGCGGGAAACCCGTTGGGCATTCCCGCCACATCGATTTACACACCTGTAATGGACATTTCAGATGGCGCATCATGAAATGCGACCCCACACATTCCCGCAAGCATCTGAAACGAATCCCCGTCTGGCTGCCTGAACATCAGAGGATTGTATATTTTCTGACGCTCTGCACCGCAAATAGGCAGAAAATATTCACCGCCCCGGAAATTGTGCGTATTGGAATTGAAGGATTACAAAGAGCCGCAACTCGATTGGAATGGAAAGTCTGGCATCTGTGTATCATGCCGGATCATATCCACGCGCTCGTTTCGCCTCGCTCATGCCGGGATCAGAAATTGACAGACCTTGTCCAGCGATGGAAATCATCAGTTACGATGATGATGCATAATCACGGAACGCCAGGGAATATATGGCAGGATGAGTTCTTCGATCGGCTTCTCCGTTCCGATGAAAAGATGAGCGAGAAATGGGAATACATAAGACAGAATCCTGTTCGAGCGGGGTTGTGCGCCCATCCAGATAATTATCCCTTCAGTGGAACGCTGGATGAAATATTATCCAGGATTTGCAAACCATGATTTATTGTAGGGCGGGCACGTCACGTCCGCGGGATTGCCCGCCGCATCCGTTCCGAGATCGGCGGACCTGTCCGCCTCAGGCGGGAAACCCGTT
>CAZALU010000007.1:0-63572 GCA_964486075.1 uncultured Verrucomicrobiota bacterium
GGGTGGGTTCCCTTAGAACTTCGTCTCGCATTGTTACGTGATTTATCTGAAAAACTATAGAAGTCCGGCGCCCGCCGGATCGCTTCAGGGCAGAACGAAAATCCGGCAGTTGCCGGACGCTTCTACTTGATTAAACGCATGGGAATTTTCCGTCATAGGCGGATCAGCTTATTTGGGTTGACATATATGGGCAGCCGCCGGACCCTACATGCAGGAAGAATTGTCTGGCAGCAGCCGGACCTAATTCCGGGACAAAGTCATTCCGTCCCGGCGGATAAGCCGGCCAGGCGTCCGCTGGCAAAAGCCCATTGCAGGTTGAATCCACCGCAGGGGCCGTCCACGTCCAGGACCTCGCCCGCAAAGAACAGGCCGCGGACGAGTTTACTGGCCATGGTTTTGGGGTTGACTTCCTCCAGGCAGATCCCGCCCCGGGTGGCCATGGCCTTGGCGTAGCCTTCGGTACCCGATATGGTCAGCGGCAGATGCTTGAGCAGCTCGATCAAGCGGTGAGTCTGTTCGCGCGTTATTCTGGCGATTTGGGTGTCCAGGGTGATGTTCGCTAGACCAATGACGTTGCGTACCAAGGCCGAAGGAAGCAGGTCGGCCAGCATGGCCGGCGTCAACTTGGCCCCGCGATTAGTTTTCCACCATGTTATATCATCCTGCAAATCCTGTTTTGTCCGGTCGGGAACGAGATCTATTTCAATGGCGACGGATGCACTGGCCAGCAAGGCTGTGGCGACCGAGCCGGAAATATCCAGCACGACTGGTCCGGAAATGCCCTGGTGGGTGAACAATAGGCTTCCCTGGGCGGTGGAGCGGGGATCATTTTGGTTAGGCAGTCTGAGTATGACCTGGGGGAGAGTGACCCCGGCCAGGGTGGCTGGCCAGGTTTCACGGGTTAGCAGGGGAACTAACGCGGGGCACAAGGGCATGATCTTGTGCCCCGCCTTACGCGCCATGTTGAATCCGCTTTCCCCGCCGCCCAGCTCCGGATAGCTGGCGCCGCCGGCGGCCAGGATTACGCGCGTGACTGATTCAGCGCCGGCTGCCGTGAGGATGCCGGTCAGTTTTTCCTCGCTTGTTGTTATGCCTTCCACGCGGCAGTTGAACCGGAAATCTACACCCGCCTGTGCGCAGGCTTGCAACAAGGCGTCGCGCACCGATTTAGCGGAATCGGATACAGGCAAGACGTGAAAACCGTCCGGGCTGTGCGAGGGCAGTTCCAGCTCATCGAAAAAATGCTGGAGCCTGGTTCCGGGCATACCCTTAAGCGCGGGCGCTACGAACCGGCTTTGGGCGCCGAAGCGCCGGATGAATTCCCTGGGTTCGAGCGAGTTTGTGAAGTTGCAGTGTCCGCCCCCGGTGGCCAGCAGGCGGACGCCGGCTGCGGGGAGCGCTTCGAGCACGAACACGCGCGCTCCGGAGCGCGCGGCGACGAGGGCCGCCATCAGGCCGGCGCTGCCCGCGCCGATGACTGCCACGCTGTTCTTGGTTTGATTAGGGCACATGGTATTATGCCTATTTGATGCCGGATGTTCCACTCATGTTTGTTTCTCTCCCGGCAGTGCATCTGATAGAAAATTGCACTTTTTGAGAATCCGAAAATGGAACCGGCCTACCCTCAGGCCGGTCCGAATCTGAGCGGGGTGAGGGTACCCCGACTCCAAAGAAAGAAGTCCGCTCCGCTTCAGGGCGATAAGCGCATCGTAATTTTCTGCCTGAGGCAGATCCCTGACCAGGCTCAGGCAGGCCGCCTCCGGCGGACAAAGCTCTGTAGCCGCGATCGATGATCGCGGTCTTGGATAACAAAGGCCCGACATCACCGATGTCGGCTACAGTAAGAGTCGCTCCGCTGCGGGCCTTCATGGCATCAATCCTTGGCTCCAGAGACGACGGTCCATCAATTCTGACTCCTGCATTCTGTATACTACGCGTGCCCGTTCATCCAGCGCCATAGCCAGAGCAGCCCGATGAAGACGACGGCGACGACCAGAGCGACAATCCAGATCTGTTTTACCGGCGCTGGTTTTGGGGCAGCACCGAATTCGCGTTTGATATAGGCGTCATAATCGAAATCCTGATCCGGCAGGTCGAGTCCGTCGCCGGCGGTGGCTTCCTCGTTCCAGCCGGTCTGGTGGTCGGCGCCGCAGTCGGGGCAGGCTCGGGCTCTTTCCGGTACATCCGCGCCGCACACGGGACAGACTGACGGAGGCGCTGGCTTTGATATACGATCTGGCATGGTTGTTGACCGTTTGCCACACATTACTGTTACGCAAACAAAACTGATGACAAAGAAATTCGGACGCGATAGAGCGCGTCCCTCCATAAAAAATAATGCGCGTTTAACGTGTCTTTTGGAGGGCCACGCTCCGTCGTGGCCGTTCTGCCTGTATCATGAATCTCCTAGTCCAATGCGGGCTTTGCCCACAACCCAAAAAACATTTTTCCCGCCATAGGCGGATCAGCACGGGCTGAACCACTGATTACACCGATTCCACTGATCAGATAAAGAATATTTATATTGTCGGCTATCCGTGTAATCCGTGGTAAATCTCCGGTCTTTCTCCGTGGTCAATTTCCTTGTGTTTCTTGGCGGTTTCGCATGGATAAGGCACGAACACTCGGTCTTCACGGCGCTGTCTTTTCCAGATCCTGTACCTGAATTTCCCGGACCTTGATGGCCTTGTGCAAGGTCCAGTCGGCGTCCCGGTGGTAGAAGTCCGAGTAGACGACCAGGAACCGGTCGGAGCCCAGTTCGATCAGCGTGGTGTAGCCGCAGGTCGAATCCTTGTCGGCGGTGTTTTCGTAAAAGCCGATCGGCTGGTGCACGTAATAAAGGTCGGTCCACGAGCGGCAGTCCGGGTCGTTCGCGAACCGGAGGGCGATGCCGGGCCGGCCGTGCAGTGCGGCAACGACGCCGTTGGGGAGCGCGATCATGCGGGGCAGGGCGGTGTAGTCATTCAATCGCTCGGGGGCCTCCCACGTGCGGCCGTCGTCCTTGGAACGGACGAGCCAGGCCTCGGGCGTGCCGCCGGCAAGGCCCAGGACGCCGCAGCCCTCGCTCCGGACCAGGCAGAGCAGGGTGCCGTTGGGCCGGCGCACGAGATTGCCTTCCTCGGTGCCCATGAGGGCTTTCGGCCATTCCGTGCTCATGATCGTGGAACGGTATTTCCAGCTCTTTCCGCCGTCCTTGGATTCCATCAGGTGCATGCCCCAGAGGAGATCTTTCTTTTCGCCCGGCGGAACGACCGTGGCGCCGCAGAGCGTGAGGAGCGTGCCGTCCGGTAGCTCGCAGGTGCAGCCGTAGCCGAGGGACAGGTAGGCCGGGACCATGTCGTCCGGCAGCGCCACGAGGCCGGTTTCGGAGTTGTCGCCGACTTTGTAGCGAATCATCGCAAGATTGGGGAACTCGAACGGCGCATCATAATTTTCCGCGCCCGCGCCGCCCGTCTTCCAGCGTCGCATGACGACGCACCGGAGCTCCGCGGGCAGGTCGGCATAGCGGTAGTATTCGGCGCTGCCCAGGGCGGAGCCGGAGATATTCAGTGGCTTGAGCCCCAGGGCGCCGGCGCGCAGGGGCTTGAACGTATTGAAGCCGCGCAGGCCCAGCTCGACGCCATTCTTCAGCGTGAAGTCGAGCCGCACTTCTTTCTCGTCTTCGGCCGTGATCTTCGACCAGGCCTTGCCGCCGTCCCGCGAGATATAGGATGGATTCGGAGAACTGGCGCCGCTGCCGTAAGTGTCGTCCGCGCAGGTATAGTACGCCACGAGGTTGCCGCTGCGGGTCTTGCGGCTGCCCGACGGGAACTGGTAGAACCCCCAGCGGCGCTCGTCCAGCGGGCCGGCGACGACCAGGGCCGGCGCGCCCATCTCCACCTTGAAGCGCTCCGGCGCCTTGGCCGGCGGCAGGATCGGCAGCTGCCAGCGGGTTCGCTGCAGGCTGGTTTCCTGGTCCTGGAGAAAGGTCTGGGAGAAGAGGGTCACGATGGCCCCGTCGTCCGCCTCGACCGACGTTGGGTAGCCCAGGCGCCGGTCCGGCGCGTCGCCGCGCAGCATGATCTCGTGCTGGTAATCCCAAGTTGCGCCCCCGTCATAGCTCACGCAGGCGCGCTGGCTGGCCGGGTAGGCGCGGGTTGAGGCCTTGAACTGGTCCCGGCGGTAGCCGTAGGTGCACAGCAGCCGGCCGTCTTTCAGCACCGCCAGGTGCGGCGGGTTCCCGAACATCGGCGTGATGCGCGGCACACTCCACTTCTTGCCGCCGTCATCGCTTTTCATCTGCCAGATCTGGTTGGGAATATAGCAGGTGCCCTTGGGCTTCCAGTCCCGGGGATCGATCGTGAACACCCCCACGATCCGTCCGTCCGGGAGCTGCGCCAGGTGGGCATTGCCGATCCCGAGCAATTCGGAATTGGTCAGCTCCTGCTTCCAGATCACCTGCCAGGAAGCGCCCTCGTCCCGCGATTCCGCGGCCGCCAGGACCGGCTTGCCGTCGGCTTCCCCGCGCCCGAGGTAGAGCAGGCGTCCGTCCTGGAGCTGGATCGGGCCGTGGGGGGCATGGACGGGTGTCCGCACCCGCTCGCCCCAGGTCTTGCCGCCGTCCTTCGAGAGCGCGCACCAGGCGCCCGCGTACTGGGCGCGGTCCTTTTCCGGCACTTTCGCCAGGTCGGCTTTCCACCGCCGGAGGTCCGCGGGATTATAACGGTCCAGCATTTTTTTGTCTTCCAGCCCGGGCACGGATTTCCATGTCGCCAGCAGGGCCCCGGATTTCAAGGCCACGATGCCGGGCTCGCGGTCGCTCAGAGGGCTGTCGGCAACCGGCAGCGGTGCACCCCAGTCGCGGCCGTTGTTGCCGCTCCGGACCATCTGGATTTTCCCGTAGGGATCATCCTCCGCCTCGCGGTCGGCGGCAAAGACCGCCGCCATTTCGCCGGGCCCGATTTTGGCCAGCGTGGGCGCGTCCGGGGTGCGGCCGGCCGGCCGCCACACGACCTGCCGGTCCGTCTCCAGCCGCTGCCGCACATCCAGCCGCTCCCCCAGCAGCCGCTCAACCTCCATCTCCTTCTGCCCGAGCTCCTGGGAAATTCCGAACGGCGAAAACAGGCCGCCGTCAATCTTTGCCTCCCGCGCCAGCGCCTTCTCCGTGAAAATGGCTTCCAGGCCCGGGTCGGCGCGCCGCTCGATCTTAACGCGCCGGAAGATGCCCTCGTTCCAGCAGTAGAGGCCGATGTACGGGCCGGGATAACCGGCCGAATAATCCTCGCAGGCGGCGACTATTTTGCCGTCAACCCCCATTTCCAGTCGCCCGCCCTGGCGCAGGATGCTCACCTTGTGCCAGCGGCCGGTCGCGATGCAGGGCCCTGACCCGATGACCTCGGGATTGTACGGGACGCGGATCAGGTTCGTGGAATTATCTTTGGAGCCGAAGCCGAAATAGGCGGCCGAGCCCAGGGTGGCATTCTTCATGCCGAAGAACAGGCTGAGGTCGCCCGGGTCGGCGTCGGCCCGGGCCTCGTATTCGATCCGCACCGCGCCCTTGACCACCGGCACGCGCAGCATCAGCAGGCCGTCGCTGTCCTTGCCCTTCTTTTTAATCCCGTCGGCCGTCGGCGTCCAGTCACCCATCACGATAGTCCAGTCGTTCAGCGCCGTTTCCGGCGTCAGGGCCTTGTCGTACACCGTCTGCCAGTCCGCGTTGGTCTCCGCCGCGCGCGCGGCGACGCCGAAAAACATGGCAACCGCGCATGCTGCCAATACGCCAAGCTTTTGTTTCATATTACTTCTCCTCCGATGGTCGACGGTGTTGTATATCCCGTGGTTAACATTCGCGCCCACCATGGCGTATATCAAAAAGGCGCTAAGTTAAAAAATACACGGGAACCCACCCCTGTCCCCTCCAAGGAGGGGAACTGGCTGATGTGCAATATGTTATTCTTGATCCCCTCCTGGGAGGGGGTGAGGGTGGGTGTTGAGGTCATTTTAACGTTATTCGTATTTATCATAGTATTGATACATCAGGCGCGGGGCAGCCACACCGCCATGGGCCCGCCCTGGCGGTTGTCCCACAGCGCGTAGGGCACCGCCCTGATCTTCACACGCTTATAGCGCGGCTTGGGCGCCGCCTGGTAGAGCGTTTTTTTCCAGGGGCCGGTCTCGGGAGTCAGTCCTTCGCCCTCGATCACGGTGATGCCGCCCAGCATCTTTTTATTGAAACGGGCTGTGAGCTTGGCCTTGTCGCCCAGCAGGATGCTGCCGACCGGCGCGGAGTTATCGACTTGCTCGAGGCAGTAGAGGAGGGGGCCGCGCTGGAGCGCGACCTTGCCGCAGGCCTCGGCCACCGCCGGATGGGCCGCCAGGCGTTCGACGGGCATGTCCAGCACAAGTTGAACGCGGTCGCCGGCAGTCCAGGTGCGGTGGAGGCGGAGATAGCCCCTGGCCAGCGTTGCCTGACAAGCCTTGCCGTTGACCGTCAGTTTATGTTTTCGGCACCAGCCCGGGATGCGTAGCATCAGGTTGAATTTCAGCGGCTGGTCCGGGCGGACTACGAAATCTATCGCGCCGTCCCAGGGGTAGTTGGTTTCCTGAGTCAGGGTCACGGTAGAGTCGCCCATGTAAACCTTGGCGCTGGAGCCGACGTACAGGTGCACATACAGGGCCGAATCCGAGGCCGCGTAGATGTACTGTCCCAACGAGGCCAGCAGACGTGCGAGATTCGGCGGGCAGCAGGCGCAGTCGAACCATTCGTGGCGATGATGGTTGCCGGAGGAGGCCAGGGGGTTGATGTAGAAAAACTTTTTGCCGTCCAAGCTCACGCCGGCCAGCGAGCCGTTATAGAGACTACGTTCCAGCACATCGGCGTAGCGGGCATCGGCCTCCAGCCGCAGCATGCGCTGGGCAAAAAACACCAGTCCGATGGCGGCGCAGGTTTCGGCATAGGCGGACTGGTTGGGCAGGTCGTAGTTGCTGGTGAAGGCCTCGCCCGTGGACGTGGATCCCACGCCGCCGGTGACGTACATCTTGTGCAGAGTGGCGCTGTCCCACAGCTTGCGGCAGGCCCTCAGCAGGGCGGCGTCGCCGGTGAGGGCGGCGACGTCAGCCATGCCGGCGCAGATGTACATCGAGCGCACGGCGTGTCCGACGACCTCGTCTTGCTCGCGCAGGGGCTTGTGGGCTTGGAAATAGCTGTAGTTATTGTGCGGGGGCATATTGGGATAGGGGTTGCGCCCGGGGGCCTCGACATCGAAGTAGTGCGGGTTGCGGTTGCCGCGCTCATCCACGAAGTACTTGGCGAGCTTGAGATATTTATCCTGGCCGGTAGCCTGGAAGAGTTTCGCTAAGGCCAGTTCTATTTCTTCGTGTCCGCAGTAGCCCCGCTTCTGGCCGGGCCCGGCGCCGAAGACCTTGGCGATGTAATCCGTGTAGCGGCAGACCGCGTCCAGGAACTTGCGCTTGCCGGTGGCCCGGCAATAGGCCACCGCGCTCTCGATCAGGGTGCCGGCGCAGTAAAGCTCGTGACAGTCCTTCAGGTTGGTCCAGCGCCTGCCGGGTTCGACGACCGTGTAGTATATGTTAAGGTAACCGTCAGGCTGCTGGGCCGAGACGACCAGTTCGATGGTCTCGTCCAGTAGCTTTTCCAGCGCGGGGTCGGGGTGCGCGGCCAGAGTGTAGGCGGCGGCCTCGATCCATTTAGCTACGTCGCTGTCCCAGAAAATATGGGGCGGGTTGGGGTCGCCCTGTTTCCATTTCAGGCGGAAGGCATCAATGCGGCCGGTGGTCTGGCATTGCTTGTACTGGTGCGGGAGCGTGACGGTACGGTTGATCTCCAAACGCGGGGACCAGAAGGCGTCGCTGATCTTGACATCGGCCAGGGGCAGGGACTGCATTTGTTGTTTTACGATCATGATTTGTTATCTCCTGAAAATAGCAGGTGTAAAGCCTGCTCTACCTGATGCACTGCTATGTAGTCTTGATCATTTAGGTCTCTTGGTGCCATTGTTGCTTGCCCCAAACTATTGAATATGCTGGCCGATAAACTACGGGATAGTTGACCGGATGTCCATCCCGTTTATGTCTCTTTTGCATTGACCGGCAGCCTTGCATTGGAATACACTCTCAAGAAATATTGGCATGCATCTGTTGGTGGGGCGAGGAGTCTTTGGCCTACTCCGCCTTAGCAAAGCCCCTGGCTGCGAAAGCTGGACCGATCCGTCCCTTGTTCAACGGCTCAGCCTGCCCGTCGGCCAGGGAGGCTTCGCAACCTTGTTGCCATGCTGCAGAGCGATAGGGCGGGATTGAATGGATTGAAAATGACGGATAGCCGGGATAAACCCGGCTCTACCAAACTTGGTCTCCCGGTAGAGCAGGCTTTATGCCTGCTATCTTCAGCGGCTGGATCATATTATGCCTGTTCGAGATAAAGCGGTGGCCGGAACTGATTACATCTGGCGCAAGGTCACGGACGAGGCGGCTTTTCCTGGCCGGGACGGCGCCGGCGCGTTGGTGTATGACGGCAAGATGTGGCTCATCGGCGGCTGGAATCCGAGGGATAAGCAGACCAACCCCATTCATTCCAATTGCAATAACGAGGTCTGGAATTCCAGCGATGGCGCGACCTGGTCGTTGGTCAAGCCCAACACCCATCTCGATGACCGCTTCGATCCCGCCTCCGATTGGGAAGCGCGGCATACGGCCGGCTACGCGGTCCATCGCGATAAAATGTGGATTGTCGGCGGCGATCCCCTGCTGGGCCATTACCAGTTCGACGTCTGGAATTCCGCCGACGGCCGGACCTGGCGCCGGGCGAACCGGGAAGACGCTCCATGGGGTCCGCGGGTCCTGCATCACACGGTCGCGTTCAAGGACCGGCTGTGGGTCATGGGCGGACAAACCCTGCCGCAGTTCGCGCCGGCGGACGAGATTTTTTATAACGACGTCTGGTCTTCCGCCGACGGCGCGCGCTGGACGCGCGTACTCGAACATGCGCCCTGGTCGCCGCGCGGCTTGATCGGCGGCGCCGCCGTGTTCAAGGAGCGCATCTGGCTGATCGGCGGCGGGCTCTACGAGACCGCCGGCCAGCCTTTCAGTGGGCATGGCGAAGTCTGGAGTTCGGCCGACGGCCGGACCTGGGACCTGCACACCAAGAACGTTCCCTGGTCGCCGCGGATTTACCATGATGTAGCGGTCTTCGACGGCAAACTCTGGTTGATGGAGGGCAAACATGTGCCCGGCAGACAAGGGGACGGCTGGTCTTCCGCCGACGTCTGGTTCTCCGCCGACGGTGAGCACTGGCAGGAATTATCGGCAACTCCCTGGGCCAGGCGCCACGCCGCGAGCATCTTCGTTTTCAAGAATGCCTTGTGGCTGGTCGCGGGGTTTCACATGGGGCGGGATGTCTGGAAGCTGACCCGGTGTTGATTGCGTTCCTTTGACCTTGGTCGCGGGACGCGAAAATATCTGGATTCAAATATACGGAAAAGCGTGTATGTTTTCCGGGAAATAGTCTAATGCGGGCTGTGCCCGCAACCCAAGGTAGCGCAGGGTTTTCCTCCGAAGACGGATCCGCCTCAGGCGGAAAAGCCTCCGCTACCCAGAAAGATACACGCAAAAGCGTGTATCTTGGCGGGAAAGCTGCTAATATCCGCGTCGTTGAAAAGCGGTTACGACAAGAGTTACCGAGTATGAAGACACCCTATTACCTTATCGACGAAAGAAAGCTCCTGCGGAATCTCAAGATCATCCGCCGTGTGCGCGAAGTATCCGGGGCAAAGTCCGTGCTGGCCCTGAAATGTTTCTCAGCCTGGTCGGTTTTTGGGCTCATGCGGCAGTACCTGGATGGCACGACCAGCAGCGGTTTGTACGAGGCCCGCCTCGGACGTGAGAAGTTCGGGAAAGAGGTCCATGCCTATAGCGTGGGTTTTTCGCGGGACGACATCCGGGCGGTGCGACGGTACGCCGACAAGATCATCTTCAATTCGCTCTCCCAGCTCAAGACCTTTGCCCGCGAGGTCCGCGGCCTGCAGGTCGGGCTGCGAGTGAATCCTGGATTTAGTTATTCCCATTTCGATCTAGCGGATCCAGCCCGCCGCTATTCCCGTCTTGGAGTGCGGAATGTCCGCTTGCCGACCGAACTGGGCGCAATCCTCAGTGGCGTTATGTTCCATAGCAACTGCGAGAACGACGATTTTAACAAATTCGCGGAGAATCTTGACCGCATTGGTCGGAACTATGGCGCTCTGCTGCGACAGATGCGATGGGTCAGCCTGGGCGGCGGTTTGGCTTTCACGCAGCCGGGTTATCCGTTGGCTGAATTTTGTGCCAAGCTGAAGGATTTTAGCGCAAAATTCGGGGTTCAGGTCTACCTGGAACCCGGCGAAGCGTCCGTCAGCGGCTGCGCCGAACTTGTGACCACGGTGCTGGATGTCATGCGTAACGAAATAGAGATCGCAATAGTGGATGCCTCTCTCGAGGCGCACATGCTGGATCATCTGATTTACCGCACCAACCCGAAGATCGCCGCCCCGGGTCCCGGCCGTTTCAAGGTAATGATCGCCGGCAGATCATGTCTTGCCGGCGACGTGTTTGGCTGCTATAGTCTGAAGAATCGACTCAAGCTCGGGAGCGTGGTCCGCATCGCGGATGCAGCGGGCTACACAATGGTGAAAAAAAACTGGTTCAACGGCCTGCCCATGCCGGCCATCGTCGTGCGCAGGTTGGACGGCACGCTGGACACGGTCCGCGAATTCGGCTACAAGGATTACGTCGAGAGCCTTTCCTGATGAATTTTCGCCGGGCGAAAATGCATAACGCCTGACGGCGGGGGAGGGCCAAAGAAAGAGGCGGATCCAGCCGCGCTTCGCGGTCGGAGTAGTTCTGTAGCCGCGATCGCCGATCGCGGTCTTGGGCCGATGCTAGATCGTCAGTTGACGGACCGAATAAAGATGGAACCGCGATCGACGATCGCGGCTACAGAAAAAGTCACATCGCTGCTGGATAGGATTTGGAAACGAGTTGAGATGACAGTTTTTAACAAGGAGAAACCATGAAGAAGAACGTGCTCATCATCGGGGCCGGCGGCGTGGCCCACGTGGCGGCTCACAAAGCGGCCATGAATAACGACACCCTGGGCGACATCTGCATCGCCTCGCGCACCCAATCCAAGTGCGACGAAATCATCGAGAGCATCAAGCGCAAGCGCCACCTTAAGGATAAGTCGAAAAAGCTGTATTCCCGCCAGCTCGACGCGCTCGACGTCCCGGCGACGGCGAAGCTGATCCGGGAGACCGGTTCGGAAATCGTCATCAACCTCGGTCAGGCGTTCATTAACATGTCGGTGCTCGAGGCCTGTCTGGAGACCGGCGCGGTGTACCTGGATACCGCGATCCACGAGGATCCGGACAAGGTCTGCGAAAACCCGCCCTGGTATGCCAACTACGAGTGGAAGCGCAAGGGCCGCTGTAAGGCCAAGGGCTTGACCGCCATCCTCGGCGTGGGATTCGATCCGGGCGTGGTCAACGCCTACTGCGCCCTGGCCGTGAAGCGTTACTTCGACAAGATCGACACGATCGATATCATGGATGTCAACGCCGGGCGGCATGGGAAATATTTTGCCACGAATTTCGATCCTGAAATCAACTTCCGCGAGTTTGTCAAGGTCTGGACCTGGATCGACCGGAAATGGAAGGAATACCCAACGCACTCCGTCAAGCGCGTCTATGATTTCCCGGTTGTCGGCCCGTGCCCGATCTACCTCAACGGCCACGACGAGCTGCATTCGCTTTCCAAGAACATCGATGCCAACAGTATCCGGTTCTGGATGGGTTTCGGCGACCACTACATCAATGTCTTTACCGTGCTGCGCACCCTCGGGTTCCTTTCGCATTTGCCGGTCAAGCTTACCACCGGCCAGGAGGTGGTGCCGCTGAAAGTGGTCAAGGCGCTCTTCCCGGACCCCAAGACGCTCGCGCCCAACTACACCGGCAAGACCTGCATCGGTAACTTCTGCAAGGGCTGGCAGAACGGCAAGAAGCGCGAAGTCTTGATTTACCAGGTCTCGGACCACAAGAAATGCTACGAGGAAGTCGAGTCCCAGGGCATCAGCTATACCGCCGGCGTCCCGCCGGTTGCCGCCGCCATGCTCGTGGCCCGGGGCGTCTGGGATCCGCGGACGATGGTCAACGTCGAGGAGCTCGACCCCGAGCCCTTCATCGCCATCCTGGACAAGATCGGCCTGCCGACGGACGTCAAGGAAATCAAGCCCGGCAGCAAGTTATCGTTCGACGGCCGGGTGCGGAATTTGAAGACTGAGATCGCGGAGTCCACGGCCACGGTCACCGTCTCCGCCGCCAACCCCATGATTGCTCTGGCGCCGCCGCCGGCGCAAAAAACGAAGGCGGCGAGGAAGCCAAAATAGACAGGCTACTCAACTATCTTGCGGCTGGTTCAATTCGTAAATATAGCTGATGCCGCGCAGGGTTAGGTCGGGATCGATCTTGATCCGCAGGCCCGATCCGGCCAGCGCCCAGGCCGCGTAACCGCCGGTGGCGCAGATATGGGGCCGCGGTTCATGCAATGATTTCTTCAGCCGCCCGATGATTTCGCGGACCATGCCGGCATAACCCAGGCGCGTCCCGATCAGCATTGCCTGCAGCGTGCTTTTCCCGATGGCACCCATGCGCTCTAAATCCGCATTGCACCAGGCGCGGCTGTCAAGGCGGATGCGCGGCAACAGCGCCGTGCGATCAGCCAGGTAGTCGGTCATTAACGGTAAGCCGGGCGCAATGATGCCGCCGAGATAAGCCCGCTGGCGCGACACGATGTCGAAGGTCAAGGCGGTGCCAAAATCGGCGACGATTACGGGCGTGCCGTAGCGCTCGGCAGCGGCGCAGGCATTGGCCAGGCGGTCCGCTCCTATCGATCCCGGGCGGGGATAATCTATGCTGATCCCGAGCTTCAGCCGGTGTTGCACCAGCAGCGGGCTGTGTCCCGTCAGCCGCTGTAGTTCGAGCAGCCAGGCCCGGGTATGATCCGGCACAACCGAGCAGACCGCCGCTCCCCGGATGTGATGTCCGCAGGCCAATGTCGTCAAACTCCGCCGGATCAGAGGGCGACTTGATTCGTGGGTTGGCAGGCGGGCGACACGCAAGATATGCCCAGCGCGCGTCAGCGCGCAGGATGTGCTCGTGTTGCCGATGTCGACGACGATGACGGATAGTTGCATGGCTCAATTTACCGTAATAAATTTTCCCCGATCGCGTTGCGCGCAGCGGGATCTAATTCAATCCTCCTCTGCGCCCATTCCTCCAGAATCCGGTTCTTTTGGTTCCCTTGCGCCAGCTCATAGCAGCTTTCCAGTTCTCTCAATAATTGAACAAGCACCTTGTCGCAATTCGTGTTAACGCCCTGCAGGCGGCAGGAGGTGGCCGCAGTGGCGCCCGGAAAATTCAATTCCTCCAAGCCATGTTGTACATTGACGCCAATCCCGATTACGACGAAATCCATGCTTCGGATGCTGACACGGGATTCCACGAGGATGCCCGCTATTTTTTTACCGTCAGCCAGAACATCGTTCGGCCATTTGACCCGGATCTGCCCGATGCCGAGCGCTTCCAAGCCCCTGGCCACGCCGACTACCGCCAGCATGCTGACCAGAGATGCTTCCGTGGCCGGCCAGCCGGGACGAAGCAAAAGCGACATGTACAAGCCTTGGCCTTTTAAAGAAAGCCATTTCTTCCCTCGCCGGCCGCGTCCCAGGGTCTGTTCGTCGGCGATGATTGTACAGCCTTCAGGGGCGCCGGCCGCAGCTTTTTCCTTCAACGCATCGTTGGTGGAATCGAGCGTCTCGAACCATAAGAGCGGCTGGCCCAGGCGGCATCCAGCCAAGGTTTGATTTAATGCTTGCAGCCGTTTATGCATGATGCTCCAGTCGCTGTTAAGGTCAGGTCATAAGACAAGCCGGCATAGCGCCGCAGCTACAAGGGCGCCCCATCGCGCTCTCGTTCTGTCGGGGCTTCCGTAAAGTTACCCTTCAGGGAGGGGCGGTATCCAAGTCCGTCAGTTCCAGCGACAGATCCGCAGCGGGCGCGGAATGGGTCAGGCACCCCAGGGAGATCGCATTGATGCCGGTCGCGGCGATCTCGGCGACATTATCCAGAGTGATGCCACCGGATGCCTCGATCGGACAGCGTCCGGCGGTTAGCGCGACACAGCGCCGCATGGAATTCGGGGTCATATTGTCCAGCAGTATCCAGTCCGGCGCGGCGGACAAGGCGCTGGTCAATTCAGCTTCCGTTTCGACTTCCACTTCAATCATTACCCCGGGGGCCTGGCGCCGGGCTGCCGCGATCGCCTGCGCCAAGTCGCCATCGTGCTCCGCTGCCCACAGCCGGCGATGATTGTCCTTCAATAGGACGCGATCATATAAGCCCCGGCGATGATTGATGCCGCCTCCGCAGCGGATGGCATATTTTTCCAGGCTACGCAAGAGCGGTGTGGTTTTGCGCGTGTCCAGGATGGCAACTGCGTGAGGCTTGACCTTTGCCACGAAACGGGCGGTCAGGGTGGCGATACCCATCATCCTCTGCATGAAATTCAAGGCGGTTCGTTCGGCGGCCAGGATGGTCCGGGCCCGTCCTTCAAGCTTGGCGATTGGCTGATCCGGGCCTACGCTTTGGCCATCTGCCACGCTGCTGGTGAAGAGGATCCGTGAATCCAGTTCGTTAAACACGGTTCGGGCCACTTCCGTGCCGGCCACGACATAGTGGCCCCGCGACAGGATCGCGGCATGCACCCGGCACCGGGCCGGCACCAGTGCCTTGGTGGTGATATCGCCCGGTCCCAGGTCTTCCTGGAGCGCCTTGCGGACCAGGTCACGGCAATCCGGGGACGGCGGCAATGCGCAAGATTGAGACTGGATTGGCTTAAGAATCAGCGGCTCATTTAGCATACCGTAATATTTTCTTGGTAATTTGAAAAGAAATTGATATTATTTAAACATAAACATTGCTCAGAAATAGTTAAAGGAGGCTAACATTTTATGTCCAATGAAACAAACGGTTTTTCCATATGGCTGACCCGTATCTTCGAGGACCTGTCCGGAGCGTTGACTTTTGAGCAGTCCCTGCATGCGATCCTGGAGCGCATACGGGAGATTGTGCCGTACCAGTCCATAGCGGTCCTGATGGTTGACGAGAATACGGATGAACTGAGCTTTGGCAATTCACGAGAGATCAGTTATTCCTTTATCAAGAAATTCAAGCGGGAAGTTCGTGGGAACTTGCTGTCGCGGGTCATGCTGAAACATGAAACCATTGTATTGACGGATGAGCAATCTTCGGAGCCGGATTATGCGGAGGCGCGGCTGGAGCACGATTTCAAGGCCGTCTGCCTGGCCCCTATTATGCATTATCAACGGGCCGTCGGCTATCTCCATTGCGACCGCGCCGCCGATTCGTTCAGTTCCGAGGAAACCCAGCGGCTGCAGGCCATCGGCTGTTTGATCGGCCTGCTGCTGGAAAAATTCGACTCGCTGAAACTAATCCGCCATCTGGAACGTATTGACGGACCCAGCAAGGCCTTGAAATATCACGCCTTCCTGGTGGAATACTACCGCGAAAGGGCCCGTGCCAAGACATATGGCTTGCCGCTCTCGCTTATCTTTGTGAATATTGACGCTTACGCGCGCTTTGTAGCCACCTGCGGCATTAATGCCGGCCATGCCCTGCTGGATGAAGTTCGCCACTTGATGGGAACGTGCATCCGCCCCATGGACCTTATCGGGCGTTTTTCGTCCTCTCAGTTTATTGTGTGCCTGGGGGGCATGAACCGGGCTGAGGCCATAACAACGCTGACGGCCATTCGGGATCGCGTCCAAGAAAGCGCCGGTCGCTCCTCCGGTTGCCCCGTGACTGTCACCGGGGTGACCCTGGCCTTCGAGCGTCCGGAGGATTTCGAGGCGCCGCTGGCGAAAGTGCTGGCGACGCTGGGCAGCGGGATGATCATAGCGCTTGCGCGTGGTGGCAACCATATTCTGGCCATAGACCCTCCTTGATAATCAGCCGGAAATTCATGGATTATGGCAGAATTTTCACAAGGTTGGGCCGAAGAAACCGGCTGGATCAGGGGCTATATCCGGGCCAACGCCTTTGCTCGGAAAGCCATACTCAGCTTCTGCCTGCATGCTCTACTCATCAGCGGTTTATTGATTTGGTCGTTCACGTCCTGCCCGGTGCGAGCTCCACACAACTCTTCGCCTTTTGATCTGCAGTCGGTCGGACAGCCTGGCAAGCCCGGTGGCGGTGGCGGGGGCGAGGCCGCTGCGCCAGTGGAATCAAGGGCGGTCAGCAGTCCGGAAGATGGTATGGAAATCGTGCAGCAGAAGCCCGTTAAACCTCAACCTAAATCTCAGCCTAAACCCAAATCCACCCCTGTCAAAATTCAGTCGCAAGTGAAGAAGTCAGCCACGCCGCAAATCAAGCCGCCATCCAAAAGCGATATTCAAAACATGCTGGGATCAGCAGTGAAAGGTATCGGTTCCGGATCCTCTGCCGGCGGTGCTGCCGGTGCCGGATCCGCTGCGATTGGCGCTTACGGCACCGGCACCGGTGGCGGTGTCTACGATCCCCTGAATTGGTATTACTCCATGGTTCAGGCGACCATGTACGAGGCTTGGCAGCAACCCAGCGCGTTGGCCGGTACAAAGGGGCTGATGAGCCGAGCGCTGATTAGGGTCAAGCGGGACGGCCGGATTGTCCGGCGCTCCATCGATCAATCTTCCGGGAATACCTTGATGGATGCGTCGGTGATGAGCGCCGTGGAGTTCGTGCAGCAGCTCCAGCCCCTGCCTCCCGGCTTTGGTGGCGACTACAAGGACATCACCATCGAGTTCAAGCTGAAGGATCCCTCTTTTGGAGAATAATCCGGGTCAAATCCCGTGACCCAGGGGTGGACTGGTCGATTGGTTGTAGCCGTCACCCGATTGAAAGCGGTTTTTACGGATTGGCGGCGTCGGCAACCGGCGGCGTCGGCTCGGTTTTATCGGGTGGGGGGCTGACGAGGGGTTTGGCCGTTTCCACGGTCCGGCCCTCGATGGACATGATCAGTCGGTTTACCAGCAGTTCGCGGCGCTGTTCACGCTCTGCTGCCGACAGTCCGGTAACGTCCATGTAACCGGCGGCGGTCTGGCCGTGGCCGCCCGCCGAGCCCTCTTTGGTAGAGATGGCGGACCGCAACAGCCGCGCACAACTCGCGGAGGATAATTCACTCCGCAGGGAAATCATCAGGCGGTTTTCAGTGAATGCGGTGCAGAAGGCCCAGGTGATGCGCTCCATGCGCAGGAGCAGGTCGGCGATTTCCGCGACAATTTCCGGCTGAGATACCGCGTTCAGATGAGTCCAAGATACCCTTCCGTAAGTCAGGGTGTTGCGGACAGCTTCCACCAGGTACCCGTAATAAGCACGCGGCAGGGCCGCATTCTTGATTTGTCCGAGTATCTTCAGGTTGCACTGGGGTAGTAGGGAGGAGTAGGCTTCCAAGTCGCGGTTTGAGGCATGGCGGCTGAAATCCAAGGTTTCGCTGGCAATGGCGTAGGCCAGGATCGAGGCCAGCCATTTCGGAGTAGGAATGCCCGCCACGGTCAGGCATTCCACCATGCGCGTGGAAAGTGCGCCGAATCCGGGGTTGATATCGGCGAAGATGGTGCCGGGGAGTTTGCGCTTACTGTGCTGGTGATGATCGAAAACAGCGACCGGCAAGGCGCAGGGTGGAATTGTGACGTTCCCCATCCCGGGCGAGGAGTCTACAAAAATCGATGGAATATTACGCCGGGTGCCACGCCATTGCTGCAGAAATATCCACTTAAACTTGAAATGTCGCAGCAATTCCCGGTTTTCTGCGCGGGATACGGCGCCACTGAATACGATTCGGCTGCTCAGTCCCCAGCGTTCCTTGAGGAGCAAATGCAGGGCTGCGGACGAAGCCAGGGCATCCGGGTCCGGGTAATCATGGGGTATAATCAGCACCTGTCCGCGCTGGGGCAGCTTTGCTCCGAGATCGTCCAGGATCCGTTCCCCTTCGGCTATGACGGCGGGCTCCATGTTATTTAATGAGCGCGCCTATTATTACCCCGATCACTATAAAACCGAGGAAGACCAGGGATTTAACATATTCCACGGAGGTGAAAAGTAAATCCACCGACACGCGATGCCAGCCTCGGCAGTTAAAAACAAGCACCAGGGCTGTCAGGCCGAGAATAATGAATGCATAAATAACTTTTTTATTCACGGATTTTCCTCCACTGGAAGGGCCTTTATGGCCCGACTTGCGTTTTCCATTCGGCGTGCTCATGTCTTGCTTTCCAAAAACAAGACTGTGCCTGTTTGGCCGTGTTTTGCAAGTAAAAAATACTGACCCTGACCTTGACGAATTGCTGTTTACCGATTTTCTTTCTTTGCCTGGCCGTGTTTTTTCGTTAAACTAGCTGCTTTTCGATGGAAACAGGTCATAATATAGATTACGAAAAAGCGTTGAATCCGGAACAACGGGCCGCTGTCCTCGCGCCGGACGGTCCGCTGTTTGTGCTGGCCGCCGCCGGAACCGGCAAGACCCGCACCCTGGTCTACCGGGTGGCGCACTTGGTCGAAAACGGCATTGATCCACAGCGGATACTGCTGCTGACCTTTACCAACCGTGCGGCCCGTGAGATGCTGGAGCGAGCGCAGGGTCTGGTGGGCCGGAGCGTCGGCGGCTTATGGGGCGGCACCTTCCATCACATGGCCAACCGGATTCTACGGCGTCAGGCCCAACGCCTGGGGTATGGCCCGGACTTCACCATTCTGGATCAGGAGGATTCCCGCTCTCTGATCCGGGACTGCCTGGTCAGCCTGGGCTTGAAAAGCAAGGAATTTCCCAAGCCGGATGTTCTGAACTCGATTTTCAGCGGCGCCGTCAATCGTTGCCAGCCCATGCGTACGGCAGTAGAGGCCCGTTTTGCGGATTGCGCCATGGCGGAGCGTGCGCGGAGGGACCAGTCCGCGTCATTTGTGGATGTCGAGGACGTTTTGCGCGTGCACCAGGCTTTCGAAAAGAAAAAACGCGAACAGAATTCCATGGATTTTGACGATCTGCTCATCAACGGTTTAAAACTGTTCCAGGAGCATGCCGATGTGTTGGCCCGCTACCAGGAACAGTTCCAGTATGTGTTGGTGGACGAATACCAGGACACCAACTCCATCCAGGCCGACTGGGTGGACCTGATTTCCGCCCAGCGCCGCAATCTGCTCGTGGTGGGTGACGATTTCCAATGCATCTATTCCTGGCGCGGCGCGGATTACCGCAATATCATGACCTTCCCGAAGCGCTATCCCGACGCGGCGCATTTCAAGCTGGTGACTAACTACCGGAGCACTCCGGAAATTCTGGCTGTGGCCAATATCTGCATCGCCAATAATCCCCGACAATTTCAGAAAGAACTATGCGCCACCCGCCCGCAGCGCCTTAAGCCGATCCTGGCGCTTCTGCGGGATGGCGGGCACCAGGCGCGCTATGTTGTCGAACAGGTGCGCCGACTGCGCCGCGAAGGCTATGGCTTGCGCGACATGGTTGTGCTCTATCGCGCGCATCATCATGCCATGGAACTCCAGATGGCCCTGGCCACGGAACGTGTCTCATATACAGTCACCTCCGGGGTGCGTTTTTTCGAGCAGGCGCATATCAAGGACGCCTGTTCCCTGCTGCGCGTCCTGCATAATCCCGGGGATGAAATGGCTTTCAGCCGCCTCCTGGGGCTGCTGCCGGGTATTGGGCCCCGGACGGCTACCAAGTTGTGGTCCGCCCTGGGCAAGCGCGTGGATGTGAAGGACCCGGTTCAGCGTCGGGCACTCATCGGCCGGATGCCGGCGGCGGCCCGCAGCATCTTTCAGGCGCTGGAACCGATCATGGCTGCTTATGAACCCGAGAATCTCAAGGAGGACCCCGGTGAGATTATTTTCCAGTTTCTGAAGGCCGTTTACGACCAGACGCTCCTGGACACCTTCGAGGACCACGAGCGGCGCCGGGACGATTTGCAGGAAATGATCGCCTTCATGTCCGGGTTTGAATCTAACGAGGCGTTCCTGAACGAGGTGGCTCTGGTGACCAATCTGGACGCCGAGCCCGACCCGCGCGGCGGCCGTGCCGGCGATGCCCTGCGCCTGAGCACGGTCCACCAGGCCAAGGGTCTGGAGTGGAAAGCCGTGATTGTTATCTGGGCGGCCGACGGCATGTTTCCCTCCAGTCGTTCCCTGAAGGAGGCCAACGGCGAGGATGAAGAGCGGCGCCTGTTTTACGTCGCCGTCACCCGCGCCGAGGATGAATTGATCCTTTGTGCGCCGGAGGTTCGCCGCATGCCCGATGGCGGCGTAACTTTTCTCGCCCCTTCGCGCTTCCTGGTGGAGATCCCGCCGGAACATCTGCGCCAGGAGCAAATCGGATTTATCTAGACTCCATTCGAAAAGGATTTCGAATGGGGTCTAGCTATGACGGACAATCCGCACGGCGGCAGAACGCCGTGGCTGCAGCGATAGATCTGTAGTCGCCACGCTGTGACCCGCCGCAGACTCCCCAGCGAATGAGATTTTACCAGGACGTTAGTTTGTAGTTGCGGCAGATTTCGGGGTGGAGCATGAAGGCGAGGGGGATGCGCTCATAGAGCGCGGCTACACCGGATAAGGTGCGGCAATGGAGGGGGATGCGCTCATAGAGCGCGGCTACACCGGATAAGGCGCGGCAATGGTCTGCGAGGTATGTGATCAGCGGTTCCAATCATAAGCGAACCTGTATCATAATAAATTGTTTCTTATTAGACCTGAATATTGTACGATGATCGTGCAATATTCAGGCGCTACATGGCGGCACTGCTTGTAAATTGCTGAAAGCACAAAAAAATCAATTCACAGCTCTTGAAGTGTTAGCCCCCCCGTAGGGGCGGAGGAAACCATGAGCGAATCGTCCACGGCAGTTCCCGTTATCCGGGCCGAAAAATTAAGTAAAGTCTTCCGGGATTTCTGGCACCGCCCGAAAGTTAGGGCGGTGACCGATGTCGATTTCGAGGTGCTGCCGGGCGAAATCTTCGGACTGCTGGGGCCCAATGGATCCGGCAAAAGCACCATTCTCAAGATGCTCCTGGGCCTGCTGGTTGCCAGCAGGGGGAGTCTGCAAGTCTTCGGGCTCTCGCCGCGACATGTGCGGTCCAAGGAGCGCATCGGCTATCTGCCGGAGGAATCCCCCCTGTATCCTTTCCTGACGGCCGCTGAAATTCTTGATTTCTATGCCGGACTGTTCGATCTTGGCCGCGCTGAGCGGCGGCGGCGCATTGACCAGTTGCTGGACATGGTCGGGTTGAGTCATGCCCGCCACCGCCAGGTTGGCGAGTTTTCCAAGGGCATGCTGCGCCGCATCGGTCTGGCCCAGGCGTTGATCAACGATCCCGATCTAGTCGTGCTCGATGAGCCGACTTCCGGGCTGGACCCCATCGGCTGCCGTCAGGTTAAGGACCTGATCCTGGCCCTGGCCCGGCGTGGTAAGACGGTGCTGCTCTCCTCCCATCTGCTGGCGGATGTCGAGGATATCTGCGACCGCGTGGCTATCCTGTGTGATGGCGTCATCATTGTTCAGGGTCCCGTACGTGATCTACTTGAAAGACGCGAAAGCCAGCGGCTCCTGTTTCCAGACCTGCCTCCCGCAAAGCTGGCCAAGGCCCTGGAGGTGCTGCGCCGCGAGACCGGCCTGACACCCGCGTTGGATCATCCCAAGCGGAAGCTGGAAGAGTTTTTCCTGGAAGCGATCGAAAAAGCGCGCCGGGCAGCGCCGCGGCACACAGGCGTGGCGGCAACGTCGGGCGTCGCCGATTACCTGGTCCGGGACAAACAGCCATGAATAGAATTTTGGCCATTGTCGGTCTGACCCTGCGCGGCGCGATACGCTCGAAAATATTCGCCCTGCTGGCGATTCTGGTCATGGGCGGGATTATCGGGTTGCCGCTGATCATGCGCAGCGACGGTTCCTTGGATGGACAGGTACGCTTGTTCCTGGAATATACCCTGGGCCTCACCGTGATGCTTTTGTCCGTCATGGCGGTTTGGATCGGCGCGGGCGCTGTTTCCCTGGAGGTGGAAAACAGCCAGATCCAATTGCTGGCTGTCAAGCCGGTGCGTGCGTTGGATGTCTGGATCGGCAAATGGCTGGGGCTGATGATCATTAACGCGATCCTGCTGGCGGTGGCCGGAGCCATGATCTACGGTTTACTGGGCTGGACCACGCGCCCGGCGCTCCTGTCAGAGAAGGATCGGATCAGACTGAGGGAGGAGATTCTGGTTGCTCGCCAACAGGTTTTGCCGGAAGCGCGGCTAACCGCCGCGAGCGGCGCGGATGGCACCCAGGCGGTGGCGCCGGGTCAGGCCGGACATTGGCGCTTCGATCTGCCGCGCGACGCCAAGCCCGGCGAACACATCTTTTTGCGGTTCCAGTTTGTCACATCCCGTCCGGACTTGCGGGCCCCGGTGCCAGTGTTGTGGCGGATCGGCATTGATGGGCAAGCCGACCGGTTTCAATACCCGGTGCTTGGCGTGGTGAACCAGAAGTATTCATTCCGGATTTCGGTGCCGACAGGGAGTCGTTGCATCGAGGCAAGCTGTCTTAATATGGATTCGCAAAATCCGGTCACGCTTCTGTTCAGCGGCGCCGATAGCGTGAAACTGCTGGTTAATACCGGCCGGTTCGAGGCCAATTACCTGCGCGCATTACTGCTGGTTCTGGCGCGCCTGGCTTTTTTCTCTGCGTTGGGGTTGACCGCCGGCGCCGTGTTTTCATTTCCCGTGGCGGCTTTCGTTTCCCTGGCGCTGCTCTTGATGGCAACTGTTAACCGCTGGCTGCAGGTGGCCATGGCTGGTGAGGCGAGTGCGGATCAGGCTGGGCTCATGATAGCGCTTTGGGATCGAATGATGAACTCGATATTTCGGGCGTTGGGCGCGATTATGCCGAACCTTGATCGCTGGAACCCGCTGGACTTTTTGCCGGATGCTCGGCTGATTCCCTGGGGTTTGGTGAGTCAGGCCTGGCTCGTGTTGGTGGGCATATATGCCGTTATCCTGGCGTTGCTGGGCGCTTGGTGGTTCAGTCGCCGGGAACTGGGCTTGCCGGCTGAATAGGCGGAGGGTGGACGGTGTTCAGTTTCCGGGGTCGAAGAACTATGATTTTCTATGTTTGCCACGGATGAAACACGGATTAAACACTGATGTTCATGTTTATATGAATGATACAGATGGATCATGGACAGGTATGCCCCCCTGTCTGATAATCCGTGTTCAATTCGTGTTCAATCAGTGGCTGGCGATCTTAGACAGTAGTGGGTTAGCTTATACGATAGGAAAACAATGTCGTAAGTATGGTTCCATCTGGCGGCTCTGTGCCAGAGGCCAAACTGAACCCTGAACCCTTGAGCTTTTCCCAATGAGATATTGGTTTTCTATTTTTCTGCTACTCCTGGGCCTGGCCTGCTTGTGGGGCGCGGGCCGGGCGCATCGGTCCCTGCTGGACTGGCGGGTCAGCCACGGACGGGAAACTTCCGCGACCCTCGATCAATCGCCGCCGTTGGTGGTTTTCACAACCGTGGCTCTTGGCGGGTTTCGCGGCATGATCGCTGATTTGCTGTGGATGCGAGCCATCCGGCTGCAGGAAGAGAATAAGGTTTTCGAGATGGCCCAGTTAGCCGATTGGATCGCCAAGCTCGAGCCGCGCTTTACGACCGTCTGGGCGTTTAACGCCTGGAATCTGTCCTACAATATCAGCATCCTGTTTCCGGATCCGGAGGACCGTTGGCGCTGGGTCGATGCCGGCATCAGGCTCTTGCGCGACGAAGGCTTGAAATACAATCCGCGCAGCGCCGCCCTCTATCGGGAACTTGGCTGGCTGTACCAGCACAAGATCGGATTTTACATGGATCCGGCGCATGTGGTGTACAAGTGGAAGCTGGTGCAGGAAATGGCCGGAGTGTTTGACGGGCCGCGGCCCGATTACCGGGCACCTCAGCCGGACCCCAGTCTGCTGCAGTTGCAGGCAAAGTATAAGCTGGACCCGACGATCATGGAGCAAATAGATGGGGTATACGGCCCGCTCGATTGGCGCCTGCCAGCTACGCATGCCGTTTACTGGGCATATTGTGGCAGCAGCGTTGCGCTATCCGCCAGGGAGAAACTGGCTTGTGAACACATGCTCTGCCAGTGCCTGGCGGAATCGTTCCGGCATGGCCGGCTTAGCCTGGAGCCGCGAACTGGACTTTACCTCGCTACTCCCAACCCGGATCTTCTGCCGCGCGTCGAGCGAGCCTACGCGGCGGCGCTGCGCAGCGGCCCGCAGGAAAAAATTCTAAACTTTTCTTATGCCAATTTTTTAAGCGAAGCGACGATGATCCTGTTCGCTTACAATCGGATGGCGGACTCGCGGGAGGTTTATCGGGCGCTGAGCGCCCTGCTCCGGCCCGCGCCACTCCCGGCATTTGAGGACTTCCTGCTGCAGAACCTGCA
This sequence comes from uncultured Verrucomicrobiota bacterium, assembly GCA_964486075.1. Lineage (GTDB taxonomy): Bacteria > Verrucomicrobiota > Kiritimatiellia > JAAZAB01 > JAAZAB01 > JAHIJO01. Next base: position 24,552 of record CAZALU010000007.1, read on the forward strand.
GGTGGCCTTTAACGATCCGCCGCTTCAGGACACGGTGGCGCTGGTGGAGGGATTCCTAATTCGGCATTATACCTGTGCGGCCATGGGGGATGCAGCGCAGGCGGCTGACTGGGATCGCCTGGCGGTTCTGCTCTGGGAACGCACACTGGCGGTCTGTCCGACCATGGAACGCTGGGAGCGCTTCGGTTTGGCGCCGTTGGAAGACATGCGCCGTGAGGCCTTGCGAAGCGCCATGGCCGGGGCCTCAGATATCGGAACGTCTGCGCGCCTGCTGCTGATCCAGCCGGGGGACGGTAGGGATTAATACCTGAATTTTGCGCCGAGTCGGCGCAAAATTCACCCAAAGGGCCGCCACGTGAGCCACGTTATAGAGACAAGCAAAGTACCAGCGGCTTATGGATAAGCCGCTCCACCCGCTGAACGTAAAAGTGGAGTGTGTTATCACTAAGGCGCTTTCGACCTGAAAGGGGTGAGTGATATGCAATTTCAACACGGATATTTATGCGTTGCGCGTTGGGCGTGTGTTCTGGTCTCGTGCTGGCTGGCGGCTGGCCTGGCCCGCGCGGCTGGCGAAACTATGTCCGATCCGAAACGCGGATTGGAAAGCATAATCCTGGCCCCGGATTTCTGGGAATTGAATCAGGATGCCTTTGCACGAAAAACAGGCGGACTTCAATTCTACTGGGTATCCCTGGATAAAGCTTCGGCGCGCTCGCAGGCTCGATTCCTGACTTTCCAGAGCCAACCCGTGGTGGAGACGATCGTTCGCTTCTCGAGCAATGCCGTTACCGAAGTCATGCTGTCGTTTTTCAATCGCGGGGACGTGGGCAGGATCAGCGAAGACGAATTTTTCAGGAAAGTGGCGACGCTAACCAATATTATCAGTGGGATTGCCGAGGTGCCAGGTAAAGACGTCACCCGCCGGGAGGACACGAGCGCTGAGCGCAAGACGCAAACCACCGTGTGGGTTGCGTCCAACGTTGAGTATCGCCTCGATTCGGCTTATTCCATAGTCAAGGATCGTCTGACAGCCGGCCGGCAGGCGCTGCCGGAGTTTGTGAATCTGACGATCAAGGCGAATAGGGGGCAGGTTGCCGTTAGCGGAAGCCTGGCGGGAAAAGCCCGGGCCGGTTTTGCCGTATTGTATCAGAAGATCAAGCGTGAGCCAGGCGGCGATGTCTATCTGGACCGAGTGCCCATGGTTGACCAGGGCCAAAAGGGCTATTGTGCCGTGGCTGCCACTGAGAGGGTCATGCGTTACTACGGGCTGGATATGAATCAGCACGAAATCGCCCAAAAGGCCAAAACTTCCGGCATGGGCACTGACTCCAGCTCCTTGCTGGCCGCCTTGAAAACCATGGCCTATGCCGCGGGTCTACAGTTGAAGGTGGTGGACAAATTTGACGCCGACGATTTTTTGAAACAGGTGCGGAATTATAACCTGGAAGCCAAACGCAAGCATGTCGCCGAAATCGTGCTGCCTCAAGCGGGTGTGATTGATGCGGCGCAAATTTACAGGCAGATGGATAAACGCATTTATTTGCAGAGCCGCTCCAAGGGCGGCAATGCGCAGGCGCGTTTTGTCAATAGCATCCAGGGCAAGATCAACAGCGGTTATCCGCTCTTCTGGGGTGTAACCCTGGGCTTTGTCGAGGAAACGGTCAAATTGCCCCAGCAGGTCGGCGGGCATATGCGTTTGATCATCGGCTACAATGCCACATCAAACGAAATAATCTACACCGATAGCTGGGGCCCCGGCCACGAGCTCAAGCGCATGAGTCAGCCAAATGCCTTCGCCATTACCACCTGCCTCTATAGCATGGAACCTTAGTCCCGCCCGAGGACATCGACCTTTTTCGTGATCCGGAATATGGCCCAGCCGAGCAGGCCAACCATCAGGACGATGGCGGCGATCAGCAGGCTTTTGCTGTTGAATTCAGATCGGGCGCCGGGCTTGGGCGTGTATATGGGATTCTCTGTTTCATCGCCCATTGACCAGGCCAGGGCGGTCCCGGGCGGGATGGCGTTTAACACGGTTTCTATATCATAGGTCGGTGCGGGCGCGCCGCTCCCGCCGTAATATATCCGGTAACGGCAGTCCGACTTAGGCAGGAAAAGAGACTCGTACACATTTTCGCGCGCCCTGACTCCCGTGATCGTCAGCGGCGGGTTATCCTGGTTCTCAATGATGATCCGGTAATGCCTGTAGCGCCGTTCGCCGTTCAGGGAAATCACCAGGGATTGCTGGTGGACTTTGCCGGCGTCAATCCGGCTGATCCGACCGGCAGCCAAATCTGTCCAAGGACCCTTGGATGATTCGGCGCCGGCCACCACGAGCGGACGGCTGAAGTTGGATTCCTTCGTCTCCAACGTCAATGTTGTCAGCGGATTGCGGACGGCGCCGAAGGACACCACGGTCTGGCGCTGTTCCGGGTTGTGCATGGCGATCCATTCGCGGACCGGCTCCTCCCGGGTTTCCGTTTCGCCTGGCAGGAATGATTCTTTTTGCCCCAGAAAATCGAGGCGATCCATGTGGAATAGTTCCTTTCGGAACGTGTTGATTTCCGTCGTTTCGGTTTCGGCTCCGCCGACCCGTTTGCGGATGATTTCCGTCAGCGGCGAATCGCTGGTTTCCGTGATGTTGGCCACCTCGATCTTGTAGAAGATGAAAGCGTGCGGTGTGATCGTGATTAGCTCGTTATGGACGTCGATGAACCGGGCATAATCGAAGATGGGCACGGCCTCTGCCAGGGGTGTCCATTGTTCGCGGTCCGTGCTGCCAGAAACTGTGACCTGCTTTTCGAAATTCTGTTTCGAGGTGTGAATCCGCAGGCCGGCGGCAAGCGGCTGGTTGGGGTCCCGGCGGGCGATGATTTCCACGCGGTTGTCAGGCAGTTCCCGGAACGAAAGCACTTCGGCCGGGAACGTCACTTCGCGCAGTGTTTTTTTGGCCGGCGCCTTGAGCCGCAGATGAAATGGTGTTTCGCGGTTGTCCTGATCGATAATCCGCAGGTACACCCGCGGACCGGCCGAGGCGGCATAGATTGGACGGTCCAACGCCACGCTGGCCACGTCGCCCGCGATGGAGGCCGGCGGCTGAAGCTCCCGGTAAGACGGAAACGGGCGGAGGTCAGCCGCGGTCAGCCCGCCGGCGGCGAGAAACAGGGTCAGAATGATCCAGCTGGTTTTCATTTTTTTCCCTTGTGCAATGATGTTGTAATCGCGTTTGCGTGTAAAGATCTTTTACCCCTAATGGCACTGATGAGAAAACATCACTGCTGTCAAAGATAATCAGCCACTGATTGAACACTGATTGAACACGGATTGTCAAACAGTGGAATATCCGTGTTTTATCCGTGGTAAAATTCCCCCCGTGGTTAATCTTTCTGAAACTGCCGGCTGGCGTAGAGATACGCGAACGAACCCAGGAGCAGCAGCGCGCCAACGACCAGGGCGGCGAGCGCCTTGTAAATCACGGGCATGTGCGCCAAGTCCACGAAAAACACCTTGGCCGTAACCACGGCGAATAGGATCAGCCCGATGTAGCGCAGGAGTCGGACTCGTTTCCAGATGCCGCCGGCGATGAAGGCGGCGGCGAACAACGCCCAGAGGATCGAGAGGCCCCCGGCCTGGAAGACGCGCAGCTTCCAGTACAGCAGGCTGTTGATTTCCAAGGTCAGGAATAGGAACAGCAGCGCCAGCCCGGCGTAACCGAAGATCTGGGGCGCCCAGTTTGCCGTCCGCCGGCCCAGCAGCATCCATGCCGTGAACAGCAGGCCCAGCAAAGAGGCAAAATCCAGCCAGCGCATGATAATGGATACCGGTGTGTAAGCCGTTTGGAAATAATAGTGCTCGCAGACCTGCCAGGCCGGTAAGTCCAGCCCGAGCATTTTGATCGTTGCCACCGTCAGTAGAACGCCAAGACCCGCCAGCAGGACAGGATGGCCGTTCGCGCGATAACGGCAGAGAAAATAGCCGGCCAGTCCGCACCAGAGCAGGGTGGACACTGCCGGACGTAGCGGCGTGTAATAGACCAGCATGGCATAGAATTCAAGTTGCAGAAAAACGAATAAGATCACCAGCGCACTCCAGAACAGAACCGCTCCGGCCACGGATGCTGGGACAAGGTTTGGCGTGTCATTGGCCACGTCAACGATACCCTGTGGCTCCCGGTCTGTCTGGCGCCGTTCCATGCAGAACGCTGCCGCCGTGGCAAGGATTGCCGTCCCGAAGGTTATTAGCCGGCTGAGCAGGGCCTTGCCGTACACCGCCCAGGGCGTGGCGAGGGAAGGCATTACCTCATAGTTGCGATGCAGGTCCCAGACTAGCAGGCGGAAGAACACGATGCCGTACATGATATAGCCCAGATGCCGGAGGAAATGGCTGTTCAGCCGCAGACCGAGCCAGACGAACGTGAACGCCATTAAGGACCAGCAGATCGTCAGCGATTCCTTTTCCAAGACCAGCGGCAGGGTGAGCGCCGCGAAGAAACCAGCCAGCGCGATCAGTGAAATCAACAGGGGCCGGTCTGTCAGCCGGAGTCGGAGGAACCAGGTCACCTGGAGAATATAGAAAGCGGCCAGGGCCAGGGTCATTAAGGCGGGGTAAGGCCGTCCGACAGCATTATGGATCAGGTAGTAGGCACCATACGAAAAAACGGCGGCATTCAGGACCAGGTGTATGATTTCCAGCAGGCTGCTCCGGATGGCGCGCCCGATGTTGTAGAGTATGATCATCAGGGACTGGACCACAAAGAACAGGGATAGAAACGTGATGGCCACGGGGAAATCGGCGCGTTGGTACTGGTCGAGCGAGACAAAGAACAGGACATAAGTGAACAGGAATCCAAGGTAATTCAACAAGCGCCATTGCCGGAAATGGGCGATACCCAGGATGCCAAGGTTCAACAGCAGGAGATAGCCATAGAACACGGGAAGCTGGGGATGATCGGTGTGCAGCAGGATGGGCGTGCAGAAGCCGCCGACGATCCCGAAAATCGCCACCAGCATCGAACGGGTCCGGACGGCCAGCAATCCCGCCGCCACTGTGACCACTATCATCAGCAAAAATACTGTTGGCGTGGGCAATAGTTTATAAAGAGGGCCTGCCGCGAACATGCTGAAATAGAGGGTTGCCAGTCCGCCGCCCATGAAGCCCTGGCTCAGAATATTCCAGCGGCGGTTCATCATCTTCAGTCCGCTCAACAACATGGCCAGGCCGAAAAATATTGCGAGGGCCACCCGGCCCATGGGCCCGATCAATGCGTGCTCGATCGACCATGTCAGGAAATAGCCGACGAAGGCGACCACCGCGATGATGCCCACGCGCATCAGCCAGGTCGTGGCGACCGCGAATTCCATGGTCATTCCGGCTTGACGGTGCTCCTCGCCGACCAGGATCCACGACCAGATTTTGCCCAGGATCTCGCGTACCGAAGTCGTCAGGGCCGAGGGTGGCGGTTCCGTCGATGGCATAGGCGCGGGCTCCTCCGGTTCGGACGGTATCTCCTCAGCCGCCTGCGCCACAAGCGGCGGGGCGGGGGGCGGCGGCGGCATGGCCTGTTTAACCACCAGTCGCGGGACTGCGGCCGGCGCCGGTTCGGGCCGCAACGGTTCCGGTTTGGCTTCCGGCGCCGGGTCGCGCGCGCCTCGGGCCATCCTGACGAGCGCCTCGATTTCCCGTTTCAGCTCCTCGAGGCGGTTGCGGAGGCTCAGGGTTTCAATATCGAACAGTTGCACTTTCCCCTTGATCTTGGCAAGTTGGATCAGGCCGATAATCATCAGTACGATCAGCAAGACCATCATTAATTCCATAAAGCATCTCCTGGCTATGTTGCTTTTCGAATGTGAGCACCTGAATGTTGCGCCACGTTACATATCAATTTCCGATAAACCAAACGAATCCCAGCATCATTCCCGTCTTCCAACATTCGTGCCCATTCACTTTATCCGCGGTAAAAAATCTTTCCGGATATTTGCTTATTTTTCCCGCCAGAGGCGGGTCTGTCTAGGGCATGATATAACGATTCCGCATGGATAAGTTGCTCAATCATGCCGCATCCCACGCCGGCTTGCCAAGAAAACGGGCCAGCGCGGCGGTGTCCGTGCGAATTTTCTCCAGGTTGCCGTGGTCGACCACATTCAACCGGCGGCCGTTCTCCAGCACCAAATTGAGCTCGTAGCTGTAATAATTGCTGTTTTTCGCGCGGCAAAGCTCGGAAATGAGCTGCAGCGCGTGGATATCCGACAGACGGGCGGCGTTCTTGTGAACGGCCGGGTTTGCCAGTTGGTACGGGGCTGTGCGGCCCTTCCAGTAGAATCCGCGACCCTTGTCGAAGATGATGGGCAGGGTGCCGAAATAGAGCATGCCGCCGCCGATGGACGCGAATACCAGACCAAATACCAGGGGCAATACCAGCTTGGCTCCGACTGCGAAATCGCCCTTGAAATACTCGCTGGCCGGGATGCCGATGGCCACTGCCAGTCCGGCCACGAGAAAGACCAGGTAAAACAAATAGGCACCGGCGGATGCGCGGAATTCGAAACGGGCCATCCCGGTTTGCGCCACTGTGTGGGTGCGGAAGTTGGTTCCACCCCGTTTGATGGGGGTCCATTCAGTTTGCATCGCGACCGGATCTCCAAACCGTGCCGGATCGAAGCGGGGTCGTTCACCGAAATGCTTGCACAATTTTTCGGTCAGCTTTTCAAACATGTTGGTTCCTGCCTGACCCGGATGGGGCAAGGACAATGTCACAACCCACCCCAAACCCCTCCCAGGAGGGGATCAAGAATATTGAAGAGCTGATCAGTTCCCATCCCTGGAGCGGCAGGGGTGGGTATCCTGTCTTTATGTCATCCATTTAGATCTTTTCTGCCAGAATGTCCACCATAAAAATGTCCGGCTGGCAGTAGATCCGGATGGGTGGATGCGCCGCCCCGATGCCGCTGCCTACGAAAAGATGTGTTCCATTGACGAGGAAGTGGCCATGATCGAAGCGCCGACCGTAAATTGAGGGCACGATGATCGGGCCCAGAACCGGTATTCTGATCTGCCCGGCGTGACAGTGCCCGGAAAACACCACGTCGGCCGATGCGCGCACAAGCCGGTAGATGTTGTCCGGCGTGTGCGACAACACTAGGTGGAGCAGGCCGTCCTGTGGCAGCGGCAGATTGTCCGCGCGGGGTCCCCAGGGATAGTCGCACCCGGAAACCGCCAGGCGGTGGCCGGCGATATCCAGGATGACGGTTTCGTTTGAGAGCAGGCGCACCCCGCTTGCCTTCAGCACGGTGTGAATGGTTTCCGGATCGGTCCAGTAGTCATGGTTGCCGAAGACCGCCAGGTTTCCGGCGCGCGCGACGGGGCGCAGGATCTGTTTTAGCATTGGCAGTGCGGATGGTCTGGTGACGAAATCGCCAGTAAAAACGGCCAAGTCCGGCTTGGCTTGCTCGGCGATCTTTAGCGCGTTCAGGTAATATTCCAGCGGTTGGGAGGCGCTGACATGCATGTCGGTGATGTGGACAATCCGCAACGGTCGGCCGCTCCATTTCGGGCTCCTGATCTCGTAGCGGTGGGTAACCAGATCGGTGGTCGTGATGGGCGTTAATAAAGGCACCTTGTGCGGTGTGGAGTCAATCGGTCCGGAAGCGGTGTATGCGCTGCGGATCCGGAGCATCCGGATTTCACCGGCCAAAATGAGAACCAGGATTGCCAGGGGTACCATGACCCCCGGTGTGCGCCAGGCGAAGAAACCGAAGACGGCCGGCCCGCCGGCCATGACGAGAAGCGAGGTCATCATGATTGGGAGTTTTCGTCTGCTGTCTCGCAGGAGGATGAAAAAGCGGTTGGAGAGCATGACGTAAAGGCAGACCCCGGCCAGGCCGTAAAGCAAAGCCGAGCCAAGCTGGAGGAGTATAATATTCATTGCGTTGTGGGAGCATCGGGCTTGGCTAAGCCTTGTGTTTTTCCCAACAAGCCTCCATGGATTGTTTTGTTTATCTGGCCCTCCCTACCAAACTTGTCGACATACCTTGATATCACAGATTCTTCTGCATCAAGGCGGAACGTGTTATCACTAACGCATCCAGATTGCCGGAGAAGCGTCTTGAGGACAAGCCCTGTTTCATGCTGTATGTTCGATTTATGCCATCCAAACCCTAATAGCCTACAGTCTATCCACCTGAGTATTTACTACCTGAATATTGCATGATAATCGTGCAATATTCACTTTCGCCTAAGCGGGCATTGCCTGCTGGCGTAAGACATGAAGTTTCAAAAATAACCCGTTGGGTTGTTTTCGAAACTAACGTGGTTAGCCCCGTTTGGCCGCGTTTTACGCGGCCATCATCACGTGACCGCGTTGGCACGTGGAACGTGACTCACGTGGCGGACCTTTGAGTGAATTTTGCGCCGGCTCGGTGCAAAATTCAGGTACTAGGATTCAAGCTTTTATCCTGCCTTGGCCCAATGCGTCCGCCGGTTTGGTGCCGGCATGGATATTAGGCTGATGATTGACGAGTTTTTTGAAGAATCCGTTGGTGATAAAATACAGCGCCTGGTTGATCACTTCGTGATCGCGCATGATGAAGGTATGCGACTGGTGCACCACGAGGAAATCCTGCATGCCCGCCGTTTTGGTCCGGGCAACCGCTACTTTGCCGTCATCGGCGCCGGGGATGATATGCGAAGTCCAGGGATTCAGGGGCCGATCCCCGGCGATAACCCCAAGCTCGAAATTCACGGCTCCCAGGCTGTTGGGCACGCTGGCCGGCCCCGTGCCCAGCTGCTGACCCGCCGGCCCGGTAAGAATTTTGTAGATGATATTGTTGCGCCAGCGGTCGGCGATCTCGCTGCCCTGGCTTGGCGGACAGAGCATCACCACCCGCCCGAGATTAGGGAGCGCGTGGGTTTTTAAGTAGTAGGCCACCACGATGCCGCCCAGCGAGTGCGTCACAAAATGAATCTTACGCTTCGGCTGACTGCATTGACTGGCCAGCGCCCGGTCAAGGTGTTGGGTCGCCAGTGTTTCAATTGACGCCCGGATTGACGGGTAGGCGAGGTTGACCACCTGGAAGCCGTTGGCCAGGAAATGCGCCTCCAGTTTCTTCATTGACCGGGCCGTTCGGCCCATCCCGTGAAGGAGGACGACATAGTCGCCGGTGCCCGGCGTGGTGCGATCTAACCGAAAATTGTTGTTTGTAGGGCGGGCATGTCCCGCCGTTTCGACGGGATTGCCTGCCGGGTCCGTTTCGAAACCGGCGGGAAGCCCAGGGGGCGTTCCCGCCCTCTGTTGGTGGGCGACAAGTGCATTGTTGGCAGTGGTTAAGTCTGCAATAGCCAGAAATTCTTGAACGGCCTCATTCCACTGTTTGGGATACCGGGAGAGATAGCTTTCATGACCGACATTGGGAAAAGCTTTGAACCACTTTGGCGCCGGTATTGCCGCATAGACCCGCTGGCCTTCGTCAAGTCGGGCCCGCGGGTCGTCCGTCCCGTGCAGGAACAGAATGGGACAGGATACGCTGTGTGCATATTCGACAGGATTATGCCTGAAACCGTTGAAACCGATTTGGCGTCCTCCCCAAAACACAAGAAGCTGTGCGCAGGGAAACGAGGGAATGCCCATGGCTTGAAATCTGTGCCTGACGGTGTTAGTGAAATGCAGCATTGTCCGGGCGTGATTGCGGGCGATGATATTGAGCGCCACGAAGCTGCCCGCGCAAACGATGGCAAAGGAAACTGCAATGTTTGTCTTTTTTATCTTCATACTGATACTGTTCTTATTGAGACAAGGAAGCGCGTTTCCGCCTATGCCTGAGGCGGATCCCTAGGGCGGAAGGGACAACGCGCTCCACCCATCCGCTCCGCCGGTGGCGTCCGGCAACCGCCCATACGCTTCAACCTAACCCATCTTTACCCACGAGTGGTAAAGACGGGCTAACAAACATTTAACGCGGGCCGTACCCGCAACCCACGGTAGCGCAGGGTTTATCCCTGCGATCTTCGGAGGCGTAAAGCCTCCGCTACCCAAGGCCGCATAATAGGAGCATAGTTTTCTCAATGCGGCCACCAGTTTGGTGTCTGAATGTTATTGTATAGCAGCTGGCTAGGGATATCCCTGCTGTGAAGCCTCTGATTAGTCAGAGCCGTCCCCGCCACCACCACCACCGCCGCCAGCAGAATTGTGGCGAGGATCATTATTGCTGATATTTGTTTCATATTAGTATTCCTTTCATGATATCTAGGAATAGCAGGCTGCGTGCCAAGAATTATAAAAAGTTACAAGTCGTTTATTAGCATTAGATACGGAGGATGTGTCTGATCTGTCATGTTTCTGCATATTGACAAACAATGAGCACATCATGTACATTTAATGTATGAATAAGACAGTTCATCTTTCGGGGGAAGATCGGGGATTCTTACGCTTGGTGGCGGAAGCGGCGTTCAGCAACCCGTTCAGCGATGAGCGGGTGGAAACGGATATTAAGATCATTGATCAGACGAGCTGCCGGGACAATGAAGAGCGAATTCTCAAGGTGATGAAAACGGTGGCCGATCACGTGGCCCGCTTGGAAACGCAGGGTTTTGGCGATTTACGCCGGTTTGAAGGAGAAGACCGGAACATCGTTCAGACAGCCTTTCTGTTCGACGTGTTTCATCAGTTAATCGATGCGTTTGACCAGTTGATTCTGGATCAAATCGAAGCCGGCGATGACCCCCTGCCGGTGCCTTTTGCGTCAACAGCGCGCGACCTCATGACCCGGCGCGGATTTTCGACGGAAGAGTTTAGCCGCTATTTTGCGGTCTTTTACCAGTTGCGGCGGGCTTTTTATTTCGTTGCCAGGGGACTCGTCGGACGGAGTTCCAGCATGAAGGAATTGCGCTGCCGTCTCTGGAACAATGTGTTTACCCACGACATGCGTCAGTACCATGAATATCTATGGGATCGTATGGAGGATTTTTCCATGCTGTTGCTGGGGGAGACGGGCACCGGCAAGGGGGCGGCCGCCGCGGCCATCGGGCGCTCCGGCTACATCCCGTTTAATTTGGGCCAAGGATGTTTTGCCGAAAGTTTCACCCGCAGTCTGGTCGCGATTAACCTGGCGCAATTTTCACCCACCTTGCTGGAATCGGAACTGTTTGGGCATCGCAAGGGGGCATTCACGGGCGCCGTGGATCAGCATGAAGGTTTTTTGGCCCGTTGCAGTCCGCATGGGGCCGTCTTTCTCGACGAGATCGGGGATGTCGCCGTGCCGGTCCAGATCAAATTACTCCAGGTACTGCAGGAACGCACTTTTTCGCCGGTGGGCAGTCACGAAAAATTGCGCTTTCGCGGGCGGGTGATTGCCGCCACCAACCGGCCCTTGGACGAACTGCGCCGGCAAGGGCGTTTCCGCAACGATTTCTTTTACCGGCTGTGTTCGGACGTGATCACCGTTCCCTCGCTGCGCCAACGTTTGCAGGAAGATTCCGGGGAATTGGATGCGCTGCTGGTGCATGTCATCCAGCGGTTGATTGGACGGGAATCGGCATCCCTGGCGGTCGAAATCCGGGAGGTGCTGGCCAGGGGGGTGGGGGAAAAATATCCGTGGCCCGGCAATGTCCGGGAGCTGGAGCAGGCGGTGCGCCGGATATTGCTTACGAAGCGGTACGACGGCGACCCGGTTCCGGCTGCGCCGCTGGACGCAGAGGCGCGCCTGCTGGCGGGCATCGAAGCCGGCACACTGGATGCGGAGGCGTTGCTCTCCGCCTATTGCAAGCTGCTATACCAACAGCATGGCACCTATGAGGAGGTGGCCCGCCGCGCGCGGCTTGACCGGCGCACGGCGAAAAAATACATCCTGGCCAAGCCGGCCGGGAAGGATTGAAAGACAGTAAATTTCACGATAATTAGCCACGGATGAACACGGATTAAACACGGATAGTCACAACCTAACTGTCAGGTTGTCTCAACAAGCCAGCATACGCATGGTTTGTCATTTTGAGCGAAGCGAAAAATATCATCAGGCAACCAACAACAAGGAGATCCTTCGCTGCGCTCAGGATGACAAACAGAGCCGTTGCGTCATAATAACTTTTTATCTATTTCCATGACTATCCGTGGCACAATATTTCGAGCCGTATAGTGTTTCTGTTTAAACCACGCGGAGAAGAAATAATGAAACCACATCGCAAAAGGCAGTCGATCCAGACCGTGGACGCGACAGAGCGCGTCCCTCCATCTGAAAAATATCTTGGTTTTGGAGGGCCACGTTTCATCGTGGCCGGTATTTCTTACATGTTTCAAAGGCATTTCAAGGTCTTGTCGCTCATGACTGCCGCCGTTTTACTGCAAGCTTGCGCATCCACTGCGCCGGCAACGACGAACGAGGCGGTTGCGGTGCAATCAGACGCCACGAATGTGCATGGCTCGGTCATCGAGGAATACCTGCACCCCGGAACTCCAATCCGGGCGGCTGCGGGGCAAAAGTTTTCCATCCGGATTAAGGCCAATCCCACGACGGGATACGGCTGGCAGTTAAGCAAACCGCTGGATGAACATGTGCTTAGCCTGGTTGCTAATGTCTATATCCGACAGCCCGACGAACGGCAACGGGTGGGGGTCGGAGGCCATGAGATATGGACTTTCAAAGCGGTCGGTCAGGGTCAGGCCGAGATCGCTCTGAAATATGTCCGGCCGTGGGAAAAAGACAAGCCGCCGGTCGATACGAATGTTTTCACGGTGATTGTGAAATAGTTGTTCCACTCATTTCCCGCGGAGGCTCAGCACCTGCCGCTCGTACTCTTTGACTTCCGTGATCCACTGCTCCTCGGCAGGTACGCCCTGCCTTTCGCAGTAGGCGTCCCACACGGCGCCGAAGGGCAGGCTCTTGATCCTCTCCATCAGGGCCAGCCGTGAAGTGAAATCGCCGGCGTTTTCCAATTCGCGCAGGCGTGCGGTCGGTTCCAGGAAAGCCAGCAGCAGGGCCTTGAGCATGCTCCTGCTGCCGATCACCCAGCAGGCGACGCGGTTGATGCTGGCGTCGAAAAAGTCCAGCCCGATATGAACGCGCTTTAGATAATTCCCGCGCACTAGCTCTTCAGCCAGCACCTTGAGTTCGTCGGTGAGCGTCACTACGTGGTCACTGTCCCAGCGCACTCCCCGGCTGACGTGCAGCAGGAGCTGGTCCAACTGAGTCAGGATGGCCGAAATCTTGTCGGCCGGCGATTCCGTGGGATGAAAATGGCCCATGTCCAGGCAGAGGAGTTTGTTGTGGATGGCGGCGTAAGCCAGGTAAAAATCATGGGAGCCGACGACGTAGCTTTCTGACCCGAGCCCGAAAAGTTTGCCTTCGAGGGCATCCAGGTTATGGGCGGGATTCAGTTGCTTGGCGAAGATATCGTCCAGTGACTGGCGCAGGCGTTCGCGAGGCGCTTTGCGGTCGGCCGGGGTATCCTTGGCGCCGTCCGGAATCCAGATATTGGTCACGCAGGTTTTACCCAGTGCTTTGCCCATAGCGGCGCCGATGCGGCGGCAGGCGATGCCGTGCGCGATCCAGAACTTGCGTATGGACGGGTCGCGGCTGGCTAGGGTGGCGGCGGAGGCTTTGGGATGCGAGAAAAAAGTGCCGTTGAAGTCGAGGCCCAGCCGCCTGGCTTTGGCCCAGTCCATCCAGGCGGCAAAATGTTTCGGCTCCAGCGCATCGCGATCCACCCGTTTGCCGCCGGTTTCCGCGTAGATGGCATGCAGGTTGACGCGATGCTGACCTGGAATCAGGCTGAGCGCCTGGTCCAGATCGGAGCGAAGTTCGGTTGCATTGCGCGCTCGGCCCGGGTATTGACCGGTCGGCATCACGCCGCCCAAGTCGCCGCCCGCCGCCGGTTCGAAGCCCACGACATCGTCGCCCTGCCAGCAATTGAGGGAAAGCGGAATCGCCGCCAGCCGCTTCATGGCACTCTCCGCATCCACACCGTGGCGCCTATAAGCGGTTTGGGCGAGTTTATAGGCCTGGTCAACAGATTTTGTGGGGCGCATAGTGTAATCTCCTTTGAAATAACCGGGGTGAAGGCGTCCCGGTTCCATTATTAATCTATCTGCCGCTTCTGTAGCTGGCCTGTGCTACGAAGCACGAGCCTCCGGCCGCTCTCTTGTTTCTTCATCTTTCAATGCCGTCCCCACGCGGGGCAGGCTAGTTTGATGTATGGAAATTCAAAGGTATACGATTATGATTGTCATTCCGAGTGTAGCGAGGAATCTCGGTGTTATTGATCAGGGCGGATGAGATCCTTCACTTCGTTCAGGATGACAGACACGTACTGGGAATATAGTTGCTCCGCTTTGCGGAGATTCGTTCTTTGCATGAATTAGGGCGATTTCTATCAATAGCGTCCCAGTATAGTTGCCGCGCCGAGAACTGCAAAGATTTTCTTGTCGGATCGGGAAGGAAGAACCGCTGGTGGATCATGGCCTGTTGCGTGCCCGTAACTCCGCCGTTACTCTTTTGTAGCCGCGACCGCTGGTCGCGGTCTTCGGGAACAAAGACCGACATCAATCCGTCAGCTGACGGATTGGCTACAGTCGGAGTTGTCTGCTGCGGGGGCCTAATTTAATTTGATAGGAATTTGTTATTTGTAGGGCGGGCACGTGCCGCCGTTTCGGCGGGATTGCCCGCCGACCCATTCCCGGACGGCGGGAAGCCCAGGGGGTGTTCCCGCCCTACAATTCAGAATAAAGTCCGCCCCGTTTGCGGGGCGATAAGTGCCGTGCCTGCAGGAAGCCTCTGGCGGAAACAATTGACCAGTGTTAAGTCCGGGATTGGCGTCTGCCAAGATTGCGGCTATTATGCACGCCATTACGCATTTCTTGAAAGGTATTCGATTTAAAGATGCCCGACACACAGGACCAGGTATTATATTACGTCAACCGCAGCAACCAGCGGGGTGGGCGGATGCTCTCGGTCATCGATCTGCTGCTGGCGGGAACGTTCGACAATCTCCTGCTGTGCCGGGTCCTGGAACGGATTGCCAACGGCTCGTCCTGGATGGTTGGGGCGCAGGCGGGCGGGGCGGGCAAGACCACGGTCATGAGCGCCTTGCTGGCCATGCTGCCCGCCGGTGAACCGGTGGCCCTGGCGGCGCAGGACGAACCATGGCGGACGGCGGCGCCGGGGACGTGCGTGGTGGCCTATGAAATCAGCCCCGGGGCTTACGATGGCTATATCTGGGATGAGGCGTTACGCGCATATGTGGCGCTGGGCCGGCGGGGCTGTCGGCTGGTAACCAATCTTCATGCGGATACGCTGGAAGAAGCCCGGGGTCAGATTGTCGAGGAAAATCGGGTACCCCTTGATCAATTCGACGGCTTGGGCATGTTCATTCCCGTTGTTCTTGAGCGGACACCTGCGGGATTGACGCGCCGGGTGCGGGAGGTGTATTACATTCGCAACGGGCGCGGCGAATCGCTCGGCCATGCGGTGCTGCTGTCGCCCTGCGCCCGGGCCATGGATGGATTTATCGAGGACTGCCTGCGGGCTGGCCTGCGCACCGTTGAATCCGTTCGCCGGGCCTGGCTGGAATTTTTAAGCAAATCTGATTAACGAGTCAGTTTCAAAAGTCCCCGAGAAGACGGCCACGAGGGACCGTGGCCCTCCCATATCGAAGGAAAACTTCCTGTTTTCGGCGCCGGCGGGACATGTTCGATCGCATTCATAGGACTTTTGCAATTGACTCTAACTACAAAACACACGAAATACACGAAAGAAGGGGATGTTTCACGCTTTTTGCGTGTTTCGTAGTGGCGCAAACTTCCGAATCCAAGGTCGTATTAACAGGCAATCAGAGAGGTGGACTATGCAAACGATAATCTACTGGTTTTCCGGCACGGGCAACTCGCTGGCCATCGCCCGGGAACTGGCGGCGGCGCTTGGCGAGACGGACTTGATTTCCATGGTCCAGGCGGGCGCCGGTCCAATGCCGGACGCGGGAAAAGTGGGTTTCGTTTTTCCGGTGTATGCGTTCGGTTTACCCGGCATTGTGAAAAAATTCCTGCGCAACATGCCTGTGAACCCCAACGCGTATTATTTTAGCGTAGCGAACTGCGCGGGCAAGGCGGGCGTTCCTCACCGGCAGATCCGCGGTATTTTACGGGCCGGTGGCGGACGCCTGTCCGGCGGCTGGACCCTGTTCATGCCGACAAATTATCCGATCTTGACGGATGCGCTACCCGTTGAGAAACAGCAGAAGTGCTTCGATAAAATGCGAGAAAGGCTGCCGGGGATTGCCGCGGCGATTAAAACGGGACAGCTTGGTCCGCTTGAGGATTCGTCCTTGCTATTCCGTTGGCTTGCGTTCGCGGGGAATACATTGGCTATTAATCATTTCCGCAAGGCTGATAAGAAGTTTTGGGTGGAATCCACCTGCCGCCAATGCGGCTTGTGCGCAAAGGTCTGCCCGGTCAATAACATCAAGCTGGTTGATAAGAAGCCGATTTGGCTGGGGCGGTGCGAGCAGTGCATGGCCTGTCTGCAATGGTGTCCGGCCCGGGCGATCCAGTACGGCAGAGTAACGAAGTCCCGCCAGCGTTATCATCATCCCCAGGCCAAGGCGAAGGATTTTATGCTGGGCGCAGAATTGACCGTTCAGTCTTGAGCCGTTACCTTGATGTATTGCACATGTTCAGTCCGGTATTTAATGTTCGGAGTTCAGGCAAGAGGGCGGCCGCCGGTCTGTTGCGTAAAGGAAAAGAGGTAACAATATGTCGTTCTGGAAAAAGTGGACATTCGGCGTCATCCTTGTTGTGCTGCTTGTGATTCTTGCGGAGTGGATGAGCTGGAGTTTGATGACGCCCGCCTGCCGGCTGGGACGGCGTATTCTGAGGGGCAAGGAGAACGTCCAGCTGGTGCGGGTGCAGAACACCATCGGGCAGGCCTACCTGCTATATATCTGTGCTCCGAACTATGTGCATCCCCAGAACGGACCGCAGCACAATGCCGACGGCTATCGCGGCAATGCCGTGCCACTCGAACGCCGTCCCGGCGTCCTGCGGGTGCTCTGCCTGGGTGGGTCCACGACCTACGGCTGGACCGTGCCCTATCCCAACCAGACGTATCCAGCCGTGTTGGAGGAATTACTGCGGGCCGATCTACCCAAGAATTATACCGAGGTGGAAGTGCTTAACGCCGGCTTGCCCTATGGGACCTCGGCGGAAATCCTGACCCATTACCATTTTAAGTATCATTATTATCGCCCCGATGTGGTTATCATCAATGCAGGCGGCAATGATGCCCAAGGCTACACCCAGGCCTATTATCACCCCGATAACAGCAATTGGCGTCAGCCACTGATCAACCTGCGGCCCTTGCCTCCGCACCTTCGCTGGCTGGCTAAATCCCGCTTTCTCAGTTATGTCATGCTTAACGTGTTTTATGTGGATCAGCTCACTGGCGGCGCATTCTATATCAAAAACGGAGCCATCCCGCCGGCGCCTTGGTTCAAACCGGATGGATGTCTGGTAAAGGAAATAGTTGCTATTCCCGACGACCAACTCTCGTTCGCCCACAACATGGAAACGCTTATCCGGGAAATTTTATGCGACAACGCCACGGTTCTCCTCGTGCCGTTCCGGGCAGCTCCCGGTGCCTATGAGTCGGAAGGTAAAACTTTCGAGCTGAGCCAAATCCTGTGGCATGAACAGATTTTTAAGGACTTTGCAAAAAAACACGCGGTGGGTTATGCGCCGTTTCCCGCCGATATAATTTCGGCTCCCAACTGGGTGGACCATTGCCACGTGAACCCGGCCGGCGAGGCGCAGAAGGCCGCCCATCTCGTGCCCTATGTGCTCTCCCTTCTGGCCGCGTCTCCTGGCGCGGTGTCCAGCGCCAGCGCTGGCGGGCTATAAATCGCCTCTTGCTTGATTAAATTATCCGATTGCATGCCTAACAATCCATGGACATGACACCGCGTAAAGTTAGCGAAATGAGTGCTTCTGTGCGGCGGCTGTTCGCGGTGATGTTCTGCGCCGGGCTATATGCCATGCTGGCGCAGATACTGCTTCTGCGCGAACTGCTGACGGCGTTTTATGGCAACGAGCTGACTATTGGGGCCATGCTGAGCGTCTGGCTGATCATGATCGGGGTCGGCTCGCTGATGGTCCAGCCTCTGCTGCATCGCATGGCCTTGTCCCATTTGTGGCGGGGTATGGCAGTTTTGCTGTTGTTGCTGGCGGCGGTGCTGCCGGCGCAAGTATGGGTGATCAGGATCATCCGCATTATCCTGCATGTGCCATACGGTGAATATGTGCCGTTTGCTGCCATGTTGACCGGCGCCGGTCTGGCGCTCTTGCCCACCGGTTTGAGCGTCGGTATTCTGTTCCCATGCGCTTGCCATTTGGCCCACCTGCAGCAATTGGCGCTGAATGAGTCAATGCGTGGGCACCGCGCCGACTTGGGATTGAACCCACCCCCAACCCCTCCAAGGAGGGGACTGAAAAACTCGGGATACTCTCCTGAGAGGGTCGTCCCGACTCCGTCGGGACGGGGTGGGTTGGCGGATTATTCGGTGCAGTTTTTACGAACATTGGCGCATGGCGATTCCGAACAGGCCACCGGGCGTCTGTATGCCGTGGAATCGCTGGGGAGCCTGGTCGGCGGTGTTTTATTCACATTCGTGTTTGTGCAATGGTTGACGCCGTTCGCGATCATGGCGTTTGCCGGCCTGGTCGCGGTTTGCGGGGCTATGCTCGCCACGCCAAGCCGACTAGCCCGCTATGTTTTGATCGGTCCTCTGCTGGGCCTGGCCGTGGCCGCAGCCTGCCCGCATTGTATTGCCGGTCTTGAAAGGAAAAGCCTGGAAGCGCGCTGGCAGGCTTTCGGGGCGCTGGGGGATGCGGTGTCTGCCGCCGAGGGGAGCTCGCCCCGGCTGGTGGCTTCTGTCGATTCGCGCTATCAGAATCTGGCCTTGATCGATTCCTATGGACAAACGACATTTTATGGCAATGGGATGGTGCTGGGGGTTTTTCCCGATCAGATAATCGGGGAACATAAAGTTCATTTCATCATGGCGCAGAATCCCGCTGCCCAGTCTGTCCTGTTCATTGGCGGTAATCCAGTGACGGATATTCCCGAATTGCTCAAGTATCCTCTGCGGCGGCTGGTGCATGTGGAGTTGGATGGGGAGATCAGTCGCCTGCTGGAGCGGGCCGGCGGACGGGAATACCGGCAGGCGATTCGCGATCCACGGTTTTCCCAGGCCGTAGCTGACGGGCCGCGCTTTGTCAAGACATCCAGTGAAACCTTTGACGTGATCATCGTGGATGCCCCCGAGCCCACCACCATCGCCCTGAACCGTTTCTATACGCTGGATTTTTACCAGGCTGTCCAACGTCGCCTGGCGGCCGGCGGATTTATGTACACCGCCGTGGAGGCATCCGAGGATCTTCAGGAAGATGCGGCGGCCTTGAGCGCGTCCGTCCGGCAATCGCTAAAGCGGGTGTTCCCCCGGATTCTGATCACCGCTGGTACGCGTAACCAGTATTTCGTCGGAATGGATGATAGTCCGTTGACCTTTGACCGCCAGATCCTGTTCCAGCGCAGCGCTGACGCAGGACTGCGCCACCGCTATTTCCGGCCTGAGTATTTTTTGAATGCTGACGAGATCAGCCCCGCTAAAACCGAGTTCGTGGAGCGCCGTCTGGCCGGGGTATCCGCGCCGATCAACACCGCCCTGCAGCCCATTTCTACCTATTATCAACTGAGGCTATGGAGCCTCTTTAGCGGATCCCGGCTGGAAGGTTTTTTGGCCGGCTTGGGCAGCGTCCGCTTCGGTCGAATATGCGCTGCTATCGGAATCGCAGGGCTGTTGCTATTTATCGTTGGAATCGGGATGGGGGTTTGTCGGCGTTGCGCGAGGCATGGTTGTCGTATGTTGGGCAAAAGATGCTTTTTATCCAGCTGGAACGTGTTATCCCTAACGCGTTCAGATCGGCTAAAGAACGTCTTGAGGACCCGGCGACTGCCGGATGCCACACCCCAGATCGAAGCGTGCAGTCCTGGGCCGGGAACGACGTTGACATTTCAACCGGGCGGGGCAATCCGGCGCCGGTGGGCGCGAGGTATGCTGGGATTGGTGCTGGCCTCCACCGGTTGTTGTGGCATGGCGCTGGAGCTGATCCTGGTTTATGTATTTCAAAGTCTGCTCGGTTATGTCTATGCGCGGATCGGCCTGATCGTGGCTATGTTCATGCTGGGTCTGATGTTGGGTGCCTTGCTCGCCGCCCGGCGGACGCCTGTGGCGGCCGGCACCTGGTGGGCTTTGCTGGGACTGGATATTCTTCTGCTGAGTCTGGCGGCTTGTGTGCCCTTCTTGGCCAAAGCCTGTTTGCATTCAGGGGCGTTGTTTGCTTCAGATGCTTGGGTTGAAATCTTGATCAACGGCGCCATCCTGCTGGTGGGATGGGCGGTGGGCGCGCAATTTGTAGTTGTCGTCCGCCTGCTGGTCGCTGCCGGCGTCACCCGGGGCGCTGCCGCCGCGCAAGCCAATGCGGCCGATCTGTTCGGCGCCGCGTTCGGTGGTTTCGCCGTGGGCGTCGTGTTGCTTCCGATATGGGGCGTCCAGACCGCCTGTATTTTATTGATTACACTGAAAGGCGCGAGCCTGTTGCTGGCTCTATCCGCGCGCCTGGCCCTGGGCCAGGCCGAAGCAGAACCAACGACTGCCAAGCCGCTCCATCTTCCGGAACGACAAGATGAAGCGCATTATTCATGACGCGCTTTCGGACCGAACATCCGGCGGATGCAAATAATACTGGACGCGGCGATGCCAATCGGCTAATAATGCTCGCCTAATTCGGTCTAAAACTACGGGCCCGGCATTGACGGAGGAAATAAACATGCCCAAGATGAAAACCAAGAAAGCGATCACCAAGCGCTTCCGGAAAACGGCGACCGGCAAAATAAAGCATACCGGAGCCGGCCGGGGCCATATCCTCACCAGTAAATCTTCCAAGCGTAAACGCCACGCACGGCGTGGTGGCGTACTGGTGAAACAGGAAGCAAAACGTCTGATTCATTTGTTTTAATAAAAGGGAGATCGATCATGCCTAGAGTAACCAATGCTCCGGCCTCGCGCCGGCGGAGAAAGAAAGTACTAAAACTGGCCCGGGGTTTTTACGGATCGCGGAGCAAGTTGTATCGTCAGGCCTCGGAAGCCGTTGACCGCTCCATGAAGCTGGCCACGATCCACCGCAAGCAGAAGAAACGTGACTACCGCAGTCTCTGGATCGTGCGCCTGTCAGCCGCCTGCCGCCAGCAGGACATAACTTACAGCCGCTTCATCGAGGGGTTAACCAAGGCCAATGTGGTCTTGAACCGGAAGATGCTCTCAGAAATCGCCATCCATGACCCGGAAGGCTTCGCCAAAATCGTGGCCCAAGCCAAGGCCGCCATCGCTTAACCTGAATTATTTGCCACCAAGTCGCCAAGACACTAAGAAAGATCGAAAAAGGATATCTTTGAGGTGTTCGATCTGGTAAAACAGGAACCAGAGATTACCGAGTCTTTGCTTCCTATAAATGAATAATTTGTGCCTTCGCGCCTTTGTGGCAATGATTAATTTATGTCCGGAATTTTCAAGGCCTATGATATTCGCGGGATTGTCGGTAAGGACCTGACCGAGGATACGGCATTCAAGATCGGGCGCGCGTTTGCGACCTTTCTTAAGTGCCGCAAGGTCGTGGTGGGTCAGGATATGCGCCCGCATTCGGAGCCCATGTTCGAGGCGCTTTCCCGCGGCTTGCTCCAGCAGGGGGTCGATGTTATCCGGCTCGGGCTCTGCTCCACGCCGATGTCGTATTACGCCAACGGCAAATTGGGCGCTGATGCCGGCATCATGATCACGGCTTCGCACAACGCTGCCGAGTGGAACGGCTTCAAGCTTTGCCGCGAACAAGCCATCCCTATCAGCGGCGACACCGGGATCAAGGATATCGAACGCCTGGTCCTGAGCGGTGATTTTGCTGCGTCGCCGGCGAAGCCCGGCCGCCTCAGCGCCTATGACATTCTTCCCGAATATACTGCCCACGTCGCTCAATACGCGGCGATCAAACGCCCCCTGCGTATTGCCGTGGATTTTGCCAATGCCATGGGTATTATGGAAGCCAAGGTGTTGCAAGATTTGATTGCCATTGACCCGCTTTTCGATACTTTTGACGGCACTTTTCCCAACCACGAAGCCAACCCGCTGAAAACTGAAACCCTGGCGACCTTGCAAGCTAAAGTGCGTGAGGGGAAATACGATTTCGGGGTCGCTTTCGATGGCGATGCCGACCGCGTGGGATTTATAAATGAAAAAGGCGAGATTATCCCCATGGATATGATCACCGCTCTGATTGCCCGGAGCATCCTGCAGAAGGAGCAGGGCAATATCCTTTACGACTTGCGGAGCAGTTGGACTGTTCGGGAGGTTATTCTGGAAAACGGAGGCATTCCGCACCAGTGCCGTGTTGGCCATGCATTTATCAAACAGCAGATGCGTGAGGCCAAAGCTATTTTCGCCGGCGAGCTGTCCGGGCATTATTATTTCCGCGATAACTATTACACCGAAAGCTCCTCCATGGCCGTGATCCTGCTGGCCAATCTCCTGAGCGCCTCCAGCCGGCCACTTTCCGAATTGATCATGCCCCTCCAACGTTATGCCAAGAGCCCGGAAATCAACTCGCAGGTCAAGGATCCCCCAGCGGTTCTGCGCCGCTTGAAGAACCTCTATCCCGGAGGAAAAGTCCTCGAGTTGGATGGTGTCAGCGTGGAGTTCCCGGACTGGTGGTTCAACGTGCGGGCCTCCAACACGGAACCCCTCGTGCGCCTGAATCTGGAAGCCAAAACCCAGGCCGTGCTGGATCAGCGCCAGACGGAATTGCTCAAGGCCATCCGCGCCGGATAGAGACACGGCGGGCAACATGCCCGCCCTCCCTGGAATTATGGGAGGGTCGGCATTCCTGCCGACCGGATTTGATAAAGACACGGCGGGCAACATGCCCGCCCTCCCTGGAATTATGGGAGGGTCGGCATTCCTGCCGACCGTTTCCGGGTTTGGATAGAGACGATATGTCGCCGTCTGTTTCCGTCAGGAGGGAATTATGGCTTTAGCAGCGGCGGGCAACATGCCCGCCCTCCCGGAGCGAAAGCATCCGGTGCATGGAGTTCTCATCTCCCGGCAAGGAGTTACCATAGTCTTCCTCACGGTTTGCACAAAGGATCGGGTGCCTTGGCTGGCTGATCCAACCGTGCATAAGAGCTTGGTTCAAGTCTGGCACATGGCCGATGCCTGGCGCATTGGTTATTACCTTTTGATGCCGGATCATCTGCACTTGTTCTGTTCGCCGTACAAACCGGAATTTACTCTGAAAGCATGGGTCTCGCATTGGAAACGCGCGTTCAGTTGCGTTAAAATTTCACAGGCTGGACAATGGCAAAGAGACTACTGGGACACACGGCTCAGACACGGACATAGCTATCATGACAAATGGGAATACATGAGGCAGAATCCAGTGCGAAAAAAATTGGTAACAGATTCCAGCCAATGGCCGTATCAGGGCGTGTTGAATGAATTGCGGTGGTAACGGGAGGGCCGGCGTGTCGCCGTCCGGATTTAAGGGAACGGCGGGCAACATGCCCGCCCTCCCTGAAAAACGTTTATGGTTATGAACGCTTCTTTGCTTGCCAAAGTCCAACAGGCCCACATGCAACGCTTCGGCGCGCCGCCGCACTGCGTCTCCTATGCGCCGGGCCGTGTCGAAATCTTGGGCAATCATACGGATTACAACGAGGGCTTCGTTCTTTCCGCCGCCATCGACCTGGGCATCGCCATGGTCCTCTCGGCAGCGCCGGGTAGCTCCTGCGTTTTACGCGCCGTGGATATGCACGAGGAAATCGCCTTCGATCTGCCGGTGACGGCGCCGGTCAAAGAACCGCTCTGGGCCAATTATATCCTGGGCGTGGTCAACAAGCTGGGCGGATTCGGCCGGATCGAGCATGGTTTTTCCGTGACCTTTGCCGGCGACATTCCCCTGGGATCTGGTCTTTCCAGCTCGGCGGCGCTTGAGGTGGCCGCCGCGCTCGGACTGGGTGCCTTATTCGATATTCATCCCGCCCGGCTGGACACGGCCCGGCTCTGCCAAGCCGCCGAAAACGATTTCACCGGCGCGCGCTGTGGATTGCTGGACCAGATTTCCAGCCTGTACGGCGAGCCGGACTCCCTGGTTTTCACCGATTTCAGATCACGGCAGGTCGAGTGTGTTCCGCTGGGGCCGGATGTCTGCTTCCTGGTCGCCAACACTCGCGTCAAGCACAGCCTGGTGGAGTCGGAATACAACGAGCGCCGCGCACGCTGCGAAGAGGCCGCCGCTTTTTTCTCCTCCGTGCTGGACCACCAGGTAACAGCCCTGCGAGATGTCTCCGTGGAAGAATGGAAGCGGTTTGCGCCCCGGATGGATCCGATCACCGCCCGGCGAGCGGCACACGTGATCGAGGAAAATCACCGGGTGCTGGAGGCACGTCGCCTGCTGGCCGCAGGCGACTTAAAAAACTTTGGCGAACTAATGTTTCAGTCGCACCAAAGTTCACGGTTCAATTTCGAGAACTCGTGCCGGGAACTGGACGTGCTGGTGGACGCGGCGCGCAAGATGCCCGCTGTCCTCGGCGCCCGGCTGTCGGGTGGCGGATTCGGGGGCAGTTGCGTGCTGATGGTTCATCCCGCCGAGGCGGCAGCGGTCAGCCGCGAGATCACGGAAAGTTATAACGCCATTTTCGGTCATCCCTGCGAGGTCCGCATCGTCAAGCCCTCCGCCGGCGCCCGGTTGGTCACGGAATAAATAGGGTCAAAATGGGTCAGACCCGCGACCCATTGCCCGAAAATACGGGTCATTATGGGTCAGCAACGGGCCATTGCGG
Organism: uncultured Verrucomicrobiota bacterium; assembly: GCA_964486075.1. GTDB lineage: Bacteria > Verrucomicrobiota > Kiritimatiellia > JAAZAB01 > JAAZAB01 > JAHIJO01. The sequence goes on from CAZALU010000007.1 coordinate 49,469, forward strand.
GTTGGATATGGGTCAAATATAGGTCCAATGGGTCACGGATGCGAATGGTCATGACTTCTGATCTCTGACCTCTGTGGCTCATCTGTTGCTCTTATATAATAGGCCCCTCGTTTTTCCCCCATGAGCCGGATTTCGCCTCGGTCCGCCAGATCGGCCAGAATGCGTTTGGCTGAGGCGGCAGAGACTTGGAGAGCTTCCGCCACTTCCCGATTCGTGATCCTGCCTTTGGCCCGGATCAGTTCCAGCACCTGCTCTCCGCGTTCGGGCAACTCGCTATCGTTCGCCGTCCGGCTGCGCCCTTCCCAGGCATATTTGGAGGCACGAGAGCCGAAGAAAATTCCGAGCACCTGCAGGCAAACGGCGAGCAGGTTGTTGGGCAGGACATAGTCCGGCTGGAAACTGCGGATGATGTAAGCGGCGAGGAAAAACAACAGCCAGAGATAGACGAAAAAAGAGCCTTTCCGGGGCGGTTCGGGAGTGCCGACCCAGCGTCGGATTTCCTTGTCGGCGGCATACGCGCCCAGCAAGGCGATATAAACCGGCATAATACCCTCGGGCAGATCGACCACGCCCTTGAGGAGAAAATCCACGGTCATCAGCGCCAGGTAGCCGACCGTGTAAAACGTCAGCAGGGGAAACAGGACCGACACTTCGTTGAACGGCGGGCGGGTTGCGGGCTCCGGGTTATCGTTTGCCGCGGATTGATCTATGGCCATAAAAATTACCCTTCGAGAAATGTTGCCACCACCGAACTTGCCCCAGATTACTACCCGGTTTCCGCCTTCTGAACAAGCCAATTTTGCGAACCACCAGGACGAGAAGCCCACGCCGCCGCCCGTTACAGATCCGAGGCTTCCAAACGGCGTTTGAGCTCCCGCCACGTGGGGCGCAACTTTTCAAGCTCAGTATAGAATCCTTTGTCGTGCCACGGATGTTTTAAATGGCAAACCTCGTGTATAATCACGTAGTCAATGCAAGGAGAAGGTGCGCGCACTAGTTCCGGGTTCAGAAAAATGCGTCCATTCTTGTGGGTGCTGCCCCAGCGTTTGGGCATGTTAAGCAGGTGTAATTTTGGTTCCGGCAAATTTTGCTCGACACACCAGTTCCGCCATTTTACCAGCCGTCGGCTGAACTGTTCTTTGGCTCTTTCCCGCATCCAAGCCGCGAGCAAAACGGCGACTGCCTTGCTCGAAACTGATCGGGATGCGACATGCAGGCAGGCGCCCCGCAACTTGACGCCTGGATTGTCTGCGATCGTCACCTTCAGCCGGTATTGCCGCCCCAGGTAACGATGAGTTGCGCCGGTGCAATATCGTCGCTCCGGACGTTCTGCATGAAGAATGGTGAAATAACGGCGTTGACGCCGAATCCACCCGGCGCGTTTTTCTATTTTCGTCTGTATTTTAGACAGGACTGTGCGCCGTGGCGCAGCTATCTCCACCGTTCCATCCGGCAGCACGCTGATTGCAAGCGTGCTGCGGGAGGATCGTTTGATAGCACAGATCCCGACTGCTGTTATAATCTTTTTCATTGCTTGCTCGCAGTTCTAATGCCTATTGTCCCCGCCGGCAAGCCGGAACTCGTCTCAGAAAGCGGCGGCCACCTTCGCTAAAGCTTTGGAGGGCAATCCGTTCGCCGCACTCCAAAAAGGTCACACGTCATTTGGGCGGTTGCGTGCAATGCGCAGGCAAGATTCAATCAGCGAGTCCATCTGCTCCAGTGCGAGGGTGATTCCCTGCGTGCTTTGCAGTTGGAACAGCAAATCGTCCATCTGATTACGCATACGGTTTTGGGCGTCCGGGTTGTCGCGCCAGCGGACGACGGCCTCGTTCCGAATGATCTCCTCCATGCGCAGGCTCATCTCCGCGCGGATCTGGTCGAGGTTGATAACCCCGGACGTTTTTTCCTCCCCGAAGCGAGCGGGAGCTTCCCGCATGGTCCATCCCTTGGTAGAAGAGAGTTGTTCAGAAACCGCTCCGTAGAGGGCCTGGGCAAAATCGTTCCCCTCCAATGCGGACGGCAGATTTGACTTACGCCGATCGCGCACGCTTTCCATGATTTCTTTGACCTTGGCCAGATATTGGGATTCCGATATGCGTTGTTCCCTGTAATCGGCAATCGTTTGTTCCAGCAACAAGGAGAACTTCCGGTAGAAGAACGGGTCTTCTTCCATCTTTTCGGTGATCGTTTTCTTGGTCCGATTGGCAATGATATCGGCTTGTGCCCGGGGGGATTGTGCCCTATCCACTTCCTTCTCGAAGGCCTGGCGCTCAAAGATATTCACGGGATCCACCACCTGGATGATCTCGTCCGCCTGCACGTAGGTCGCCAACATTTTCTGGATTTGCGTCTCGTAATCCCGGTAATCAATTTCCTCTGCATAGCGGATCTTCACGGAGGCGCGCAGGTTTTGAAAGAACACCGCGTCCCGTTTATAGCGCTCGGCCGTGTCTGCCGGGATGGCGGTCACCCAGTGAATACTGGAGAGCCCCATTCTCAGAACGCGGCAGAACTTCGATAGTTTGGTGTAGAATTCATCCCGCCGCTCTGGCTTCTCCAGCGCCAACTCAAAGGCCTCCTCATCCTTTTTGTTGGCGATGTCCCGGAACAGATCCCAAAGCGCGTCGTGCAATTTCGGCAGTCCTTTGAGCTCTTCGGTCAGGTCGGTCAGCGTCCCTTCTAGATCCTCCTGATCGAATTTGCCTTCCAGGGCGCTGTAAAGTTCCAGCGCCTCATGCAACTGCGTGACCACGCCATAGTAGTCGATGATATAGCCGTAATCCTTGCCGGGGTACAGGCGGTTGACGCGGGCGATGGCTTGCAGCAGCGTGTGCTCTTTCAGGCTGCGCGCGATATACAGCGCCACATTGCGCGGCGCGTCGAACCCCGTGAGCAGTTTGTCCACCACGATGATGAGTTCGGGGGTATCTGTGTTTTTGAACGCTCCGATGATCTGCCGGTTATATGCCTTCTCCGTGCCATACTTCTCCATCATCACTTTCCAAAAACGCTCCACGCTCTCCTCTTTAATAGCCAGGGCACCATCATCGCCTTCGATCTCCTGAGGGCCGGAAATGATCACTTCGCAGGACACCTTTCCGAACTGATCAATGAACCGCTTCAGAATCAGCGCCTCCTTTTTGCCGGAAGCGGTCAGTTGTCCTTTGAACCCCGTGCCTGCCCACTGTGTTGAAAAGTGCCGGGACACATCCCACGCGATCAAGTATAGGCGGCTTTCCAGACGGTTGAGTTCGTCGCGCGATGCGAATTTCCGCTTCAGGTCGGCCTTTTGCTCGGGTGTCAACCCCTGGCACATCGCGTCGAACATCAAATCCACGGCCTTCTGATTCACGTTCTGTATGACGTGCCGGCCTTCGTAGAGGAGCGGAACCACGGCCGCATCGGCCACCGCATCGCGAATCGTGTAGGCGGGTTCGATGAAGCCGCCGAATTTCTGCGCCGTGTTTTTCTCCTTTTTCATCAGCGGGGTGCCGGTGAACCCGATGAAACAGGCGTTCGGTAGAGACTTCCGCATGCGGATATTGGCCTCGCCGTATTGACTGCGATGGCTTTCATCCACCAGCACAAAGATATTGTCGTCCTCATTCTTCAAGCTGTCGGAGGCGTTCGCGGCCGCCCGAAACTTGTCGAGCACCGTCGTGATCACGGTCACGCGATCATCCTGCAACAACTCTTGCAGATGCTTCCCGGTTTTGGCCTTGCGCGGTTCTTTGCCGCACTGATGAAAGGTTGTCCAAATCTGTTCATCCAGATCGATCCGATCGGTGACGATAACGATCCGCGGATTCTTGATCTGGTCGTCCAATGCCAGCGCCTTGCCGAGCAGCACCATGACCAGCGATTTACCCGAACCCTGGGTCTGCCAGATCACGCCGCCTTTGCGCCGGCCATCCGTGTCACGCTGGCGCACCCGCTCCAGGGTCTTGCGGATGGCGAAATATTGCTGATACCGCGCCACCTTCTTCACCGAACCGCCCTCGTCATAGAGCACAAACTGCCGGGCCAACTCAATCAACCGCTCCGGACGGCACAAAGCCCAGATCAATCGGTCCTGTCCGGTCGGCTCGCGTTCCGTGACCGCCATTTCCTCGAACGCCTGCTTGGCGTAGGCGAACGCGCCTTTGAACAACTTCTCATGCTCCTCGCGCCGCACCGGCCCGTTGATGGCGGCGCGCACCTCCGCGTCCGCATCGCGCATCTCGCGCCACTTTGACCAGAACTTGACGGGCGTGCCCGTGGTGGCATAACTGCCATCGTTTTTGTTCAAGGCCAGAACAAGCTGGCTATAGAGAAAGAGATGCGGAATCTCGTCATTCTGCCAATTGCGGATGGATTGTTTGATGGCCTGTTCCAACGAATGCTTCTCCTCCGGCCGCTTGCACTCGATCACCACGAATGGGATGCCGTTGACGAAGCACACAATATCCGGCCGCCGCGTCTCCCGGCTGCCGGTCCGCTCCACTTCAAATTCCGAGGTGACATGGAAGGTATTGTTGCGTGGATTAATCCAGTCGATATAGCGCAGGGTGAATCCTTTGGTCACGCCGTTAATGGTCTGGTCCAGGCTTTTACCCAGGGTCAGCAAGTCATAGACCTTCTCGCTCGACCGCACCAGCCCGTCATACGGAACCTCCCGCAACGCCTCGATGGCCTTGGCGATATTCTCGTCCGAGAACGGCACGGATTGCCCCTTGAACGAGACAATGTTCAACCGCCTCAATTGCTTGGCGAGCACGGACTCCAGCAGGACATAACGCAGCTTCGTGCGCCGCTCGGCATAGACCTCCTCCGAGCTCAGGTACGAGTAGCCAAGTTGCTGGAGCAGCCGTATCGCCGGAATCTGGCTGATGTGGGATTCTTGGAAAGAAGGGGTATTCATTTTCAACAGCTCACACTTCCCATTTGTTCTCTTGCTAGAGTTATAAGATTCATGTATCTTTATGAATTAAGGAATCGGAGTAACCCCGTTATGAAAACTCGCGCTACAGCCATTCCCAGATTCTGTTTCCACGAACCCAAGAAAAACCTTCCGGCATCGGGCAACCATAAAACGTCGCCGGAAGAGCGCTTCACACGTGCTTTTGCACAAACCTATCTTGCGAAGGCGGCACAAATCCACCATGGTTCTCGAAAAACGAGCCTCGCGCTCGTGCAAGAGATTCCTATTAACGGTTATGGAATCACGGACTTGCTGGCAATCGCCTGGAACGGTATCCCTACGGAGTCCTTCCCTTCTGTCATCTCGTTTGCCAAAGTTGCAAAGCCTATCTGTCGTGCGTTCGAAATGAAACTTTCGAACTGGCAGAAAGCTTTGAGTCAGGCCTCCCGCTATCGCAATTTCGCCCATCAAGCTATCGTCGTCCTGCCGCCAGATGTGTGCAATAACGCCCTCAAGGCACTGGAAACGTTTAGACTCGTGCGCGTAGGCCTCTGGAGTTTTAATCCAGAGACCCAACGTATCCAACCTCTTTTTACGCCAAGAGGGCATCATCCCCGTTCCTTGCGTTATTGGCTCCAGTCTATCGAAAAGGCTGCTTCCGCACCTAAATCAGTTCTGCCCATTCACGAAACAGGCCAATCGCGGCACGCATAGCGTTGAGGCGGTCGCACTGTGCCTCAACCCCACTGCTAAAGCCGGCTTGTGCGATCTCGCCCCAATATTTTGTTGCCTTTGTGATGCGCTCTTCAAAGGAAGACAAATCGGAAACAATGTCACCTGTACAGCATTCGCCACATAATTGTTTGAGCGCCTCCCAAGTCTGAAGCGACTCCTCGACTCGGGTTGTTTCGTCTTTGTAATACTTGTCCAAAGAAAGCCTGTTCTTCACAAGAGAGTGAACACTGCTGTAGTTGTCGAAGTCGGTCTGTTTGATACGGGCGAGAAGCGCGTTGCTCACGTATCGTATCAGAGGAGCATTCCCACCCGGCACCGCCGGCTTGATGTATCTTCCCATTGTGAACTGTCTCAGACCGGATGTCCACCCACTTGCCCCCGCATAAGCCCCACAGATACCCAAAAGCGGACTGAGTAGATCGGAGCAGCCATTAACGACCTTGAAACCATTGATCGAGAGCACGTGGTTGATCATCATCCAGCCAGCAATGACATGGTCATGATAGATATCGGAACGAATGTGGCGGCCTTCTTCATCGACAGAACCACTCCCAATCAACACGTAAAACCCGTCCGGCGGCTTACTGAGAGCTGTCAACGCCCCAAGCAGATCGTTAAACGCCTCCCCGGACGTCAGCACATCCCGATCCAGCACAAGCGACGCGAAGACTGGTTTACGCTTAGCGCCCATAGCGACGGCGATACTCTTCGCGTGACTAATGAAATTCAGCGCGATCCCGGCATCGATGGAATCGGCCCCTTCGACGTAGATGTTGGGTGCTACCAAGCCTGATAAGTGAGCGAATTTAAGCTGGCTCTCAAGAGCCTTGCGGATCACGGACTCTATTACTGTGCCAGTAATGAGCGCAGAGCGCCGTGGCGCTTTGAAATATTCCCATTGTTCAAGAGAACCAAGTTTTGCATTCAGCTTGCCAATGGAAGTCACCGCATAAAACTCGGGGTCTAACAACAACTCGCCTTCATGGGGAAGCAGGTCCTCCGCCTTATCGGAGAATTTCTCGGGGTGGCGATAACGGGCACTCAAAATAGCGCCGTCGATCACTTTAGCCTTCAATCCCTCAAGCAATTTTTCCCCAGGGCCGAACCCATCCTGTGCGAATATTTTCATTATTTAACCTCCTGTAATTCGTGGCGAAGCAAATCGATCCTGGCATAGCGAAGAGCCGGATTCTTCTTAATGCAACGGTCTATGATCTGACAAAAGCTGCGAGGCAAATCGTGCCTGCGCGCCTCTAAAGGTTCGGGTTTTTGGTTCATGATTCTATATACTGTAGCGGATTCGTTCTCAGGCCGCGGAGCAAACGGATGAACTCCTGACGCAAGTTCGTAGACAGACAACCCAGACGAATAGAGATCGCACCGAAAGTCCATCATGTCTTTGTAGTCTGGGGCTAGGAGTTCCGGAGCCATGTATCGAAGTGTGCCTGGCGGCATGGACCCTTGCGTGAGATCTGTTCCCTGAATTTTGTAAGCAATGCCCAAATCGAGGATAACATAAGGTCGTTCGGGTGCCTCAGTAGCCATGATATTCGCAGGCTTGATATCGCGGTGTAGATATTGGATGCGGATCATCTCCTCAATCACATCGATCAGGAAAGTTAAAACAGATTTAAGCGTTTCGAAGTCGGGCAGTGGCTGTTCTTTTATTCTTGCGGCTAAAGGTTTTCCAGGAAGGAACTCCTCGCTATAGACCAGATAGGTAGAAGCACCAATAGCAATCAGTCTTGGTTCTAAATTTCCGAGTTTCACGATACAGGAAGACTGACATAAACGAAGAGCTGCGAGTTCACGCCGTGCCCGAGAGACAAGTTGGTCAATTTGTTCAGGTTCAAACCCGTCTGCTACGGAAGGAATATAGATCGCTTTGATCGCTTCAACCCGACCCCGATCATCAACACCCCTAAAAACGACTTTGAATCCGCCTGTCGCAACATACAAAAGTTCGACAAGGCCAGGAATCTGCTGTTTGAGTTGTTCCAAGTCCGGAGTTGGTATTCTCATCATCTACGTCTCCTTTTGTATCAACTGGCCTGTTTTAAGAGAATCATAGTCTCACCCTCACTTTGCCGACGAGTAATTTCTGCATCAACCCGCGCTTCTGCCGGTCAAGGGCGGCGCGCTGGGCGCGCAGGAGGCGGAGTTCTTCGTCGCAGGTGTCGAGAACGGTCTCAATAGCGCGTTGCTCATCCTTACTAGGAATCCAGATGTAAATACCGGCGAACTCATCGTAGCGAAGACTTCCTCGACGGTCCACGGATGAACTTGTATTGACCCGATAGAGATGAACCAGCAGGGGGCTCTTCAAGACGCGAAACAGGTAGGCGGCATCGACGGCATCGGCGTTCTTGAAGACCGTGTAAATGGGGCTGACGAGCCCGACATCGCAAGTGTTTTGGTACCCGATGGATCCTTCTTCGATATGATTCGTGGCATAGGCGAATTCGCCGCGGGCTACGACTCGATACGCGCTCGTATCCTCGGCATAGACACGCTTTCCAAAGTATTCCTCCGACAGCACCAAGCCGTGGTGTTTGGTGCATGACAAAACGGGAAGTGCCTTGCCGCCGGTATTCCGTGCCGGGACCTCGTACGTAATTTCTCCAAGAGCAACTCGACGCCAATCGGCAGGATAGATTCCATAGCGATCACGCTTTGTGCGACCCTTGGAGTGATCGAACGTCTTCAACCGCCGCCGGCCTGTCAAAAGTTGCTGCATGAGACCCTGTTTGCGGCGCTCTTTGGCGGCGAGCAGGGCGTCGAGTTTCTCCAATGCCTTATCCCATGTGGTCAGGATGTCCGCGATTTTGCGCTGTTCAACAACATCTTCAGGTATGGCAATCACAAGGTCTTCGACCTCCGAAGAATTCAGCGCAGGATAACCGGAACCAGCGAGCAGTCGGGATACTTGGGTAGTCAGCTTTTCGCTGAACAACGAATGAAAAAGAAACGCTCCGGCGCAGTTTTTCTTAGGTGAAAGGACTGCAAATCCTGTAGATACAACGACATCATTCGCGTTGTCGGTTATCAGTGCAAAACTTTGGAGATTTGGCCTGACCATCGACATCAACACATCTCCTTGTGCAACCAAGCGCCGAGCGCGTGACGGAGCGGTCGCAAATGACGTGTATGCAGTCGGCCAGTCGATATGACCGGTGTTCACACATGAAATATCAACGTAACGAAAGCGATACTCTGCCGGCGTGCTTGCTGGTAATGACCGAGTGTTAATCTCTGCAAGCTGTTCAATTTCAGCCCATGTCCAGTTCTTTGGCAGTTTCATTCCGCACCGCCCTTCTCCCCGCGCGACTTCTTTGCCTTCTGGACGCATTTATGAAAGTGCTTTTTTACTGCCACCGACTGCGCATCGAGTTGGTGGCGGCCCTGGTCACGCTGTGCATCGTCCTTCAGGCGCGCGGGTGCAGGCCGTTCCGAGTCCCACATCTCACGGTAGGCGTGAACGTATTCTGCCGTGGCGACAGGATTAATGGAGAAGTAGTGGCGGCAGAGTTTTTTGTAGAGCTGGAGCGCGGGTTCATGACCGCAGAAGTCGAGCAAGCCATCGAGGGTGTGCTCGATGTGGCAGGCATCGTGACTACGGGAACTCAGAATGGTTTCCACGACCGGGGTGTATGCCCTCACGGCTTTTCGATTCAAAGCCTGCAGTTTCTCGGCCAAACCGCTGATGGTTCCGAGCATCCTGGCATAGTCGCTCGTGGTTTTCCCGTTTTTGCTGAAGACACGCGGGCTACGCCTGGACGGACGACTTTTGTCGAGTGATCGTCTACGCATCGGTTCCGTCCTTTTTTTGAGTTATCCGGAATTTCAGGACAGGTGTAATTGTGGCGAATTCGCCATAATTAGAAGACGGTTTGCGAGTCCGCTCCCAGTTGTTCGGAAATTCCGAATAATTCGCGAGTTCCATGTTGTCTGTCATTTCCTCGCCTTCGGCTTCTTGATGAGCTTCTTCTCGGCTTCTTCCAACGCCTGAATGTCCTCTCGGTCGGCCTCAATGGCCTCCGCAGACCGACGCTGTAAGTCGAACTGTTCGTAGCGCGCTTCGGCAATGGTTTTCATGGCGGCATGGCTGATGGAACCGGTGCTCTGCAGGACTGGCCGGTCGTTGAATGTAAGGGTCCGGTCAACGTTGGATCGCCAGTAGTCCAAGGTGAACTGCTTGCGTTCCTTGACGCGCAGCTCGGCTTGTTCGAGGAAGACCACGACGAGCCGGTTGAGACTGTCAATTTCGTCTTGGGTGAGGTAATTCTTCGCGACGATCACGTCTTGCTTCCGGACGCGTGAGCCGCTCCATGCCCGAAGGTTCATGTTTGGTTTAGAGGAGTTAGCCCGGGCCGCAATGATCTCGGCAGCGGTGTGACCAATAACTGCAAAGAGCATTTTGTTTTGCGTCTCGGCAAAAAAGAGGGCGGAGGCGTCGGGATCGTCCTGGTAGTCGATGCTGAGGGAAAACAGATCACGCACCTTCTGGTAAAACCGTTTTTCGGAGGCGCGAATTTCGCGGATGCGAGCGAGCAACTCATCGAAGTAGTCCCAACCGCCGGGGTTCTTCAGACGTTCGTCGTTCATGACGAACCCCTTCACAAGGTACTCGTTCAGATGGGTCGTAGCCCACTGGCGGAACTGAGTGCCGCGCGGGCTTTTTACCCGGTAGCCAACGGCAAGAATCATTTCCAGGTTATAAAGTTTAGTGCGGTAGTTCTTACCGTCCGCCGCAGTTGTCAAGGATTCCTTGACAACTGAATTAGAGCGCAATTCATTCTCTTTAAGGATATTACAGACGTGGAGGCTAACATTCTGTTTGGTCGAGACAAACAGCTCCGCTATTTCGACCTGGGAGAGCCAAACCGTGCCACCCTCAACCCGAAGTAGAATCTCCGGGCGGCCATTCTTGGCGGGATAGATGATCAGTTTACGCGCTTCGTCGCTCATACAGCACCGTCCTTCTTCCATCGTAGTTTCTTCACTTTGGGACCGGATTATTTCCCAACCCCATCGAATTCGATAAGGTTAGATTCCGGGTTGTTCTATCCGGACAGAATTCTAATCCCGTCGAATTCGACGGGATTACTGATTGCGGTCTTTTTATTTCTTGCCATGTTCAAACACGATTCTCACAGCCCCAACTCCTTCAGATACCCGTTCATTTTGGCACGGACGACGACGAGTTCTTTTTCCACCTTGGCGATCTCCTTCTTCACGGCGCCGAGGTCGATTTTGGCCTCCTCCTCGAAGGTGTCCACATAGCGCGGGATGTTCAGGTTGAAGTCGTTATCGGCCAACTCCTGCGGGGTGGCGCGATAGGCATACTTTTCGACCGTGGCAAAGGCGCGGTAGGTCTTGACGATCTTGTTGAGGTGTTCATCCGTAAGAATGTTCTGATTCTTTGCGTCCTTGTATTCGCGGGAAGCGTCGATGAAAAGCACATCGCCGCGCGTCTTGCCCTTGTTGAAGAGCAGGATGGCGGCGGGAATGCCGGTGCCAAAGAAAAGATTGGCGGGCAGTCCGATGACGGCATCGAGCAAGTTCTCCTCGATGAATTTTCGCCGGATCTTGCCCTCGGCGCCGCCGCGGAAGAGCACGCCATGGGGCACCACCACGCCCACGCGTCCGGCGCCCTCGCGGGCGATTTCGATCATGTGCGTGATGAAGGCGTAGTCACCTTTCGATTTGGGCGGAAGACCGCGATGATACCGATGGAACGGGTCGGCGGCGGCTTCCTCGATACCCCATTTCTCCAACGAAAAAGGAGGATTGGCGACGACGATGTCGAACTTCATGAGCTGGTCGTGCTCTACTAGGCGTGGATTGCGCAGGGTGTCGCCCCACTCGATGCGGAAACTATCCATGCCGTGCAAGAACATGTTCATGCGGCACATGGCGTGGGTGGTGCCGTTGCTTTCCTGGCCGAAAAGGGCAAAATCGCGTTCGTCGGCCTGACGACCCACCTTGATCAGCAGCGAGCCGGATCCGCACGCGGGATCGCAAATGGTGTCGCCCTTCTTCGGCGCAAGCAGGCGGGCCAGCAAGGTCGAAACCTGGCCCGGGGTGTAAAATTCTCCCGCTTTCTTGCCCGCGTCCGATGCGAACCTTTCCAAGAGGTACTCGTAAACATTCCCAATCACATCCTCGTCACCTACCACGGATGGGCGCAGATCGAGGCGCAGGTCGTTGAAGTCCTCCAGTAGGTGTTTCAGACGGGCATTGCGGTCGCGCGTCTGTCCCAGCTTGTTCTCGGAATTGAAGCTCACCTCACGGAAGACGCCTTCCAGCTTTTCCTTGTTGGCTTCTTCAATTTCCGCCAAGGCCACGTCGATCCGTTCTCCGATGTCGGATTGGTTCCGGTGCTCGTAGAGGCTTTTGAAGTCACATCCGGTCGGGAGTTGGAAGCGTTCGCGGGAAAGGCGTCGTTTCACGCGGCTGCTGTCCCCATTGAATTCCTTGAGATAGCGTTCGCGATGGTCATTCCACACATCGGAGATGTACTTGAGGAATACCATGACGAGGATGTAGTTCTTGTAGTCAGCCGGATCCAGCACCCCGCGAAAAGTGTCGCAGGCGCGCCAGGCGACATCGTTGATCTGGCTTTGGTCGATCTTGTTCATGGATGGGTTACTCCTTAAGATTCACCGGGGCGGCGTTGCCGGCGGCTTGGGCAAGTTGGCCGTTTGTTAGTTTCCACTTGAGACTGGCAAGACGTTCCGCGAGGGTGCGTTCCGTCACCGCCAGCTTGGAGACATCTACGATTCTCTGCTGCACGGCCAACGGAGGCAAGGGTATCTCCAGTTCAACCAGATCACTCCGCTGGATGATCTGGACATAGGTGCCTTTGCGTCGTCCCTCGAAGTAACGGACAGCCTCTTCCGTGCGTAGGGACCAGGCCAGGTATTCCGGAAGCACTTTGTCCGTGTGCGGCCGAAGAACGAAGAACTGGGCGCCCGCAATAGTACGCGGCAGATCAAAAAGATAGGCAATCGCGGTTGTACGGGTGCCCCGGTTGGGGAAAAGCACATCGCCCGGACGGAGGAATAGATCTTCCCTTACGAATACATTGGGCTCGATATGAACGAACTGGTCATTCAGCCATGTGCCGTCCTGAGAAATGTTGCCAATGTGGACGAATCGGCAGGAACCCGAGGGAACAGCACGCGTTGCATCCCGCCCGCGAAGAGTAACTCCCACCCTTATTTCCGCTATGGCAACAAGCGGATGCACTGACTTATTAGTTTTTTTCATTCGTGTTTACTATACATCATGTGTGCAGATAGTCAACTAAAAAATATAATATTTATTACAGACGTTATAATCATGTATAATATTTTCCCGTTATACTCCGCTATAAAATAACACGGGCAGTTCGGACAAGCGTACAAGGGTCTGCACAAGGGGCAGATCGCGTTATTCTGCATTTGGCGGATTTCGAGGGGAGCTGCCGCAATGAAAAAAATATCGCATCATTATTATTCCCCGGTTACCGTAAAAACAAGTTGATCTTCGCGGCACGCAGACTATGATGATGGGCGTTGTCTGGATTCCGGTCCGGCGACGATTGTTTTCAAGGGCGTGATGGCCGAGTGGTTAGGCACGGGTCTGCAAAACCTGGTACACCGGTTCAATTCCGGTTCACGCCTCCAGCACTTGACAATTATCCCGCAACCATTGCTTTGCTTGTAAATAATCAGGGAAATACTGATACACTTTGTCCCAATATCGTGCAGAATGATTATGTTCTGCCAGATGTGCCAGTTCATGAACAATCACATAATCTATCACCGTTAACGGGGTCATAACCAACCGCCAGCTGAAACTCATGTTGCCCTTCGAGCTGCATGATCCCCAACGTGTCTTTGCACTGGTAATGGAAATGCGGTTATATTTTAACCCGGTCGTTTCAGAGTAAGGTTTTATTCGACTCGTTATAATCTCAAAGGCTCGTTTTTTATACCACGCTTTGAACAATTGATTTGCCTGGGGTAAATGAGTCTCTGATAGCAAGAATTCCTTATTATTAAACAGCAGAGGGACGCTTGCGCCAGCGACAACAAGTAATTTATACAATGTCCCTAAATAAAGGAATTCTTCGCCATCAATATATTTAACCGGGGGACGGAATGATTGACGCGCTATCCGCTGCCGTTTGAGTATCCACGGCATTTTGCTTTGAACTGTTTGCCGGATGTATTCTTCAGATGCCCTTTTGGGAGCACGGATAATAAGACTAGCATCCGGCGCTATCTGCAATATTAGCGTTCTTCGGTTTGAGCGAATAATGTTGAATCTCTGTTCCATCTAAAAACCTAAAATAAAATATTCCCTGAATTTTGCGCCTAGCCGGCGCAAAATTCACCCAAAGTTCCGCCACGTGAGTCACGTTACACGTGCCAACGCGGTCACGTGTTGATGGCCGCGTAAAACGCGGCCAAACGGGGTTAA
>CAZALU010000008.1:0-56608 GCA_964486075.1 uncultured Verrucomicrobiota bacterium
ATTTAATGTTAAGGAATTTCAAAGTGTTGTAGCCGCGACCGATGGTCGCGGTCCTTGGATTAGGACCGCCATCAGCGATGTCGGCTACAGTAAAGTTGACCGGCAGCTGCGGGGCCTAATTTAATTCATGGATGCGGCTGCCCAAGGTAGAGCCGGGTGTCTCCCGGCTACCGAGCAGGTTACATAGCGGGAACTTTTCCGTCAGCGCTGGTGTCGAATTAAATGGATGGTATTGACGATGGAGATCCCTCGGCAAGCTCGGGATGACAGCAAAGCAACATGTCATTCCGAGCGGCTTGTCCGCCAGAGTTCCTTGAGCGACGGCGGAAGCGAGGAATCTACGGTTTACAGGCAGCGTGATATGGTTAATGAATAACGTCAGGAAGTTTAAAGGCGTGTCAACTCTACGGTGGTTGTTATGCGGCAAACTTGCAATCCAGTTAACGGCGGACAACGGGCCGTGAGCAGCAAGCGCGCTTTCACTCTCATCGAACTGATGGTGGTGCTGGCGATCATCGCCTTCCTGGTCGGCCTGCTTGCGATGACCGTTCGTGACGGGATTGAACGTGGCAGGGCTGTTTCCTGCCGGAACAACCTGCGCCAGATAGGTATCGCCATCGGCAAGTATAAATCCGATTGCGGCGGGTGGTTTATGAACAGGCCCCCGATCAGCACGGGGTTTGGTAAAACCGCTGGCATCCCTGTTGATGGTGGGCAGGATCATGAAATTGAGGCCATGGGTGCCAAGGATGGTTATTCCGTTAGAAGGCACGAAGATCACCTGCATGGCGGGGTGGGGGATGCTTTAGGCTATGAAGGAGAAGGCGGCTATAGTCCGGATTTTATCTATAATTACGTTCTTGCCGGAAATACAAATGCCAACGATGTGGCGCATTGCCCGAAGGTGGATCGGAAGATTTTCCAGACAAATTCTCCTTATTTTAAGGGATGCTTCGTAACGAATCATGTGCTTGGCTTCGAGATATACAAGGAGGATGTTAACGGCAAGCTCATGTCCTATGCCTGGAGCGCCCACCTTGCATCTCGCCCGAATGACAGCGTGGTTGCTTTTATCGACTGGAACGCGGCGCAAGGCTGGGGTGCTTCAGTTGATATAGGCGTCACCTATACTTGGAGGATGCGCTACGACACGATTGGATCGGCCGTCAGGAATCTTTATGGCACGGAAGGCACTTCCAAAGGCGTGCCCGGTTATCGCACTGAAATTGGTTATCACCACCGCTCCGGCACCAATTGCTTTGCCAATTACGTTGCCGTGGATGGGCACGTGGAGTCCATCTTGTCCAACGCGCCCTACGCGGATTTCAAAAAAATATTTACGGGGAAGTGAGTGCCGTTTGTGGCTTTGACGCATGACAAAAGTGTTTGGATGCGGGCATGATTAAAAATGCTGGGCACGGCTGTACTGCGCGGGATTAAAAATAGCTTTGCCGGCTGTAATATCTTCGGAAAGGATCTTGGCTATGCATCCTGAACAATATGCCGTGAAGAAATCGCGTTCCGCTTCCTTCACCCTCGTCGAATTGCTCGTTGTAATCGCGGTTATTATAATCCTGGCGGGGATCACGATTCCGGTCTCCCACTATGCCGGGAAACGCGCACAGCAAGCCAAGGAGTCGGTCGAGCGTGAGAAAATCAAGCTGGCTCTGGATGAGTACCGCGCGGTCTATGGCGAATACCCGATCGTGGGCAGTTCGAATCATTACCCAGTGAATTGGGAGCCGGATCCGGATACCAGTTCTAACTTGCCGCCGAGATTCCGAATGGTTAATCTGGTTGACAGCAGTGGAGACACTAACTCCGTGCATATGTGCCCCGGGGCCATTGAAAATCTGCCGTTTGGGTCAAAATGGGGCGAAGCTGCGGGGGTCAGTGTGAATCATCGTTTGAGCTATCCGCTTTTTGTTCGTCCTCGCGAGGAGGGGCGTCCGCCTTTTTTGGAATGTGAAAAAGTGACGGTCTGCTTTCTGGTTTGGCGAAATGTAGACGTCGATGGTTATATTGGAACCAACCGTTACTACATTGGCGAGGATAAGATGAACTTTGTCGAGCGCACGTTTCTAAGAGGCGATCCGGTGAATAGGTTTGTGGCCGTTAATCCCGCCACCGGCGCGCAGTGGAAGTATTCTTGCACTGATGGAACCACCTATACTTTGGACTAGCGCAAGCGGGAAGAAAGGGAGCAGGCGGAGTGAAATGGGGATTTGTAGCCGCGATCGTGGATCGCGGGTTTGTCTAAGGAAAGTCATGCAAAATGATACACCAGGCGTGGCTGGGTTGGGTTGGAGTGGATTCACCATCCTCGAACTCTTGATAGTCGTCTGCATTATTGCAATCTTGATCGGGTTTGCCTTACCGTCGTACCTCTCGACCAGGGAAATCGCCAAGCAGAGAAAAGCGGTTGTGACCGCCAAGCACCTCGAAATGGCCTTCAATGAATACTACAACCAGAACCAGAGTTGGCCGGGCGTGGATGGGGAGGTTAAGGGCGCCATGTTGAGCGCCCTGATTGGCGCCACGGGCGGAGTGGCTTATTTCGAAATTGGAACCAATGATGTCAATAGTTTTAGAGATCCCTGGGGCCAGGATTATTACGAGGTGGCCTTTGACGATAATTTTGACAACACTGTGAAAGGGCCAGATGGGAAGACCATTCGCAAAAGCGTCATCGTCTGGAACGAGCATCGTTGCACCATCCGGGGCGTGCCCACCGTGATCACCAATAAGAGCTGGGAATGATCCTTAACGATGCGTTTAGGAAAGTTCAGCGTGCGTGGTTGCTGAAAAAACCAGCAATTCTCATTATGGGTTGGCCTCCTGCCGCCTTGTGAGGCAGGAGCCGGATATTGGCGGAGAAAAGCGCGCTGTTCCCCGCCAATCTCCCTTACTCGCGACACAAGGTCGCGGGGGTGGTACAAGCCAGAATGATAATTGCTGGCAAAGAACACGCGGGCGCGCGGCAAGGGTAATAGCTAACGTCGGCTTAATGCCGACGATCATTCCGAGCATGATCGGGATGTGGAGATCGGTAATCACAAACGACGAAGGAAAAACGAATCACAAATAACAAAGAACAACCCGCGTCGAGTCTGGCCTTTACTCTTATCGAAATGATGACGGTTATCGTGATCATTTCGATCCTGGCCGGCATGTTGTTTACGGTGGTGCTGGGCGCCCAGAAGTGGGCCCGCGAAAAGAAGGCCATGATGGAAGTCAACAACATCGTCATCGCTCTCAAGGCTTATCGCGCGCTATATGGCTATTGGCCCAATCAAACCCAGTCTCAGACCGATACCTGTTATTATGCCAAGAATGCCCCGGTGATCGCAGCTCTTACCAATAATCCGCGCAGCGAGATCGTGCTGCAATTCCAGCAGTCCTCGATTTCCAACGGCTCTTATCTGGATCCCTGGCTGCATCCGTATGTGATCGTCATGGATGAGAACGGCGATAATAAGGTTACATTCAAGACCGGTTCCGTTATCCTTACCAACTTGAGCGGCAAGGTAACCACAAACAAGCTTGATTTCAGCGTTGATGTCAGCGTGGGCGTTGTTTCGTGGGGGGATCTGAACACCAGTAACTCCGGCTCGGTTAATATGGATCTGTCTTCCTGGCAGTCGGGCACGAAGACGAAATAGACGGCTAAAAGTGATCGGTAATCGGGGAGCGGTGGGAAGAGGGCATGGATATGAAGATATTTAGACGGGATCGCAGGATTGGCAGGATGAGATTATTGATTCATCCGTCCGGCACATCCTCTAATCCTGTCAAAAAGTCTTTCTGCTCTCAGTTTGCTCCAGATCGCTTACTGCTTACTGCTCACCGCTCACTTTCTTTCACGCTCATCGAGTTGATGATGGTCATGCTGATCATGGGCATCGTCCTGGGGGTATCAGTGCCGGCTTTCAACAGCATTATGCGCGGATCCGACATGCGCGGCGCCGTCAGCGCGGTGCGCAATACCCTTGTCCAGTCGCGTCAATGGGCCATCACGCACCGGGAAAATGTGACGTTTTGTTACGATGCCTTCACTAATTTTTATGTCACCAATTCTTCCGGCCGCATCCAAGGCCAGGAAAGCCTCCCGCGCTCCGTCCAGTTTCAGGGCGGCGGCTCGCTGAATACCATCACTTTTAAGGCCGACGGTGGCCTGGCCAGCGGCGCAATACCTGTCAGCATATCCCTGCTCGGCGCCAATATGACAAAAAAAATTAGCATTAACGGCTTGACCGGAGGAATCAAGGTCGAATGAGCGGCGGTAGGAAGTAATCGTCGGGAAGTGGGCGGTGAGCACTAGGCGGCATCATAAAATGAACAAAATAACAAGATCCGTTTGCTTACCGCTCACTGCTTTCTGTTCGCAGGCCTTCAGTCTGATCGAAGTGATGTTGGCTCTG
The DNA here is from genome assembly GCA_964486075.1 of uncultured Verrucomicrobiota bacterium. Taxonomy (GTDB): domain Bacteria; phylum Verrucomicrobiota; class Kiritimatiellia; order JAAZAB01; family JAAZAB01; genus JAHIJO01. Next base: position 4,422 of record CAZALU010000008.1, read on the forward strand.
ATGGTGGTTTCGGTGGGCATGCTGGCGATCCTGGGTCTGTTTCCCATGGCACTGGACCAGAATGCGCGTGCCGTTGCCAGCAGCCACGCCGCCCTGTTCGCCGAAGAAGTATTGAGCGGATTGCACGCCTGCGCCGCCGAAAACTGGGCTGGCTTGAATCCAGGCCTGGTCCTGCCGGTGGCGATGGCGGATGTGTGGGACGGCGCGATAATTCACAATGAGATCATGACAAACCGCTTCACCGGCGTCAACACAGTAACTAATATTTACAAATTATATGCAGATACCAATATCATTAACCATGCCGTCCGTTACCGGCTGGCCCTGACGACCAACGGGAGTATCAAGGCCGCCACGCTGTGGGTTTGGAGCGGGCAGTATGGCGTCACCAGCGCCCCGGCCTTATTTTACGCCGAATTTTTCAATATGAGGGGCAATTAGCCTGAATTGTTTACCACGAAGCAACTGATAAGACAGGATGAGTTGCCGCAAAGGCGCTAAGGCACGAAGAAGCGTAAACCTAAACTTGGCCATTCATTTACAACGAAATAAACGGCGAGGTAGCCAGAAGTCAGAGGCTGTTGATATGACGGGGCGGGCATAGCCCGCTTTGGGGATTGGGCGGTATGAAAAAGCCAGGAAAACAGTTTTCAATAAGAAGGCACGGATCGCGAAGCGCCTTCACGCTTCTGGAAGTCATCCTGGCGATGACGATTGTGACCATGCTGGTGCTGATGATCGCTAACATGTTTCAGGAAGCGTCGCAGTCATGGAACATCGGAACGCGCATCGCGGAGATGAACAACACGGGACGCACCGTGGTGGAATTCATCGCCCGCGAACTATCCCAGGCCGTTGCCGGCCCGGTCGAGGCGGTTCATCCGGATTCGGGGTATCCGGCGATCAGGTTCCATTTGGAAGATGCCAAGGTCGATTTCGTCGCTTTTAGCGGCAGTCCTGATCAGAATAAGGGTAGACGTGCCCTGATGGGGATTTCGTTCTGGCTGGACGGCAATGAGTTGAAATATCGGCGGGCAACAGCCTCATTCGATCCGTATAAGGCTCCCCCGGGCAGTGGTGGTGACGTTTCGGTCCTGATCGAAAATATACTGGATTTTCAACTTAGGGCCTATTCCACTACCAACAGGTTGGTCGCCAATGATCCGGACCCGCCTCCGTATGATTCCGACGATCTCCCTGTGTGCGTGGATGTTTATGTCGAGGTGCTCAGCGCGGATGACGCCAAGAAAAGAGCTGCCGGCGGTGCGGACTTCGAGCGCCGTAACAGCCGGCGCTACACGACCCGGGTGTATTTTAACAACCGAACGGGATGGCAGGGGAGACCGTAGCGCAAATATGAATGCTTCTATGTCCAAGGTATTGATGGGGTCGATATCCGGGGAGTTAGAATTCCCTTTGCCGGACTTGGTTTGCTTTGGTGTTTAAAGCAAACCGTTCGCGAAAAGGACGCGCTGGATCGGATGTTTTTGAAAGAACGGATGAGGCATAGTGAGCAGTAACCGGTGAGCAGTGAGCAGTAAAGGCAGGGCAAAGCATGAAGATAATTGAACAGGAGAAACTTGGCCGGAGCCGGGCAGGCATCATTAGGATGAGATACTGGTTGTTGAAACCCCGTTCATTCTATAATCCTGCGGAGTCTTCTGTTATTACTACGCACTGCTCACTGCTCACTAATAAAAGCGGCGTTGCCCTGATCCTGGTCCTGGGCACGCTCTCGCTGATGTTAATCATGGCGGTTTCCTTCGCCATCTCGATGCGCACCGCGCGTCTGGCCTCTGGAAACTATGCCGATACCGTCCGCGCCCGCCAGCTTGTCCAGGTCGGACTGGTGCGGGCCATGGATGATATTCGCGGGATGATGGGCAGCAACCTTAACGCTGCCGGCGCCCAGGTGTATCCGCCCTGGTCGGTGACAAATGCCCGGAACGGCGCTGAGCTTGGCGGCGAATATGCGGTTCTGCTGACGACCAATGCCAACACGGCCACCAATTTTATTCCCGGTGCTTTGAATAGCGCGGACAATGCGCAGAAGCTCAATCATTGGGTGGAAATCAGGGAGCCTTCCAACAATATGCTTATCGGCCGGGTGGCTTACCTGATTCTTAACTGTTCGGGCCTGCTGGACGCCAATTTTGCAGGGGGCGCCGGGCGCGGGTATGGGACCAATCCCGCCGAACTCGCGGTGGCTAGCCTGCCGGAAATCGGGGCCGGCGCCAATAATCTTCTGAACAATCGACTGCTTAATATCCGCTACGAGTCGGTGGCGGAACTGCATGAATATTCCGGCAGTTCCACGCCTTCCAATTTCTTTGTCTATTCGTATTGCTCGAACGGCTGGTGGAACGGCGCCACGAACCTGCTGCCCGTGAACTTGGCCGGCGGGGTGGCGCAGTTGACGGTTGCTGGCCGTAAAAATGCAATCCTTGCCGGTTTCACCAATGCCGGCTACTCCGGACTGGAGGCCGGTATATTATTCAGTAACCTGCTCGACTATGTGGACGGCAACTCGGTGCCTACGAACCAGGTGAGCAGCGTTGAAGCGGTGCCGATGGTCAACGAGGTGGTAGTAAGTAACCTGATTAGCGTGGCGGATAGTTCGGCTACGCCGGGAAATAAAATCTATACAATCAAGACGGATGTTTTTGTCGAATGGTGGTACCCCTTTGTTAATGATGCTGCTTTGCCTTTCGACCTCTCGGTGGAAGTCGGATTTGGCGAGGCCAACAATCTTAAACCGGCCAATCTGCCGGTGGCGGCTAAACCCCTGGGAATGCCGCCGGCGGAAAGTTTGAATTTCATTCATTTGAATTGTCCGCCAGTTAGCGTGGACCGTTTGCCGGTAAACTCTATTAGCCTGGTCTCCACTTCCAGCCTCAGCGTTAAACAAGGGGCTGATGTGGTGGATAGTTTGGCGGGGCTGATGATTTTGACCAATGTCAACAACGGGGTCCAGAATAATGGACTATATTCCTCCTGTTCTGTGATGCAATGCATCGATCCGCGTTTCAATTATTTTCTGGATCCGGCGGCTGGTTGCTGGACCAATGCCCCGCCGGCTTCGCTGGGTGCGACCAACCCCGCCACCATTGCGTGGTGGGCCAGGAATCCGAACAATGACACCAACTCTGCCATGTACGTTGCCAACCGGACTTTGCGTCTGGCGGGGGAAGTGGGCTGCCTGGCCTGCGCTCCCTGGAAGACCGTCAAATTTTATGGTCCGGCCCGGACACGGGCTCTGGATGCGTTTGCCATTGGCACCAACGATACCGATGTTTTCGTCACCCATTCCCGGCGCGGGCTGGTGAATCCGAATTCCCTGCAATCGAACGTCCTGGCCGCGGTCTTTGCCGGGATGCCGGTGGACGACTATCCGGGGGGTCCCTCTAATTCTCTATCTCTGGCGTCGGCTTTGACGATCGCCGGGCGGCTGGCCAATGGCGGAGTCTATACCAACCTTTCCGATATCGGCCAGGCCTTGACGAATTTCAGCGCATTGAATGTGACCTTGGACAATGAGCTGAAAAAAGAGTCCCTGTTCCGCAACGCCGCTGGACTGCTGAGTGCGCGCCAGAACGTGTTCCAGGTCATAATCGAGGCCCAGTTGGCTTATGGCAATATGTACCCGCGTTACAAGAACCTGGCCCACCAGCGTGCCGTGGCGATTGTCTGGCGCGATCCGTACACGGGCGAATTTTTCGTCCGCTCGTTTCAGTGGATGGAGGATTAAGAGCCTAATTCAATGAGTTGACATTCGAAATGAGAATTTCATACTATGAATGGTGTTTTTGGATGTCGGATTAGCGAGAGATAAAAGGTAATTCGCATGATGGCGGTAGACCGGCGCGAATGTTCGATGCGCGAACCGTTCGCATTCTGCAAAATCCCGATTGTGGATTGATTGTAGGGCGGGAACGCCCAACGGGCTTCCCGCCTCCGCTCTGGGACTGCAGGGCGGGGAGGGGCATAGAACTTCCCTCTATTGCTCTGGCGGCCATTGTTGGAGTCACTATCGGAGGAAATCATGAAAATAGCGAATATGCATCGCGGAATCATTCTATCCATCGGCCTGCTGACGACGTTGGCGTTGACGGTCCCGCCGGCCGGAGCGCAGGCGCGCAAGGCAAATGCGCCACGGCCGGCGGATTCCACTGCGTTTCGTAACAAAATTAATATAAAAAGAATAGACGGGATCGGGTCGGCGGCTAGGATCAAGACCCCGGAGTATTCAGTCAGCATCAGCGAAAACTTGGTGAATACCCGCGATTGGGCTCGCGTCCTGGTGCAATTCGAGACCTTTGCCGACTGGATCGATGCGTTGGAGTTCAGGTTTTTCGTGCAGACACAGAACCAGCGCTCCAAGCTGGAACTCCGCTTTCTGGGTGATTTCACTTATGTCGATATTCCCAAAGGCAAACAACATCTCAGCTCCGTCTTTTTACGCCCGAACACTTTTGAACGTTACGGGGATATTATCGGGATTGCCGTGGAAGTCTATGCCAACGGAGAATTAGTGGCCACGGCCTCCAACCCGGAGGCGCCACGGGGCTGGTGGCGGACTCCGACGATCAAGGAGGTCTCCGGTGTTCTGCTGGAACGTTCGCAGACGCCGTTTGCCTTCGTGGCCTATGATGCCTATGTAACGGCGAAGCCGAGGTAGGCAGAAGATTTAATCTCTGAGGTTATTTGTTTATGTCTTTCTTCAAACCCAAGCGCGTATTGGCCATAGACGTCGGGGCCAGCGAATTGAAGTTGGCGGAGTTCCGCGGAGGAAGGGATGGCATTGAATTGCTGAGCTTGGCCGTCCGTCCCCTTGGAATCGAGCCGGATCATGATATCGAGATGCCCCTGGCCATCGTGGAAGCGATTCGGGCGACACTGGCGGAGAATAAAATCCGGCCGGCACCGGTGGCGCTTTCCCTGGCCGGCCCATCGGCGTTCCTGCGGCTGGTCAAACTGCCGCCGGTAAAACCCGGGCGGATATTCCAGACCGTTCAGTACGAAGCCCAGCAGAACGTGCCTTTCCCGATTGACGAAGTGGTCTGGGACTACCAGCTCATGGGAACTTCCCAGCACGAACTGGATGTGATGATCGTGGCCATCAAGACCGAGATCGTCCAGAACATGACCGACTGCATTGAGGCGGCGGGGCTCGACGTGGAACTGGTGGATGTGGCGCCCTTGGCCATGTATAACGCCGTGCGTTATAATTACCCGGAGCTGGAGGGCTGTACCCTGGTCGTGGATATCGGCGCCCGTTCCACCAATCTGGTGTTTATCGAGGAGGCCCGGATGTCTACCAGGATCCTGCCCATTGTGGGTACCGGGAATGCGATTACCCAGCAGTTGATGAAGGAATTTAACCTGTCCTTCAAGGATGCCGAGGAATTGAAACAGGTTCATGCACGAGTGGCGTTTGGGGGCGCCTATGAAGATTTTTCGGACAAGGTTATTTCCAAGGTGTCGAAAACCGTGCGCAACACCCTGACCCGCCTGCATGTCGAGGTGGAACGTTCCATTAATTTTTACCGTACCCAGCACGGCGGTAGTCAGCCGGTGCGCATTCTGCTGGCCGGCGGCACCTCCGTCATAGCGCGCACCGACGAGTTTTTCAGGGAAAAGCTCAAGCTGGACGTAGAGTACCTGAATCCATTCCGGAATATCGTGGTGTATGATTCCATCTCGGTGGAAGATGTTGGTGCCTGCGCCCACGTGATGGGCGGGGTGGTCGGCATGGGGTTGCGTTATATCTTGCCATGCCCGGTGGAAATCAACCTGTTACCCCCTAACATTGCGAGGGAGAAAGCTTTCTCTAAAAAACAGCCATACCTGATTGCGGCCGTCGTGGGGCTTGTTCTCGTCGCGCTTTGCTGGTGGTTCTATTTTTCCACCATGGGCCAGCGCCTGGCGGAGCGCCGCGAAAAAGTCGAGGCAACGGTTACGAAGCTGGATAACGTCAACGCCCAGTTGAAAGCCATCGAGGCCAAGAATGCTCATTTGAAGGCCCGCTTGGACGGATTGCTGGAAGTTGTGCATGCGCGTACGCGCTGGCTGAATGTGCTGGACGGCATTCGTGAGAGCATGCCGGAGGGCATGTGGCTCGTTTCCCTGGCACCGATCGGGAAGTCCGGGCCGGCGCCGACCCGTGCCCGAAGATCAGCGTCAACCGCCCCTGCGCCGCAAGCCCAGCCCGAGGCGGGCGCTTCTCATATCCGTATCCGCGGCATGATTTTTCTGGACAAGGAGACCGATGAAAACGTGGTCGTCCAGTTTCGGGACCGCTTGCGGGGGGTGCCGCTTTTTACTGAAAAAACGGAAATTGAGTCGTTGCCCCCGGTCACGCCGGAAAATTATGCCCGTGAATTTACGATCCTGATTGAGTTGCGCGATCCGGTTTGAAGAACAACAACTAATAACGACGAACGGTTTTCAATGAACTTGGCTTCCTTTAAAAAACATCTGGTGCTGACGATTTGCGCTGCAGTGGCGCTGGTGGCGCTGGTCGTGATCGGGCTCAAGCTCTACACCTCGACACGCCGATATAACGTCGAAAAGCGCGAATTGAAGGCGATCGTGGAACATAAGGAGCAGTTGGATCACAGGTCGCCGTATCCTTCGCTGGAAAACGTGCAGCGGGAAACCGAAAATTATAAAGAAATCCTCGATAATTATAACGAGTTGAACGAGAAGCTGCGCGCGCGCCAGATCGAGCCCCAGGCGATGCAGTCGGTGGTATTCATGGCACTCTTGGAAAAAAGCCTGCGTCAGATCGGGCGCCAGTTGTCGGCGGCGCGTGTGGCCTATCCCTCTAATTACAAATTCAGCTTTGAGTCTTATGCGGCCGGCAAACCGCCGGCCCAAAAAAATGTGCCCCGCCTGGTCCAGCAGTTGAAAATAATTGAAAGCCTCTGCTGTGCCCTCGCCGAAGCCGGGATCGCCGAACTGGTGTCGATTCGTCGCGAAGAATTTGAAAGCGGACCGGAAGCACGGGGGCCGGCGGCGGCTGCGCCGCGCTCGCTTGAAAACGCCGGAGACAATGCGCTCTATACAACCCAGCATTTCTCGCTGGCGCTCAAAGCCGCCGAGCCGGCCGCCATAAAGTTCTTGGATCTTATGGCCCGTTACCCGATATTCACGGTGGTCACCTCGTTGGAAATGGTGAATCTGAAACTGAGCCCGCAACCGGACGCGAGCTCGGGCGCATCCAAGGAGGGGCTTGCCGTTGCCAAGCCATCCGTCAACCGCGAACGAGTTGAGATCATCGGTGATGAGCTGGTGGAGTTGAAGCTGGAGTTGGATGTCAACCGCTTTGCGCCATCTTTGGATTTCATGGAAAACGCCAAGCAGCAGTGAGCGGTGAGGAGTGGGAGGTGAGCGGTGAGCAGCAAGAGAGGTAAGAATAGAAGACATGCAGATTATCTCTGGTCTATCCTGCTGCTTACCGCTGACCGCTCACCGCTTACCAGGAGGATCAAGTGAATCAGAGCAGGGGTATGCCGGGGTGGATTAGGTCGGCTTACGACAAGCTGGCTCTGTTTGCCGTTATGTTCGTGCTGTTGCTGTCCGTTATCCTGTTGTACCTTTTGGTGGACCGCGAGAAGCAGCAACTGAATGCCGCCAGTTGGAATCAGTCGAAGGCGCCGCTCAGCAATTCCAAGCCAGCGGATACCAGCGGGCTGCACGATGCGATTGAGGGCCTGGCCGAACCGTTTCAAATGGGCTGGACTTCCAAGCGCATGATGGTGGCGGAAGCGCGCGTGGCCTGCGATCAATGCGGCCGGCCGATCCCGGTTGAGGCCGAGGTCTGCCCCTATAAGAATTGCAACGCTGTTCAGAAGCCTTTCCTGGTTGAATTAAAACCGGCGGATAAGGACCAGGACCGCATGCCGGATGCGTGGGAAGAGAAATACAATTTAGACACGACGCTGGACGATTCCGGCAAAGACGCGGATGGCGACCGCTGGACCAACTTTGAAGAATTCGCGGCCGGCACCAATCCGCGGGATCCCGCCGATCACCCCCCGCCGGTCACCAAGCTGCGCTGGATCAGAACCCAATGGACAACCCTGCCGTTCAGTTTTCAGAGCGTTCAGCATCCCGTTGCAGGATCCAATGTCTTTGTGCTTAAAAATAAGAGCATTGAGCGTGACTATTATGTGCAATTGGGAGATAAGATCGCGGGTGGCTACGAGGTTTTTAAATACGAGGAACACACGAGATCAATCACAAATCTGCGGGTCAGCGCCGACGCCATTATTGAGGATGTGTCCGTCTTGACATTGCGCAAGGGAGACAAGCTGATCGCCCTGACGCGCGGCCAGGACGCCCAGCGGGGGGAACTGGCCGCCGAACTTGTTTATTTGATCGATAATTCCAAGTACCCGGTCAAAGTTAATTTTGTTGTTTCCCTGGGAAATAATCGGTACAAGGTTGTTGACATCCAAAAGAATCTTGTTGTAGTATCTGATGTTTTAACTGGGGTCAAATCCTCGCTTGAAAAATATACAGATGCGGACCGGCCAAACGATGCTGAAAATCAGGATGCAAACCGTCCATAAACGGCAGACGACGATGAGCGCGCTAACTAATTTGGGGCCATCATGAAACGTTCTTTTTGGTCTGTGTCGACCACCATTATGATTCTGTTGTGGTGGCAGGTTGTGTCTGGCCTGGCCCAGGATTTTAATGAAAACGCTGCCGTCCCGCCGCTGGAGACGACGACGTCTGCGCCCGCCGCAGTTCCGGATGCTGCGCTCGTGGAAGCGCCGGCGGTCGAGCCTGTTCCCGCGCCCGGATCAATGACATCTTCCTTTGTGGAAGCCAAGCCGGAAGTGTTTGAAATAGACCGGTCGCCCCTCTATCCGCCCACCGAGCCGCCCGCTGCCTCCGTCCCCCTCTTGGGTGCGGATGGCTGGCCGACCGTAGCGGTAAAGCCCGTGCCAAAATCTTTCTGGGCGCGGTGGTTTGGGGCCGGCGAACCTGAAGAAGTTGCGATGGCACTGCCGCCCCTCACCCAGGCGCCTGGTGCCGGCACCGAGCCGGTTGCTGTCGGCGAAGTGTCGCAAGCGGCTCCGGCCGCCAAGGTCGAAAAAGTTCTGGAAATGCCGGAGGAACAGGTGGCGTCCAGGGAAAGTGTGCGACGTCAGGCCCAGGAAATTGAGGGACTGAAATACTTGGACCTGGCCTACCAGGCCATGGTGCGCAATGAATTTGATGAAGCGCTCAAACTGTTCGACCAGTCCTTGACCATTATGCCGATGCGGCCCTACACCGTGGATACCCGCAACAAGGCCCGCCAGGCGCAGGCGACATGCGAATATCGACTGGCAGTAAAAAACTACCAGCAGGGCAATCTGGAAGAGGCCAGGAAACATAATCTTCGTGTTCTGGAGTATGTGCCGAATCATAAAGAGGCTTTGCGCTTGCAGGGGCGGGTTGAAACCGGCATTGCTAAATCCGCAAGCGAAGGCCAGAAGCCGACTGTGGCTGCCAAAGCTGTTCCGCTGCGTCATGATCCGAGCTACCTTGCCAAGCAGAAGCGCATCAAGACGGCGCTCGACAAAGGCCGGCAGTACATGGCTATGCACGAGTACGACAAGGCGACGCGCGAATTTAACAGCATTCTGCTCGAAGACGAAGGCCACGAGTATGCCAATGCCAACCTGTTGAAGATTGCCAAGACAGGCTATGATTTTGAAACTTGGCAATACAATCGAATGAAGGCTGAAATGATGGCCCAGGTCCGCGACACATGGACTCCGCCCGTCAAGCAGGATATAGCGCCGCGTACCGAGCAGCTGCCCGGGAGCGGAGTCTTGGATAAGGATAAAGACAACTTACTTCAAAAACTTAACAACATCGTGATTCCCCAGTTGGAATTTCGCCAGGCGAATATCGTGGACGTGATCAAGTACCTGGATCGCCAGGCCATCATTGCCGACAAGACTTCGCCGGCCGGCGAAAAAGGTGTTAATATCGTGTTGAACCTTAAGCGGCCTGGCGTTGAAGGAGCGGCCGCGGCGCCTAATCCTTTCGCTCCCGAAGGCGATGATCTTTTCCCTGACGGCCAAGTCCAGGGCGATACGGTTGCGGGCACGGCCGGCATTCCCATGATCACCCTGACCCTGCGCAATATCGTCCTGTTGGAAGCCATCAAATATATCACAGGCATCACGGGGCTAAAGTACCGCATCGAATCAAATGTGGTCATGATTACGCCGGCGGATGTGGTGGTGGGGGAAGTGATTTCCAGAACTTATCGGGTCCAGCCTAACTTGGGCGATCTCGTCAGGAATTCGGCGGCTCAGGTCGAGGCGCCGCTCGCGATCGGCGTGGAGTTGACCGCAACCAGGCCCACAACGCCGGGCGGTGATGTCAGGCGTTTCTTTGTCGATGCCGGCGTGCCTTTTCCCGAAGGCACCTCGATTAAATATCAGCCCAGCCTGAATCTGCTCCTCGTGGCCAATACGGCCGAGAACCTGGAGAAGTTCGAAGATATATTAAAGCAGTTGAACGTGATTCCATTCCAGGTCGAGATTGAAGCCCGTTTCGTGGAAATCGGCCAGACAGACCTGGAGGAGCTGGGCATGGAATGGCTGTTGACGGACGACTGGAAAATTGCCCAGGATGCCAGCGGAGGCGCCGCGGTGCCGCTCAGTGCCCGGCAACGCATCCAAGTCAACAAGAACAATCTTACCAAGGGCTTACGAGAGTTTGGCGACGATTCGGGCGAGACCACCCCCGGCGGATCGCTGGGTAGCGTCTTATCTATTTCTTCCATCCTGACCAATCCGGAGTTGACGGTTATTCTGCATGCCTTGGAGCGGCGCTCCGGCGCCAACCTGCTTTCGGCGCCAAAGGTCACCACTAAATCCGGCGCCAACGCCGAAATCAAGGTTGTCAAGGAGATCATTTATCCGACCGAATGGGAGACCGGTGGCGGGGCGCTCGGTCAGCAGGTGGCCACGGCGGTTGTCCTGACGCCGGCCTCCTTTGAAACCAGGGACACGGGCGTGATTCTTAATGTGACGCCGGTGGTGGGCCCCGATGGTTATACCATCGATTTGACCATGATGCCCCAGGTTGTGGAGTTGGCCGATTGGATCAATTATGGATCTGCGGTCATCGATCCGCAGACCTTGCAGCCGATCACCATGAATAATCCCCAGCCTATTTTTCATTCCCGCTCCATTCAAACCAGCATTTCCATCTGGGACGGCCAGACAGTGGTCATGGGCGGATTGATTACGGAAAACGAAGCCACGACCGAGGATAAAATTCCGTTCCTGGGCGATATTCCGCTGCTCGGTTATTTTTTCAAGACCAAGACCAGCAAAAGCATCAAGCGTAACCTGCTTATTTTCGTCTCGGCCAACCTGGTGGATCCTGCCGGCAACCGGATCAACAAGGAGCCAATCAAAGCCATCACAACCACATCCACGGCCGCAGCCACACCCTGAAAACAAACTTAGCGTCGGCCGCTCCCCCCCCCTCGTTGCGATCTTGGGGAGCGAAGACCGACATCATCTGTCGGCTACAGTAGAAGTTGCACCGATCGCGCTATGTGTATCGGGGCCTAATTCAATATTAGTCCTTAGCGCTTCAGGATTTACAGCATGACATCGCGCCTGCTCCTGGTTGACGCCTTAAATATTTTTTATCGTTCTTTTTTTGCCGTAACCGGCTTGGCTACGGCCTCCGGGCGTCCGACCAATGCCGTCTTCGGCTTTATCAAGACCTTGATGCAGCTGGAGCGGGTCTGGCAGCCGACGCATTGGCTGATAGTTTTTGATGGCGGAATACCGCCTGAACGCCTGGCGCTGTGCCCGGGCTACAAGGCTCAGCGTCCGCCCATGCCGGATGCCCTGCGCGAGCAATTTCAACCGCTGGAGGAATATCTGGATGGAGCACGGATTCCTCGCGTACGCATTGATGCCAAGGAAGCGGATGACGTGCTGGCCTCGGCTGCCAGCCTTGCTGCCGCTGAAGGTTTTGAGGTGCTCGTGGTTTCCAGCGATAAGGATTTTATGCAGATCGTGGATGCGCAGGTGGCCATGCTGAAGCCGGGTAATATCGCGGAAAAGGAAGGCCCCGAGCAGGTTTTCATTAAAACCGGGGTGCGTCCGGACCAGATCGTAGACTGGCTGGCCCTGATGGGTGACAATGCGGATAATATTCCCGGTGTTCCCGGAGTTGGCGCGAAGACCGCCGCCAAGTTGCTGGTCCAATGGCAATCCCTGGATAATATCTGGTTGCACAGCAGCGAGATAAAACCGGATAAACTGCGGCAGGCACTGGCGGATCGGCGGGAGGACGTGCTGCGCAATGTTCGCATGATACGCCTGCAACGTGATATCCGGAGCTTTGCGTCGCTGGAGGATTTGAAACGCTGCCCGCCGGATGTGCGACGGCTGAAATCTTTTTTCGAGGAGCTGGAGTTCCACTCGCTGGCCAATAAGCTTAGCGAGCTGACCTTTCTGTGACGTGTTGGGAAGATGAAAATTTCCGGCAAATTCAAAATCGGATTGGCGTTGTTTGGCCTGCTGGCACTCTTTGCCACCGGGATGGCTATGCGGCGCGTGGTGCTCGATGCCCAGCTTGCAAGGTATGGCCGGGCTCTGCCGTTCAACCTGGAAAGCGCGCTCGAATTCCGCTATGTACGCATGCTTTTCACGGGACAAGCCCTGCCGGTGGTTGACCTTAAAATCCAGGTCCCGGAAGGGATTAACGTCAGGCAAACCTATACCATAGGCGCGGAATATGTCTATGCCCTGGGCGCGCGGGCCTTGCCCGACAGCCTGACTCTGTCTGAACGCGTGCGTTGGATCGCGCTGGGATGGTTCTGTCTGGGTATTCCCCTTTTGTGTCTGTGGCTCTGGGGCTGGCTGAGATCGGCTTGGGCGGCCGGGATCGGAGGCGCTTATTATGCCGTGTCGTTGGCCAGCGTCATCCGCTCAACGGGCCAGGAACTGTCGCATGAGAACTTTGCCCTGCCCATCCTGATCGGATTCCTGGCCCTGGGCGCCTTGGCGGAGGCGCGGAGTCGAAATCGTAGTTTCGCTATATTGGCCCTGCTTTCAGCCGCCTTGTTGGCTTGGGCGCTGACTGCCTGGGACATGATCCAGCTGGTCGTCGCCGTGTGGGCCTTGCTCCATTATTTTCGCATGGTTGGCGGCGTATATTTTGGCGAGCCGCGCCGCTGCTGGAAGTGGGGCTTGACCCTGCTGGCGCTGATGGCGGTCGCCCTGGCCAATCCGTATTTGCGCACACATGGTTTCGCCGCGTCGCCCGCGATGTTGCTTGCATATGGGACCGGCGCCGGTATCTTGCTGCAACGCTTGGTCCCGGCTTGGAAAAAAAGGCATCGCTTGAATACGGCGTCCGCGCCACTTGGCGCCGCGCCGGATGATAACGGGCGGCATCCGGTAGCAGCGGCGTCCCCGCCGCTTTCCGGTCCAGCGTCCGTTCCGGAATGGCAAGACTGGCGCCGGCGGTTGACCTTGGTCCTGCTGGGGGCGGCGCCTTTGGTCTTGGGCGGAATGTTGGCCGGAACCTACGCCGGCGCCTACGGTCATTTCTGGGAATTGCTCCAGGCCAAGCTCATGTTTTTTAACAGCAAGCCGCCGGACCCTGCGCTGCTGTCTTTCGCCCAGCGCATCCTCTGGGCGCCGGCGCTAGATTCAGCAACTTGGCTGTTGACAAGAATCCTGTTTCCTGCCACACTGCCTTTGTTTGTGTTGACGGCGATCATTGTCTGTTCCCGAGCGCGCTGGCGCTCGGATCCTGAAGTCATTCATCTGCTCTGGTTTTGCGGTCTTGCACTTCCGGCCTTTATTCTATTCGTGCGCTTTCATGTATTTTTGATTATTGGTCTTTCCGCCTGGCTGGGGTGGGCCGCCTATTGGGCATCCACCCCGACTGTGGGAAAACCCGGCGGAGATGGCCAGCCGTGCCGCCGGCCGGGCTTGGGCAATATCGCAGTGCGTGGCGGACTGCTGCTGCTGTTGCTGGCCGGGGTGGGGGTGGAAGCCGCCAATGTGCTGCGCGATCCGCTGCGTTGGGGAAGCGATCCGGCCTATCTTCCCCAAAAACAGGAATTGGTTCAATGGATGAAGGAAAATCGCGTTGAGGAACCGGTACTGGCAAACTTCGGGATCAGCGCCTTCCTGTTGGCCTACACCGATTGCGCGATTGTGCTGCACCCGAAGTTCGAGTCGCCAGCCATCCGCCGCCGGGTTCAGGCCTATGGCGAGGCCTTGTTTCTTGCGGATGAGGCCGGTTTTCGCGACTGGGCCGAACAATATGGTTCGGTCTGGTACATCCATTCGCTGGGCGAATTTGCCGGCCATCGACCGGAATTGCAGATGCGCTATAGCGTCAACGCGCTCCGACCTCCGGCGGACGCGGCAGCGCGTTTGTTTGAATATGAGCCCGACCACGCGCGCTATTTTCAATTACTGTGGAGCAATGCCAAGTACCAGGTATTCCGAATCATTCGTCGGACCGATGAGAATGAGGCGGAACGCATTGCCGCAGATGCCCAGGGTGATCTGGAACGCGGGAATCTGACCGATGCTGAACTAAAGGCAACTTTGGCTCTGCTCCATGATCCGCATGCTGCGCGTGCCCGGAAAATACTGCTGCGGATCGGGGACCTGCGGGACAAAGATGTAAAAACCACACGGCCACGGAGCCTCGGAGGTCAATAGGAGACGGGCCAGAGCCGCGACGCTCTATAGATTTCCAGTAATAAAAAGAGGCAGCAGGGCGATCAAGTCAGTCAAATTCCTTGCGGTCGCAAGCAATGCCGGGGCTAACGAGCCGGGAGCCGGGAAAATTAATACTTCGTCTTCGATCTAACCGCTGGGATTCTCTGCCCTGCATGGTTTTTTAAATGAAATGTTCGCGAAATACCAGGCCAGCGGTTAAACGCGTGACGCGCATCTGCGTCACCGGCGGGATAGCCTGCGGCAAAAGCCTGGTGGGCGCCGTGCTGGCAGAACTGGGCGTGGCCGTGATTGATACCGATCTGGTTTGCCACGACCTGATGCGGGTGCAACGACCGCTCGGGCGGCAGGTGACGGCTGCGTTCGGGCAAGCAATCCTGGGGGACGATGGCGAGATCGACCGGGGGCGCCTGGGGCGGATAGTGTTTGCGAATCCCGAAAATTTAAAACGCTTGAACCGGCTGGTCCATCCCGCAGCGATCCGGGCTGTCAATAGCTGGCTGCGCAAGCAGGCCACTCGCCGCGGCGGGCGGCGCCTGGCTGCCGTGCTCGTGCCCCTGGTTTACGAAGCGGGCTGGGATACGGCCTGGGATCGGATAGTCTGTGTCGCCGCTCCGGTCTGTCTGCAGGTGGCGCGCCTGCGCAGGCGTGGCTTGGCGGCGGAGTCGGCGCGGGCGCGGATAGCCGCGCAGTGGCCGGTGGAGGATAAAATGCGGCGCGCCGATTACGTGGTGTTTAACGGTGGCGGGCGCTCGTGCGCCCGGCGGCAGGTGGTTAATATTATCGAAGCAATAATGAGAGATGTGGAGAAATAGTATGGACGAGACGCAAAGACGGGAAGACGGCAAGCAACGCAGAGGTCGATCGGATAATGGCAGGCGCAACAGCCCCGGGAGGTCCTCGATGTCCAAGATATACGTGGATTCCGCGCCGGTGCGGCGTAACGAGAACGGCGGGGGGAACCATGCTGCGCCATCCGCTAACGGTGCGGCGACGCCGCTGGCGGCCAACGGCAACCAGCACAACGATGCGCCGGACGCCATCCGCTCCCACGAGCTGAAAGGCAAGGGGCAGGTCATGCACCTCTCCGAGTTGCAGCAAAAATCAGTTCCGGAATTGCATGCCATGGCCGACAGCTACGGTCTCATTGACCTGGGCGCCCTGCGCAAGCACGAGCTGATCTTTGAGGTGCTCAAGGTTAACGCCCATCTTAACGGAACAATTTTCGGCAAGGGCGTTCTGGAAATACTGCCCGACGGGTTCGGTTTCCTGCGCTCGCCTTATTATAACTACCTGCCTTGCCCGGAAGATATTTATGTGTCGCCTTCCCAAATCCGCCGCTTTGCCCTGCGCACCGGCGACCTAGTGGACGGGGAAATTCGCTCACCGAAGGACAAGGAACGCTTTTTCGCTTTGCTGCGAGTGGAGAAAGTGAACGAGGGCGATCCCGAAAAATCGCGTGGCAAGGTGCCGTTCGAGAACCTGACCCCGCTGTTTCCGCAGAAGCGTTTTCTGCTGGAACGCGAACCGGACGAGATTTCAATGCGGGTCATGGATATCTTCACGCCTATCGGCATGGGGCAGCGCGGGCTGATCGTGGCCCCGCCCCGCACCGGAAAAACCGTGCTCCTGCAGAAAATCGCCAACAGTATTAGCGCCAACCACCCGGAGGTCTACCTGATTGTCCTCCTGATCGACGAGCGGCCCGAGGAAGTCACGGACATGGAGCGCAGCACCAAGGCCGAAGTCCTGAGTTCCACCTTTGACGAGCCGCCGGAGCGCCATGTCCAGGTGGCTGAGATGGTTATCGAGATGGCCAAACGCCTGGTGGAATGCGGGCGGGATGTCGTGATCCTGCTGGACAGCATCACGCGCCTGGCCCGGGCTTACAACACCCTGGCTCCGCATAGCGGTAAAATCCTATCCGGCGGCGTTGATTCCAACGCCTTGCACAAGCCCAAGCGTTTCTTCGGCGCCGCTCGCAACATCGAGCACGGCGGCAGTTTGACGATCATCGCCACTGCCCTGGTGGATACCGGCAGCCGAATGGACGAGGTGATTTTTGAGGAATTCAAGGGCACCGGCAATATGGAGCTCGGACTGGATCGGCGCCTGGTGGATAAGCGTATTTTCCCGGCCATCAATATCGAGAAATCCGGCACACGCAAGGAGGAACTCCTCCTCCATCCGGACGAATTGGGCAAGGTCTGGATCCTGCGCAAGGCCTTGAATGGGGTGCCGCCGGTTGAAGCGATGGAACTGGTCGTGACGCGTCTCAAGAAAAACAAGAGCAATGCCGAGTTCCTGATGAGCCTTCACGAATGAGACGTCCCCTGCATGCCACGACGGCGTTTCGGCTGCGGGACTAGCGTCGCTCCTCAAGTATTCATCTGCTCCGTGGTGTATGCTTGGCTTGCCTTGCCCCACTTTCTGCGGCAGAATCGTATTCTTTAACCGCCAAAGAACGCATAGATCGCAAATTGCGGACTATTGTGGTCTAGGCTTGAACTCGGGCTGCGGTTCGTGGTATAAAACACTCCTTGTTTTTTAACAATTGGCTCCAGCATGATTCTGTAATATGAATGGTCTACCAATCGGCCAGGAAGGACAAGCACCGCATGAAGGTTAAAGTGGAAAAAACGGGACCGTGCCGTAAACTACTCAACGTTGAAATCCCCGCCGATGTCGTGGCGCAAGAGTTTGCCAAAGTTATTGACGCCTGGTCCGGCGCGGCCAAGATACCGGGATTCCGTAAAGGCAAGGCGCCCCGATCACTGGTGGAAAGTCACTACGCGAAGGAGATCGAGGAGGAAGTAAAGGAAAGACTGATTGGCGGATCATACCGCGATGCCTTAAAAAAGGAGGCTCTCGATCCGGTTGCCATTCTGGACCTGGATGCAACGCTGGTCAAAGGCCAGACCTTGACCTACAAGGTCACCCTGGATGTGCCGCCGGAATTCAAATTGCCCAAATACAAAGGGCTGTCCTTGAAGGCGGAGCCGCTGCTGGTGACGGATGAAATGGTCCAGCAACGCCTCGATCAATTGCTCGATCAGATGGCGAAATACGAGCCGGTGGCCGGACGCGCGGTGCAAAAGAGCGATCTGGCGCAGATTGATTACGAAGGCACCTGTTCCGGCCAGCAGCTCGGCAGCCTGGAAAAGCAGGCCGCCGGCTTGGGCAAGGGCAAGGATTTCTGGGTTATGGCCGATGAAAACGCCTTTCTGCCGGGTTTCGATACCGGACTGCTGGGCATGGCGATCGGGGAACATCGCGAAATTTCCGTGGCCTTTCCCTCTGATTTCAAGGTCAAGGCCGTGGCCGGTCAGACCGCGCTCTACCAGGTGACGCTCAAGGCAATCCGCGAGAAAAAACGTCCGGCGTTGGATGCCGCCCTGCTTGAGAAATTCCAAGCTGAGACGGAAGTGGCCCTGCGTCTGAAGTTGCGCGAAGCGCTTCAGGAAGAGGCCCTGTTTCGCGATAAGGAACGCTTGAAAGACGAAATTTGCCGTCATCTTCTGGGCAAAACCGAGCTGGATGTGCCGAAGTCCGCTGTTGAAGAGGAATCCCAGCGCATGTTCTCTGCCGTGGTCCGCGAGAACCTGATGCGGGGCGTGCCTCGGGAACAGGTGGAGGCTGATAGAAACCGCTTGTTTACGGAGGCCAAGAAGTCGGCTGGAGATAAGGTCAAGCTGGGCTACATCCTGCACCGCATTGCCGAGGAGGAAAAAACAGTCGTGACGGACGCGGAAACGGATGAAGCACTGCAGCACATGGCGACGCGCTACCGGGTTACGCCCGAAGAGTTGCGTAAAACATTGGAGGAAAAGAAAGAAATGGACTCATTGCGTCAAGAAATCTGGATTAGCAAAACCCTGGACATAATCCTTGAAAATGCCAAGGTGGGTGAGGAAGAGGGGTTTTTCAAGCGCTTGATCAACCGCTGATCGTGAATCTAAAATCAAAAACAAAAATCATAGCGAGGAGACCATGAGCGTACACAATCAGATGCTGGTGCCGATGGTGGTTGAGCAGAGCGGGCGCGGGGAACGCGCTTACGATATTTATTCGCGGCTCTTGAAGGACCGGATCGTGTTCCTGGGCACGGCCATTAACGACGAGGTGAGCAGCCTGGTGGTGGCGCAACTGCTGTTCCTGCAGGCGGAGGATGCGGGCAAGGAAATCAGTTTTTACATCAACTCGCCCGGCGGTTCGGTCACGGCTGGAATGGCCATCTACGATACCCTGCAGTTCGTTAAATGCGACGTCGCGACCTATTGCGTTGGCCAGGCCGCCAGCATGGGCGCCGTCTTGCTTGCCGCAGGCACACCGGGCAAAAGGTTTTCTCTGCCGCATGCGCGGATCATGCTCCATCAGCCCGCCGGGGGCACCGAGGGGGTGGCCGCAGATATTGGCATCCACGCCCGCGAAATATTGAGAATCCGCGATGTCTTGAACGAGATTATCGCCGAGCATACCGGCAAGTCCGCGGCCGCCGTGGCCAAGGATACGGACCGCGATTATTTCATGACGGCTGACGAGGCCAAGGCCTACGGACTGGTGGATGAAGTCATCGTCAGCCGCAAGGACCCGACCGAGAAGAAAAAGAAGGACTAAGAATATGGCTAAAAAACAGACGCTTCGTTGCGCGTTTTGCGGACGGCCCCAGAACCAGGTTGGGCAGCTGATCGCCGGCCCCGGGGTCCATATTTGCGATACTTGCGTTGAATTGTGCGCCACAATGGTTAAAACATCCGCGTCGGTCAGAGCGGCACCCGCCGCTGCTGCGCGCGTTCCGCCGCCGCATGAAATCAAAAAACATCTCGACGACTTTGTGATCGGCCAGGATCATGTCAAGAAGGTGTTGGCGGTTGCCGTCCATAACCATTACAAGCGCCAGTCCCAGAAAACTCACTTCGCCCCGAGTGATCCCTTGGCCCAGGTGGAAATCCAGAAGAGCAATATCCTGCTGATCGGTCCGACCGGCAGCGGTAAAACCCTGCTGGCTCAGACGCTGGCCCGGGTGCTGGATGTGCCTTTCAGCATTTCGGATGCCACGCCGCTGACGGAGGCCGGTTATGTCGGCGAGGATGTGGAGACCATTCTCCTGCGCCTGATCCAGGCTGCCAATATGGATGTGGCCAAGGCCGAACAGGGCATTATCTATATCGATGAAATTGATAAAATCGGGCGCAAGGCTGAGAACGTGTCGATCACGCGCGACGTCTCCGGCGAGGGCGTTCAGCAGGCCTTGCTGAAGATTATCGAAGGCACAATTGTCAACGTGCCGGCCCATGGCGGACGCAAGCATCCCCAGGAACAGTTTATCAAGATCAATACGGACGGCATTCTCTTTATCTGCGGCGGGGCGTTCGTCGGCTTGGAGGATATCGTCAGTCGCCGCCAGGGGATCCGCCGGGTAGGCTTCCGGAATGGGAAACAGGAACACGATCAGCAAGCGGAGCGGGCGCTATGCAGCGGCGACAAGTCCTCGATCTTGAGCGCGGTGGAACCCGAGGATTTGATCCGCTACGGTCTGATTCCCGAGTTCGTGGGCCGCCTGCCGGTTGTGGCGGTGCTAAAAGAGCTTTCCGAGGACGACTTGGTGCGCGTGCTGACCGAACCGCACAACAGCATGGTGCGTCAGTATGAGAAACTAATGGCCATGGACGATCTCAAACTGACCTTCTCTCCCGCGGCTCTCCAGGAGCTGGCGCGGCTGGCTATTATGAAAAAGACCGGCGCACGCGGCTTGCGGTCTATCCTTGAACGGGTGATGCTGGATATCATGTACGAAGCGCCACTCAAGAAAAACCTTAAGGAATGCCACATTAGCAAGGCGGTTATTGACGGCCATATTTCCGCCTCGGACATTGCCGGCCCGGCTGAGAAGGATTCTTTATTATCCGCGGGCAATGCCCCGGCCAAGATGGAACCGGCAAAAAAATCAGCCAGTGATCGTGTGGCCTGATTTAACCGCAAGAACGCAAATAAAAAGATTATTTTTTCGTCCCTTCATCTCTTTTTCTAACATGGTTCAAAAAAGGGTTGCACATTTTGTCAGCCTGTGGGGCATACGCTGGGACCAGCAATTGTCATTATGGCCTGCGCCTCCTGCCGCCTTGCGCGGCAGGGGCGACAGATTGGCTGGAAAAGGGCGCTTGCCCAGCCAATCTCTTCACCCGCGACGCAAGGTCGCGAGGGTCTAAAGGCCAGCATGCGAATTGCTGCGCCGGGACAAAGCCTTGATGAACAAGTTCGGTTAAAATGTTACCCAAGACAGACATTTTTTAAACCAGGCCCTTTTTTTCTGCGTCTTTGTGTTTAATATTCTGGTTTCTTTCCTTGTTTTACTTGGCGCTTTCGCAGGGATAAGGGGCTAATCGCGATTGTCAATATTGCATCCGTTGGGCGAAGCGATCCTGTTGCCTTTGGATCGTCCCATAGCGTATTGCCAATACTTTAACAATCAACAGTTCGATTGTGAAGCAGCTGCTCTGCTCGCTTGAGATTTAATGAAAAAAACGGCGCGCATGGCTATGTTTGCGGCTTTCTGTTTCGGCTTGCTTGCCGGATGGGTGGGCGGCCGCGAGGTGTCCGTTACTTTGCTTTATACGGCTGACATCCATGGCCATCTTGACCGGACGCTGACGGACTCTTCGTCAAAGCCTGCCGGCGGCCTGCTGCGCTGTGCCTCCCTGGTTCGTGCCATCCGCCAAGAGGAAAACAACGTGCTGCTGATTGATGGCGGCGACCTGTTCCAGGGCACCGCTGCCAGTTTTCTGACGCGGGGCGATGTTGTGATCGATGCAGTCAATGCCTTGGATTACGACGCCCTGGTGGTTGGCAATCATGAGTTTGACTGGGGCGTAACCAACCTGTTGCGCCTGTATGCCCGGACCCAGATCCCGATCCTGGCGGCCAATATTGCGGATGAAGGCGGGCGCGGTGGCGGCAAGTTGCCATGGCGTCCGTTTTTGGTCAAGGACATGCAAGGCGTGCGGGTGGTCGTGGTTGGGCTGGCCAACCCGCTCACCGCTTCCTGGATTCGGCCCCGGCTCCTGGGCGGTTTAAGTTTTCAGCAATCGGTCTCGACTATCCGGCGCATTCTGCCGGAGGTTCGCGAACAACGCCCTGATGTGCTGGTGCTGGCGCTCCACCAGGGCTACCGCAAATGGGGGGATGATGCCGCCAATGAGATCAACGCCATTGCCCGCGAGTTTCCCGAGTTTGATGTGATCCTGGGAGCGCATACTCACCAGGCAATCGAAGGTTTTGATTTGCGCGGTATCCTTTACATTCAACCTGAGTGCCATGGTCTCTGGCTGGCCAAGGTCAGCTTGCGGGTTGATCCAGACCGCCATCGCGTCATCAGCCGAAAGGCGGCTTTAATCGCTGCGGGTGCCGAGGTCAAGCCCGATCCAGCCCTGACCGCTTCCTGCGCCGACGCGTTGAATGATGCCGGGCATTATTTAAAGCAGCATATCGGGCAGGCCGCCGGCTGTCTGGCGGCTCATTCGCGTTATCCGGGGCAGTCTCAAGTCCAGGCGTTGATCGCCCGCGCCATTATTGAGGCGGTTGGGGCGGACGCGGTTTTTCACGGGGTGCTCTCCGGCGCCGCGCTGGCAGCGGGCCGCATTGACATCCGGGATCTCTGGCGGATTGTGCCGTATGAAAATACGATCGGAGTGGCTTCACTGACGGCGGATGAATTACGCGAGATATTGGAGGAAAACAGCCGCTACCGTAAATCGACCCAGTTCCGGGGAGTATATGGAATCACTTATGACCTTGTCCCGTCCCGGCCGGCTGGATCCCGGGTGCGGAACATCCGTCTGACGAGCGGGCGCACGTTGAAGGAAGGCGAACGAATCCGGGTGGCCTTCAACAGCCACGACTTGGCGTCGGCGGGCGGCCGCTTCCCGCGCTTGCGTGAGATTGCGGATCGGCCCTCCTCCCGTCTGGAGGAAACGGCGCTTGACACCCGCGAGGCGGTCATCGCCTATATCCGCAAACATTCGCCCCTGGACGTGCCGGCCGTGGAAGGCGCGCGGATCGTGAGAAAATGAGCGGCAGAAATTAATTGACCAAAACCATGCAAAGGATATAAGTAAATTGCCGCGAATATCAGGGCGCGACGCCGTACGCATTTTGGAAAAGATCGGATTTTACGTTAAACGCCGGCACGGCAGTCACATCATCCTTCGTCGCGACAATCCCTTTTCTAAAAAGGTTGTTCCAGATCACAAAGAACTTGACCGGGGCACACTTCGCGCCATTCTCCGGCAGACGGCTACTTCGGTGGATGAGTTCTCCCGTTTAGTATAAAGGCCCAATCACGACCAGCTTTCACTCCCCCGGCGGTCATCAAGTCCTGCTTGCCCTTCCTGTACCGCTTTGATAATATTTAATCACATAACAGTTTCCTTCCTTGTTGTTGACCAGCCCTATTGTGTGGGGCTAATTCGAAAACCGTATTTGTTTTCACAACGGACGGAAGTTTAACCAACGAGATGAAAGAGGAAAAATACTTTCTAAGATGGCGGGGAACAGTGTTTGGTCCGTATGTCTTGCAGGTTATAAAAGATATGCTTGAAACGGGAAAGATATCAAAACATCATCAAATTTCCACCGATCAACAGTCGTGGATGCCGATCATGAATGTACTGTCTGCGGTGCCCATCCGATCCGGGGCCGGAAATGACGAAACCACTTTTCTCGAAGCCACGCAGCCATCTGGCAAGATGGCGCAAGCCATGCCGGTGAACAATTCGGTGGAAATGCCAAATATCCCCGAGAGCATAGATCTGAAGCAACATCCGGAACCCCAAAGCCATAGCCTCCGGCTTGCCAAGAATCATTGGGAACCGGAGCCGCCGTCTTTTCCGGTAATGCAACAGAATATTGCGCCACCGGCATTCAACATCCCGAATGCAGTTGCCGTGCCGACATCCCAGCGAATATCTGGTCTAGCTGTTGCAAGCCTAGTCTTGGGAATTCTCGGGGTCTTGTTCGGATGGCTGTGTTTAGGGCTTGTATTTTCGATTCTGGCAATAGTATTCGGGCATATTGCCTACTCTCAAGTTAATCGCCAACCAACAGAATTAACCGGGAAGGGCATGGCGATAACCGGATTTATTCTCGGATATGTTAGTATTGTCACCTCGATCATAATTGGGTTTCTATTTGGGATCTTTGCCAGCATGTTGGCAGCGGCTGAATCATCAGTGCCTGGTCTTTAGCAACACCTTGCAGGACAGGCGCAATTTCGCTCGGCAACCCTTCATGGATGTTTGGCCCTGCCTAAGTTGTCGGATGGGTTGTTATGAATGCCTGGCCGGAAGTGACCTGTTTTAGATAATCTCGAAAATCATGAGAGTCGGCATGAAAGAGGAAAGATATTTTATTAGATGGAGGGGGGACGTGTCCGGTCCATATGACTTGCCGGTTCTTAAAGATATGCTTGAAGCGGGCAAGGTCACAAAACACCATCAAATCTCTGCCGATCAGCAGTCCTGGATGCCCGTAATGAATGTGATGTCTGCGGCGAAGACCAGATACGGGGCCGGCAAGGAAGGCGCGACTTTTCTCAAAGCCGCACCGCCATCTATTGAAATAGCGCGAATCATGCCGGCAAATCATTCGGCTGAAATGAATAACGTCCCTAGGGGTGAAGATGTGCCACCAACTTCGGAGTTCCAAAAGCAAGGTGTTCGGCTTGAGCGGACCGAAAGCAGGCCTGTATCGCCGCCTTCTGCGGCAGGATCTGCGTCCTGGTATTATTTTAACGAAGAGCAGGTGTGCGGTCCCGTGGCCTTTACCGTCTTGAAATATATGGCAGACAAGGGTTTCCTTCCCTCTGATTCTCAAGTATTAAGAGAAGGCGAGCAGGTATGGCACCCGATGTTTCAGGTTTTCGGAATGGAGGATGGTGTCAGTGTGTCGTTAACCCAAGGCGATTCTGTGCTGACCGGACCTGGAGGCGATCCAATGAGCCCTGCCGGATTCTGGCGACGCACGTTAGCTTTAGTTATCGATAGCGCTGTTTTGGGCTGTGTATGTTCGGTATGGTTGTTGTTGCTTTATGCTCTGCTTTGGCTTTGCAAACTGGAACAAAGTGAAATCATCGTTCTTGTCAAGGCTTTTGGGATAGCTGGTTCAATGCTCATCATGTGGATTTACTTTACATGCATGGAAAGCTCGTCCAGTTTGACGACATTAGGTAAAATGGCGGTTGACATCACCGTGGTGGACGAAGTTGGGCAGCCCATTTTGTATGGCCGGGCCAACGCCAGATTCTGGAGTAAAGTTTTCTCGTCGTTTCTGCTGATCGGGTTTGTCATGGCGGCTTTCACGCAAAGAAAACAGGCCCTCCATGATTTAATCGCCAAGACATTGGTGATCAGGGTCAATAATGACCGCTGAGCCGGCCCTGCCCGGAATGGTGTTGTATAAGCGCGACTAAAATGTCGCCCGCCCGGGCGGATGAAATCAAGGGTGGTAGTTGTGAAGGATCAAAACCGAATCCGGAGTGAACGGCAATCCGGCCAGCACCGGAAGGCCTGCTTAATTACTGCCATAAGCACTTTCCTGCTCCTGCTGCTGGCTGTTCTGCTTTTTCGTAATCCTATCGGTGGCGGAGGTGGTGGTGGCGGGGGGGATAACGGGGATGGAAGGGGGGGCGGAATAGGGGCTCATATCGGCGCTGGCGTTCAACAGGGAAAGGGATCAAACATAACTCCAGATGCCATTCCAATATCGGTTGATACGCATGCTGAAACTAGCAGGGTTGATCCGGTTGCGGTTCAGGCAGATATGGTTCTCACTGATCGCTTGGTCATGGCAACCGTAGTTATAAATCCGGGTGCGCCGCCACCGACCGCGACGCCCGGCGGTGTGGATGCCGGCTCCGGCGGCGGGCAAGGGGGCGGGAGTGGCGGCGGGCGGGGCAGTGGTACGGGGTCGGGCGAAGGTTCAGGTGTTGGCGAAACAAAATTTATGGGAATCAAGGCTGAAGGTCGAACATTTATCTATGTTGTGGATTGTTCTGGCAGTATGCTAGGCAAAAAACTGGATGAGACAAAGTCGGAGCTTATGGCCTCGATTCGCATGTTGACCTCAAGACAACAACAATTCTTCGTGTTTTTCTACGACGATCAAACATATCCGTGGCCGGGACCGCAAAAGTTGAAATACGCACTCTTGCACAATATTAGGAACTGTGAAGCCTGGATTCGGTCAATTTCGGGGGGTGGGGGAACAGCGCCTGCCGAAGCTCTCCTTGCCGCAATCAGCATGAATCCTGATGTTATATTTTTCATGTCGGATGGTCAGTTTGATGATGCTATTTGCGACACAGTGCGCATTGCGCGCGGCAACAAGCCGATGGCCATTCACACGATTAGTTTCGTTGATAAGAGCGGCGAGGCGGTGATGAGAAGGATTGCGGAGGAGAACAGGGGGAAATACCGGTTTGAGCCAAGCCGAAACACCTCGCCATAAAGTCAAGGCTTGCGAACTGTAAACAAGGGGGCAATCATGACAAACGTACCGAATGGCATACAATCTATCCTGAGTTGGCAGAAATCGGATATTGAGCAAACTATTGGCTTTCGAGGCACCAAATATACAGATGTGAATCTGTGGTTTGCCCTGATACTGGGGTGTGTTTTGCTGGGACTGTTTTATGCGACCCTTGTATTTCTCATGCCTGGAACTTGGGTGGCGATCCAGTTCCTCCAGCGGCCGTCGAAATTGATTCCGTTCCTGATTGTTTTCTTTTCGGCCTGGGCTATTGCCATTCTTTTTGTCAAATGGCGCAAGTTGTGCTTGCAGCGCAAGGCTCTAAATATCGAGATTGTTCCCTTTTCGCGTGATTTTGTGCTTTCAGCAACGACCGCGCCCGCGGTCCTGGAACATATGTACCAATGCGTTGACAAGCCTGCGTCTTTCGTTCTGATGAGCCGCATTGAAAGGGCGCTGGCAAATCTGCGTAATATTGGACGAGTCGCGGATGTTATCGATATGCTGCAATCCCAGGCCCAGAATGATGAGGACAGAATGGAATCAAGTTACACCATTGTGCGAGGGTTCATCTGGGGTGTCCCTGTTTTGGGGTTTATTGGTACCGTCCTGGGGCTATCCTATGCCCTGCAGAATTTCGGCAGCGTGCTGTCTTCAGCCGGAGGCGTTGAGGCCCTGAAGGCCAACCTGACGGACGTTACATCCGGCCTGTCGACTGCTTTTGAGACGACACTTCAGGGATTGGTCGCCGCGTTGTCCATTCAATTGATGTTGTCAGGCCTCAAGAAAAAAGAAGAGCAGTTTCTGGATGACTGCAAAGAGTACTGCCATGCCAACATTGTCAGCCGGTTGCGCCTGATTCATCTTGACGATGACATCCCTTCCTAAGAAAAGCGAGAGATTACCATGGGTACACGCCGCGGATCCGATCAGGCGCCGCTTTCCCTCTTTGCCTTTCAGGATATTATAACCTCCCTGACAGGCATCATGATCCTGGTTGTTCTGCTTTTTGTCATTGAAGCAAGCAAGCTCAAGGAAACTCCGCCATCGCCGCCGCCTGCCGGAGCTGTAGACAGGAACGTGGAAATAAAGAAACTTCGCAATGAGTTGGCGCAACTGCAATCCATGGTCAAGGCCATTCGCGACGCGCAAACTGTAACAACACTCAAAGACCGGCAGGCGGCATTGGGGACAAGAGTAAACGATCTGGTCAAAAGATTAATGCCCTTGCGCGATCAAAACGAATTGATAGCGAATGAAATCGCGAGCAACACGGCAAACATTGTGGTGCTTCGCCAAGAAATAAAAAAGAAACAGGAAACCGAAAGTATCCGTTTCCTGGCCGGTCCGGGGAGCAAAGACCCGGTGCTTATTGTCTGTTCGGGAGTTGATTTCAAATGTTCGAAAATATCCGCGGCTATAGGGCCCAAGGTCTTTTCCGCCGGCGCTTCGGGTGATCTGGCAAAATATATCGCGGCGAATATCGCGCCCTCCCGGCAATGTCTGCTGCTCATGCTCAAGCCGTCTTCCGCGAGTTATTCCTCCGGGCTGATTAAAGGTTTTCAGAATGCGGGCTATGATGTCGGCTGGGACGCCCTTGAAGAAAAATGCCGCATCAATCTTGGATTGGAGTGATGCTATGGGCAATAGGTCGACAAGGCTCTCCGATAACATGGATATGCTACTGGACACCATGTGCAACCTGTTAGGCGGCATCATAGTCATCGCAATTCTGTTGGCAATTATCACCAATGCGGCAAAGCCGGCTCCGCCGCCACCGCCTGTATATCCCGCCAAGTTCGAGGAGTTCCAGCAAAAAGAGATTGAATCCCTGGCCAGCCGCATAGCGCAGATGCGCGCCTTGATTGGGAACGCCACGAATGCTGTTGTTGATTCCGATCTCTGGGCTGTAATGGCCAAAATTGGGGCCGCTGAAAAGGAAATCAAGACCATGCTGAAGCAAATTCAGTCTGTTCAACAGCAGGTTAAGGCTCGTAAGCCCGATCTGGCAAGCATTGCTGAAGAGGTGTTGTGCTTGCGCAAACAGTTGGCTGCCCTGTCGCAGAAGGCGCGCACGGTGCGAGTGCCCATGGCCCATAAGATCAGGAAAACGCCTGTATTTGCGGCCCTTAGAAACGGGCAATTCTACTTGATAACGGACATGTCACAGGCCTATCGCGCCGGCGCTTCCCGCCCTTATGACACAGCCTCCGTGGAGGTGCGAGCCAGTTCAGCCGGATCGAGCCGGACAGTTTTGTTGCGCAACCAGGCAGGCCAACCAGTGCAGCAAGGGGCGGAATCACAAGGCGCTTTGCGGAAGATGTTGAGTAATATGGACGGCAGAGAGGAGTTTGTCGCTTTTGCCGTCTATCCTGATTCCTATGCTGAATTTAATTACGTCAAAAGCCTGGTGGTGGCGTGCGGTATTGATTATCACTGGTTGCCGATGGAGGCCAACGAGCCCATCATCATCACAACCGTGACCGGCGATTCCGTTACAGCGCTTTAGCCAGCGCATTTATTGGCGCCGGTTGATAGGCCACACGCGTGGCCATGCCGGGCTTTCCCGGGGCATAGGTTGCGTGCCGGTTTCCTTGCAGGTTTGGACGAGAATGGAGCGTGTCGTCAAGGTGTCTTCCGCCGCCGCAAACAAGGCTTCGCCCGGCATCAGTTTTTCGCCAATCATGAATTTATCGGAAGGCCCCCATTCCGCTGCCGACAACACGTTCATTTCGCTCCCTGTTCCAGGCCGCAAAACCCAAATCTCGAAAGCTTTATTTCCGCTGACAAGCCGCAGCCGCGTAGGATCATTAAAGTCCACATAACCAACCCACTGCCCGCCCCGCCGGATAGTTTCACGCCTGATTGCTGCTTTGAGGTTAAACTGGCCAATAAGGTCTGCGACTTTGAAATTCTTTTGCATGGCAGCGTCCGCCTTTTTCGCGGTATCGATGACAAACGGGTTGTTAATACAGAAAGGGTCCAGGTTGCCGTCGTCAATCGCTTCCATCTCATTTAATGTGGCGTCTATATCCGGCACTACGCCTTCGCCGACCATCTCTAAAAATTTACTAAGAAAGAATTTAACCAATCTTAGCTTCAGTAGGGCATTCGTAATGCTAGCGTTATTTTGAATGTCAGCCGCGGTTTTTAGCAGGAAAACACTGCCTTCCGTTGCGTTGACCTTTTCCACATTGGCGATTATATTGGTCAGCATGACGCAGTGCGCCATGGGTTTCCGGTTTGCCACCAGACTTGCCCGCACTCCCGGATGGTTCAACGGCTTGAACTCCGCGCTGATATGGTCGGGTTTGGGCAGGTAAACAGTTCCCATCAAATATGTTGTGTCCGAATTTCCTCCCCCCGTCGTCTCTTTACCGAAGTCATCATGTGCGAAAACTTGAATATGTTCAGTTGGCGATTTGATGAATGTAAATTCAATGAGGCCAGTCATTAGCTTGTCACTTGCTAGCTCCTGGATGGAATTCTTAATTTCCGGCCATTTCTGTTCGATGCCCTTTCTGTAATTCACCTCGCTCATCAGCAGGTTATCCCAGAAATAGTTTTCAGGAGGGGTGTTGTCTGAGATTGATTCCAGCTGGGCGGTGTTCAGCCCGGCTGCTGCGGTCAAGCCGGGAGCGGTAAAGTATTCGTAATGTTTACGGAAAGCCAAGGCATTTGTCATGGCTTGAGTGAGTCGGTCACGCGGGAAGCGGTCAACATAGGATTGCAGGGCGGCAAGATAGTCTGGAAAAGATCCGGCATTGTCCAGTTTGGCAATAAGGGATTGCCGTTCCGTGATAGCCTGCCGGCGAGCCTTCAATTCATGGGCCGCGGATTCCAGGCTTGCCAAGGCGCCTGACCCTTGTTTTTCCCGCTCGTTATAGAGTGACTGCAAGGCCGTTGCCTTGTCCTGGGCAAACGGGATATTGGCTTCCAATGCAGTGAGTTGCTTGTCCAAGTCGGCAAGACTCCCGCTTGCTATGGACTCGAAAGTGGGCAGGCCGTGCAAGATATTGGTGACAATTCCCTGCATTTCCAGTTCTTTTTGCGCAATCGTGCTTTCCCAGTGTACCCGTCGCATCTCGGCCAGCGAGTCCAGGGTTTGTTGATGATCCGGTATGCTTTTCAGGTCAGGAGTTTTCTGGATAATGTCGGACGCTTCCTTGTGGCCGGTAACGAACTTCGCATCATCAGTAAATCCGGCGCGGGCCAGGCGATTCAGGTCTTTGACCAGCACTTTGAAGCGCCGAATATTCTGTTCCACAAAATCACGGGTCGCTTCCTCTTTGCGCAGCCATTCCTGGACCAGCGGCGAACGATGCAGGATTTGGCCAAGCAGAATATGGCCCTGGAGGGAAGCCTCCAGCGCTTGGAGTCTTTTGGGATCGTTCTGTTTTGCGGCCTGTTCAAGCTGGGGCACATAGAAGGCGAGCAGGCGGTTATATTGAACACGGCATATGAGCGCGGCGACAGTTGCCAGTACGATGGCCGCTCCAGCCGCAATTAAGGCAGTCTGCCATCGCCTTCGCCGTTGATCAAACAGGCGACAGGTTTCAATCGCACCGAGTGTGCGCTGTTCCAAATTCGCTGGCGGAGAGCGTCCTTCGCTGGTCAGTACGCGCCAGAGTTTTTCCAGTACCTTGGCATCCACGGGATCTTTTTCCAACTCGGTCGTAAGTTGGGCGAGATTATCCTGGTATTGGCGTTCTTTTTCTTTATTCGCTTTTTCCTGAACAAACCAGGCGTTCGCTTCGTCAAACTGGAGGGCCACAGGCGGCGTCGGCTTGAAATGGCCTTTGTCAAGTAGCGCTTGATAAGCGGACAAGGATCGCGCCAGCCCCGTGTAATCGAATGCCGCATAATATTTCGAGATTTCCCCTGCGATTTCCAGCCCTCTTTCGCCGGCTTCTTTCTCCTGCACCCGTTTCACGGCCGTGCTGGCTTGTTCTTTTAATGCCTTGCTTCGCGGGTCAAGCCACTTTTCGTTCAGTTCGCTCAACAGCTCGTTGAGTTTCATCAGGTCGTGCTTTGTGTCGGCTTGGCGGAGCTCATTCATGAGCTCGGGAATGCGCCGGCCCTCGAAGGCTTTCAGGTCTTCCGGCCAGGTCGGTGTTTTTGGATCGAGCTCGATAATGCGCCTCAGCAGGCGTGTGGACTCGCGGTAGTTTTTATTTAAAGCGGAGCTTGAGAACTGCTTGAGAAAAGGATCGAGGGCCATGGCCGATGAATAGGCGTCATTAATTCTTTGGGTGGCCATGCCGTTAATTGCATCCGCAATCGGCCAGTTGTTCTGTTGAACAAGGTCCCGCCATTGGGCGGCCCCGCTGAAGTCCAGGGCGGCGCAATGGTCGAGGAGCGGCGGGGGAGACTCCGAAATGTGCATGGCCGCCCGCAGGTTGCCGCTTTCAATGTGGCGGATGCATTGCAGGAGCCGTTCATTGGCGGCCTGGCACAGGGCGGCATATTCTTGCGCCAGTTCCCGGCCGTCGATATCGGGAGGGATCGCGCGCAGGGCCAGCACGCGCTCTAATGAAGCAAGGATGCGTTCGGTGTTATTCAAGGTTTTTCTCCCCTGTGGGTATTGACTACGAGAAGCGCCTCGTCGGGCTTGCCCTTTTCGCAAAAGCGCAAGGTGGCCGAAGCGGATGCAATAGTTGTCTCTGTCTCTTCTTGACTGCTGCCGGAATTGATTCCGCTCCCGGTCCCGCCGGACACTGCCTTTTCGGTTTGGATGGGGATGGCCAGCAACATCCTTAGTTCTGGTGATTTCGATATTTTTTCGATAGCCTTGTTGTTTAATGTCGTGTCACTGTTCGAAAAAATCTGCTGTAAGGCCGTCTTGCGCGGAAGCGCGGATAGATGGCGGGAACCAGGTGTGTATGATGTGTGCCGAGCCGGCGCGGCGACTTTTAGCGCCTTGTCGAGCAACCGGGACAGGCAGGAATCAATGCTGGATGCGTTGCCGCCTGCCTTGGATAATTCGTTTTCATACAATAAGGCCACGGTCTGTAACAGGCTTTTCTTTTTGGCCATATCTGTTGTATTCACAATAACTGTCAGCCAGGCGGAGGCCGGGGATGAAGCCGCTGTGTTTGCCGGAGCTGTTTCCCCGGCTTGCATGGCTTCCCAGATGGTGTCCCTACGACTTTCATCAAGCACTAGTTTCACCGCTAGGAACGACTGGGTTTCCGTAATCCGGAAATCACAGAGTTCCGGTTGGGCCAGGCCCTTGAATGACGCACGGCACTCCACGGCGTTGGCGTTCAGGACGAAACGCCATGCGTCAGGAATGGCTTTTCGCGGCACCTCCACGGTAAAACCGTTTTCCGTCTCCCTGGCCGGGCATCCGGTGATTGTGAGTCCGCGAGTCCAGATGACAATATCGCCTTCGCCGGCGCGGGCGATGCGGATATAGGTTAACAGCGAGCCGAGCGGAATGGTGTTTGCGGAGCCTTGCGTGCGTTCAATGCTGATTCCGGAAGGTATTAGCTTGGCAGTCAAACCCAACAACGGTGGCATAATATACTCCCATCCCGACATCTTGTTGATCGTCCCGCCTGACTGGCGGATTTGTGCGGCAACTGGCTTGGCACGGAAATCCACAAAAACGCATTTATATTTGCCAAAATCCCCACCGAGCGGCAGGCTGATCAACCATGGCCCGTTCGACAGTGCCGCAAACTCGTTGACTCGCACAATAACACGAGCCGGATCGTTAAGAAAAGGAGTCTTTGCATTGGTCTTTCCAGTTGAGGGAGTGGAAACCACACCAGTATTTGGCGTGCTTGGTGCGCTTGCAGGCGCCGGTGCATTTCCTGTTGGGGAGCGTACATTCTCGGCGAATCGAGAGGATGTTCCAGAGGTGTTCGCGTTTGCCGCTCTTGGTTTATCCTGCACAACAGGATCGGGCATGGACTCTGCCGTCGGCGTTTCTTGAGGAAGGGTTTCCGAACTTGTTGAGTGCCTTGGTTCCGGACTGATGGGGGCCGGCTCCGCCGACGCGTCGCCCGATTCGGTGTTTGCTATGAACTTATTAGGGGCCGCCGTTACCTTGGGATCGTGTGATCTGTTCATGAAAATTAGCCCCGCTATGATTCCGAGGCCGACAATGAAGCAGCATCCAATGGTGACTGCTATGATAAGCCCATTCCGTCCCGTCGAAGGCGCGCCAGCATGCCGCGACGGCGGGGGTGCCGGGCGCGATGATTTCGGCAGTGCGCACAATTGGCCGCAATACGGGCAGGCCAGATTCGTTCCCACCAGTTGAGCGGGAAAAGTCAGTCGCTTACCGCACGACTCGCAGATAAAAACCATTTGGGCCATAATTGTGTTATTGCCCTAATTCATACTTTGTCTTCTTGTCTTGTTGGGTCAAAGACAGCAGAACATCGTTAGCTTTGGAGCAGATGTCAACAATCATTAGCAGATTGTCGGGATCCGGTTCATTGGGTAAGCGCTGTTGTACCAATTCCTTAAACGGCGAGGAAAGCTTAATATTT
Organism: uncultured Verrucomicrobiota bacterium; assembly: GCA_964486075.1. GTDB lineage: Bacteria > Verrucomicrobiota > Kiritimatiellia > JAAZAB01 > JAAZAB01 > JAHIJO01. Next base: position 38,191 of record CAZALU010000008.1, read on the forward strand.
TGAAAATCCACTATATCAGACATCTTGACTTTGCCTCGTCCCTTATTATTGAAGATAAAGTCAAAAGCATTGAGGTATTTATTCTTAGGCAAACACGCTTTCATCTCATTCAAGCATGCCTGTCGTTGACGTAAATTTCGAAAAACGTTAATATTATCTTGGAAAGTTTCGTATTTACTTATCCATTCCTGTGCATTGTCAATGAGTGTCCTCTTCTCTTCAGGCTTGGAAGGACCATTTTTAATCGTATTAATATAATTCTTCTGTTCCTTAATTTTATTCTCAAGTTCATTAAACATTTTGTCTGTCCGGATGCCACCTGCCGGGGCATCTTCTTCAAACATCTCTTTCCAGTCATTGCAAAGGGCTAGTTCATTTTTAACTTGTTTATTCTTCTCATCGAGATTTTGAATCGATTGGTTCAGAATATCCTTTGCCAAATCCTGTAAACAATGAATAATGTTTGTGTAATCGGGATTGGCGACATGCTTAAGCTCGTTGCGATATTGTCCAACTACATAACCGACGTATTCCATGGGGTCTGTATGATTATCCTTCCACGAAGCGCGTGTTTTTGCAAAATCTCTACGCATGGTACTTTTAATGTCTTCGATCTGGCTCGGGTTAAGTGTAAGAGATAATTGCCATTTATTGCCATCATTGGTTATAGCGACACAATTATCCTTCAGTGGCTGGTTATAGTTTCTGAAACGGATATGATATGTATTTTGCCATGGCTGGTTGTCGGTTGACCAGGGTCCGAAAAGGCAATCCGTCAAGGCGGGACGTGACAAGGATATCTTGTATCCTGACGGTGTTTGATCGAAGGGTGTCTCAAGGGTTAAGGGTTGCAGCCAGATAATAAAGTCTCTCTTGCCGCTATTCTTTCGATTGATGCGAATGCTGACCGGATAGTCCGTGATGTTTGTAATTCCGTCGAGGGATACTGTATTGGCGCTGAAGGTGAATTTGCTGGAATCCACTTCAATGTTTAGGTTTGCGGCACCTATTTTATATTTTATCAGGGTATGCCTCTTCGGATTTACACCGCTTGATGTTTTGAGTTCGGGTTTAGGGGACAAGCACCTACCATCCTTGAAATAGAAATCATGTTTATGGTTTGTGTAGGCAGTATCGTTAAATGGTACCTCTGATGGAGACTGTTTGAATGTGCTGCTCAGGTTCAGCCACTCCGGCTTCATGTCCGTGATCGGTTGGACAGGAGGAATGGGTGGAACAGCTTTTTCCGCTGGATTTTCTGAGGGCGGAGTTTTTGTGCTTGTCGTTTCCGAGGTTTTCATAATAACGTCCTCTGGTGCCAGTTGCGGTGGTTTAACTATTTCGGGCTCCGACTTTGGCGGAGCAGTCTCCGGTGTCGGAGTTGCCGGTGGAGCTAGTGTCGTCGGTTCTTTCTGAATCGTTGGCTGTTCTGGCACCGCTGCCGTTTGGACTGCGTTGCTCGTAACGGCCAGGGTCGGCGCTGGCAAAATTGTCTGCTTCCGCATCAGATTCCGCATCAGCAGGAAGCCCAACACCACCATCACCATAATCACCGCCGTGACGCTGGCCGTGGCCACAATAATCGGCCATATTTTCTTCTCTTTTCTTGCAGCAGGTGCGGATGGCGCAGTGAGACGGGCGCTATTCGTTCTGGAAATTTCCGCCGGGTGGGGAACGCCAGCCGGCGTTGGTGCACGCCGTTGTGGCGCAGTTATAGGACTCTTTCCAGTTCTATCAGCCGGTGCCGCCAGGGCGGAAGAAGGTGGAGGCACAAAAGCGGCGGCGCGCTGGGGCCAGGCAGGCGTCGCGCCCGTACGGGCGGATTCAACCAGCGGTCCAGCTCCGGGCGCCCGTCCGAGCGGCTTGGTGAGATCAATACACAGGGCGCCCGGCGTGGCGCGCATTTCTCTAAGCGCCGGCGAATCGGGAAGGCAACAACGCCAGAGACAGGTTGTGCCGTGCGGTAAACTGGTGAAATAAGTGTTGAAGGTGACTGTCCAGCGCATGTCCGGCGGAAGTAGGTTCAGGCTCTCGGTCAGCAAGGGCAAAGGATCGAGGCTTTCGGGGTTGAAAATAATATAGACTGGCTTCGATGTTAGCTCGTGCGCGGATTGCGCGAGTATTCCCGCCCAGCCCGCGTCCCCGCAAGCTTTTTCCCACTGCCTGGCGGCAAAAGGCATCGCCGGGGATGCCGGGATTTGCTTAACTTTGCGGATCAGGTGTGGGTCGTCATGCCACTCTTTGATAAACATGGATGAATCGGCCATTACTCCCGCTGGGTTGCTGTCCAGCGGGACGGACGATTGTTCAATTAATACGTGATGGGCAATTGTCGGACATCTGCCGGTGTAATCGGCATAGGTGGCGGTTGTCACCCGTGACAGTACCGATAAACGCTGTCCCCCGACCACGAACCGGTACTGACTGTACGCCACCGGGGCCGCCTGGATGTTCTCGGGTTTCTGATAACCGCTGAGTGACTCTGCTTGTTGTATATAATTGGCGGGCATGCCTTCGGTGAAAGCCACCGTGCAGTAGCCCCGTGTGCCAGCCTTGATGCCTCGCGGCGCCGACGTGTAGATCAGCTCGAAACTCATACCTTTGACCTTCCGTCCTGTGCCTGTGATTGTTGGGTTGTGCCCGGATCGTAATCAGGCATTTGGAACCACTTGTTTGTTTTCGGGCATTTAATGGGAATCCCGGCATAAAAAAGCGGCAATTGCACGCGCTCGCCTGTATGGGGGTTGGCGAAATGAAACATGTCGTTCATGACCCGGCAAGTATCAGGCACAGGATGCCCCTGGTTGGGGTGGATTGCGCAAGTCACATAGCCAAGCTTGGCAAGCACATAAACCAGCGGCATTTCAACCCATAATGGATGAATATCCAATGGGCGTATGGCAAGTTGGCCGTTCTCGTCAGGGCTTGGACTATGTCCCAGGGCGCTGATTGGCATGTAAATCACATCCGAAGAGAATGCTTCAACGGCATCAACAACCTGCGGGGCGAGATCGCAGAGTTTAGACCGGATAATAAATGAAATCTGCAATAGAAACTCAAAGTCCAGGGCGTATGTGCCTCCCTTTTTAGTGTGATACCACGGGTCGTGCTTGATATCATGTAATATTTCTTCGCCAAGCACGTCAGCCTTAGATACGATCACAACAACAGGTTTTTTGTATCTTTCCAGGGGATCCATCCTCAAATTCTGGCGGATCCTTTTGATTGTCTCGGTGAAATACAGGTCCTGCCGATCAACCTTGTTTTCAAGTTTCAATTGGATGTCCTTGGAATCAACCAGGACATCCCGGAAATGCACATCCATGGTGGGGTCATAAAGGAAAAGAAGCGCTTCCGCATACAGGAGATGCCTGGTGCCGGGCGATTGTTCGCTGTCCCGTTCCTGAAGGAAATGTTCGCCGGCGTTGTCGTACATAACCAGCGTTCGCGCCAGGCGTTCCGGCTTGCCCTGTCCCGCTGTTGAATTGTCTTTCGAGATGAGGTCGAACATGGACGGCATTGCCAGCATAATGCGCAGGCCCGCGATACTGATGTTTTGGTAGTGTTTGCCGTCATTGACAATTTGAGTCTTGTCGATATGCTGAAGCTTTTCGCGGTTCGCCTGCACAAACAGTCGGCGCTCGTATTCGCAGAGCCAGGCGTTAATGCTGGTGTCGGTATCCGTAAACGTGATGTCAAAGTGCTTAAGGGTAGTTCGAAGGTTCCAGCACATCGAGGCCAGCAGGTAAGATTTGCCGCTTCCCGGAGCGCCGATTAACGAGAGAAATAATGGTTTCAAAGAAAGTAACGATTCGGGAAAATGCAAGCGGCAGTGCGGACAGGCCCGTTGCGCACATTGGAACCCGTCGGCGTCTATGGCGAGGCCATCTGGTGTAAAACGCGACGGCATAAACCGCATGGGCTCGTCGCCGCCCAGGATCGGGTCGTGCAGATCACGATTGCTGGCTATAAAAAGGAAGTTTTCCACGTTGAAACGGCGCCAGCAGTAGGGGCAGAGTATCGAGCCGGACTGGACCGGCGCGACCTGGTAAGTTGTAGCGGCATGTCCGGCAGGCTGGTCACCTGCCGCAGGAGATGGGGGAGGAGCGCTTTCTTGTTTCACTTCTGCTTTCGATATTTGTTCGGCAGTAAACAAGTCTTGCACGTCGCCGGCAAGAAAGTGCCTTTCCAAGTCAGTCCGCCACATTTCATCGGTGGGAATCAGTTCTCCGCTATCGACCGCGCGGCAAACGGCATCATCGTCCAACGGTCCATTCTGAACTCCGTTGTGGATAAAATACCATTGATATTCTTTAGTTTCCGTTTTGTCTGGCATGGTGCTTAAAGCCTCTAGCGGGGTTGCTAATTCAATTGCTGAAAATGAGAATACATCCAATCGCTGTCTTCCATTAACTTGTTTGCCCAGTCACTATAATAGCGGTCAACCCAACGGGTGTTTTTCAGTATTTGTTTTGGAGCTAGTGGTGCGCTTTTTAGCTTTTGTTTGCATAGCTGGTATCCCGCTTCGCTGGAGCTGTTTTGCACTTTTTTACGTTGCGTCGTATTGCCCGTTGCGCGGCCTTGGAGTTGCTGTGCATAGTATTGGACGATTGTTATTATCTCCTTTGACCACCGGGTTCTTTTCGCAGCTGCTCCATCCGGGCGGGTATAATAGCTATAAGTCTTTTGGGCTAGGCTTGAGGGATTCTTTAGACACACACATATATAGATATCAAACAAATCCAGCAAATACATATAGGCTTCATTCAGTAGTTTGCCTTGCCTGATGAATTCAGCAAGATTGACTTGTTGCCATTCGGCGTTGTCGACCCTAACCCCGAAGCGACGCACCTGGGCAAATCTGGTTCCTTTTGCCACCCAGTCTTCAGGGTTGCCCCGAGTAGCGAATGTAGCCACCGCCACGATATTGCTGTTGGCATCAACGATCGGACTTCCGCTGTTTCCTCCTACAAATTCAGCGCTGGTTTCAATAACCGCGGGTCCCCATGCTGTTATTTTCCCGTGGAGCTCGGTTATGGCACCGACTCCTTTGCTATTGCCATAAACGATGATATCATCCCCAATTAGCTTGTCAGGAATCGGCGCTAATGACAATCCGCTGCAGATGAATGAGTTTTCAATTTCAAACCGCACAAGATCCCTTTCCTGGGCTATTTCAAAGCCCTTAATAACGGGTGTTTCGCCGGATATGAACTCAAAACATATGTCTTGAGCCTCCGCTCCTTCTATGACATGCCGATTAGTAACGATATACTTTTTCCCACCTATAGTTAATACAAAACCTGTCCCGGCGCCATCCTTGGTCATTATGATAGCGATGTTATCCATGATGCTTGTCAGCGGCGTGGGCACCAACGGGGAGGGGGAAGTCCCGGCGCTTATACGCACATTTGAAGACGCCTGCTGATAACTGGTCAAAAGATGCGCGGCGATATCCAGGTTAGCTGCCAGGGGATAGCGGGTGGAGGCATCCTTCAGCATGCGAATGGCGTATCTCCGGTTTGCATTGGTGCGTGCGTTTTCAAGGACCACGGCCATGGCGTCGGTGTCCTTCTGCTCCTGCCGTAATTTTGATAACAAAGCTTGAGCTTGTGCCAGGTTGGGGGCCATGCTGTTTCTTGCAACCGTCTCGTTCAGCATCCGAACGGCATCAGGATTGGAAGTTAATGTGCATGTGAAAATCGCATTGTCCACATTGACGGCTTGCTGCAAGCGCTGTAATAACATCTCGGCTTCTTTTATATTTCCGGCGCGCGGGTATTTTGCAATAGAGGTTCGCAGTGTATCCCTGGCCGAAGCATAATTAGAAATGGATGCGACGTTTGCAATAACGGATTGCAATGCGCGAGTGTCTTGTTCTATCACCGGTTTATCAGCCGTTGCTTTTGGGGCGGATGCCGATTCCACGGGCTCAGGTAGCGGCGTTGCCGGAGGAATGGATTGCTGGGATTCTTTTGGAATTATTTGCTGATCAGAGATGTCTGCCAGCCGCCCGGCAAGGCGCGGATCGGCTGATGATTTTGATGATTTATTGGATGAGATTATTAAGCGCCATCCGACGAACGCAAGTACGCAAAGAACCATAAAGGCAATTGCAGGAATCACTGCCATTCGAATCGGGAAGCGTCGCGGGCGGGTAATATCTTCATATGCCACTCTGGTTTTCTCGCCCGTTTTCAAGTTTAGCCCACAGTTGATGCAGAGGACAACATCAGGCTGGATCTCAGCCCCGCAATCCGGGCATTTGGGCGAATCGCGATGATTAAGAAACGGCATAATCACTGGCACAGTGACCTGCTCCATGCATTCTAGGCATTGAACTTTCTGACCTTCCATCTCTCCGGGGGCGGACATCTCATGACCGCAGTTCTGGCAGTTCCATTGAATTCCTGGGTTTGGAACGGCGACCGGCTGGCCGCAATCAGGACATTGAACAGTCAGTCCAATTCCAGTCTCATCTGCGGCGATGGCTTTTCCGCATGAACATTTGAAGTAAATAATTTTCACTTGTGTCTCTTCGCTGAAAAACATGCATTGGCTGGCGGCAGAGATAAATCAGAACACCCTACGATGGTTTCCACTCCCATCCAGATATCTTTTGTGACTTAATTGCCCGGGGTAATGATTACCGCGCTTTCCTCGATCCGGTATTTCAGCCCGGCCACTTCGGCAATGAATCTGATGGCATCCATCAGGACGATGTTGTGCAGACTCATGGTCAGAACCGGTGGCGCTATTTCCGCGGCGGCACCCGGCCGCCTGAGGTGCAGGATAAAGTTCACGCCCCTTGCGCCAGCGGGCGAATTTGTGTCGGCGAGAATGCTCTGCTGGGCAAGATACGTGATCACATCCGCGATATTGGCCTGGCGAAAATCGATTTTCGGGATCACGATGCTGTTCAACTTTTTCTTTAACACTGCGGTTTCAGTAGCATTACGTTGTGTCTCTGCCTGAGGGGCAACAGTGGCTGGCGACGTTGCTATCTGCGCCTGGATGATGGCCTCAGCCAGGCTGAAGATTAACACGCCCGCCAATACTGAACTTAAGCCTGCTGTTAGTTTCATAAGCTGGTTGCTAGTTTCCTCGTTTTTTCGCGTCTGTCAAGAAGTTCGTTAATCTGACATACCCCGTAATTTCGTCCCTCTCCAACCTATCGATAAGACTAACGATCGTTAGTCTTATCGCTTAACAAGAAATGTAAACGCGGCGATCCCGCCGCGTTTTCGGGCCAATATACGCGGCGATGGCGCCGCGTGTTCAAAGATGTCCCACAGTGTCGTGCTAATTGGAATAGCTGATGATTATTAGCGGCAATTCGCATTATGGCCTGCGCCTCCTGCCGCCTTGTGCGGAAGGGGCGATAGATTGGCTAGAAAAGTGTGCTTTTCCAGCCAATCTCTTCACCCGCGCGGCTGGCACAAGGTTTTATGCCATAAGCAGATCCGCTTGAGGAGGAACCACGCCAGAGGCGTGGTCGCGGAGGTCTAAAGGCCATAATACGAATTGCTGGATTATTGGCCTTTACAATATACCGGACGGAAAGCTATGCTTTTAATGCAAAACTCGGATTTTGGCAACGTGCTGTAACATTTCTCCTGCAAGTGCGCGGACAAGTGCAAAGGTTCGGTATATATCAAGGAGGGACGCGATGAGTAATTTTAGTTTCAATTGCCCCAATTGTAACCAGCCATTGGAAGTTCCCGGCGATATGCTTGGGCAGACTATTGGCTGCCCGGCCTGTAATCAAAAAATCATCCTGCCCAAGCCCCAGATGCAATCACCCTTAGCGCAGCCGGTTCGGCCTGTGTTCGGCGTTCCGGGCAACATGAATCGGCCTGTTCAAACGTCGGCCGGTGCGATCTGGAGCCTGGTTCTCGGGATTCTCAGTTTTACCTGCTTTGGCCCGCTGTCAGGCATCCCGGCCATTATTTGTGGACACGTTGCGCTATCGGCAATAGCAAGATCAATGGGCGCGCTCGCCGGGCGGGGCATGGCAATCGCCGGTCTTGTCATGGGGTATATCAACCTGGCTTTAATGCTACTCGTCATTCCGATTGCGCTGACATCATCCATTGCGATCCCTTCCTTCATGCGGGCGCGAACGACAGCCCAGGCGAATGCCTGCATCAACAACCTGCGCCAGATCGAGGCGGCGAAGGACCAATATGCGCTGGAAGCTGGGTTGTCCAATCTGGCAACTGTTACGTGGGCCGATATTGGCCCGAATAATAATGCCGAGGGCGGGTATCTTAAGCAGTGGCCGCGATGCCCGGCATCGAGCGACATGGAATCGGAGCCGTCGCAAGCGGCGACGGAATCCGATTATGAGATCAATCCGGTCGGGGTTAATGCTGTCTGTAAACATCTTCAGGACGCCACGCCGGCACATCGGCTCCAGTGACAGCGCCGGGGTTTGTTTGAGTCTGCCTGCCATAAGAAACGATTTGCCAAGCGCGTTGTTTTCGCTATTATTATGTCACAAGTGATGGATTGCGCCGGATTATGGATCAGGTGCGGAGAAGAACGATAAATGAAGATCGAATACATTATGAAAATAGCCTTGCCGGCATGCCGAGAATTCAACGTGCGTCGGCTGGATGCGTTTGGGTCAACGGCACGTGGTTTGGCATCGTCGTCCAGCGACGTTGACCTGCTGGTCGAATTCCGTGAGCCTGACCATAGGCCGGCGAAGCGTTTCTTTGGTCTGCTCCATCAACTGGAAGACACTTTGGGTTGCGAGGTGGATATTCTCACCGCAGACAGCTTGCGCAATCCCTATTTTAAAGCGCGTGTCCTTACAGAAAGGATTCCTGTTTATGAAGGATGAAGTTCTTGCCCACCTGCACGATATTCTTCAGGCTGGTCGTGCCATCAAGGAAGTTTGACGCCATTGATGATCTGATTATATGGGGCGTCATAGAAGAGGATCTCGACAGCTTGGTCGAGGATGTGGATAGACTTCTCAAGCAGACGAAATGATTGAACCGTTACAGGAATGCTGCCGCGCATTGCGCGCGGGCTTGATACGCGGTAGTTATATTGTCCAATAGGATTGTTGACTTTTTGTCCGCAAAACCACCTATGAACAGCGAATGGATAACCATCGCGGGCGCCCGCGAGCATAATTTGAAGAACATCACGGTCAAGTTGCCGCGCAACCGACTGACGGTTATCACGGGGCTGAGCGGTTCCGGCAAGTCATCGCTGGCCTTCGATACGCTTTTTGCGGAGGGCCAGCGCCGTTATGTGGAAAGCCTTTCGGCCTACGCCCGCCAATTCCTGGACCAGATGCAGAAGCCGGATGTCGATTATATCGACGGGCTCTCGCCGGCGATTTCCATCGAACAGCGCACCGCCGGCTCGAATCCCCGCTCCATCGTGGCCACCAGCACCGAGATCCACGATTACCTGCGCCTGCTCTTCGCCCATGTCGGCCACCAGCATTGCCCGTCCTGCGGCAAGCCCGTGACCCAGCAATCCGCTCAAGAAATTGTTGAGCGCCTGCTGCTCCTGCCGATCCGCACAAAATTGGCCTTGCTGGCGCCGCTGGTCCGTTCCCGCAAAGGTCGCCACGAGGATGTTTTCGAGGCCGTGCGCCGGCAGGGATTCGTCCGTGTCCGGGTGGATGGAACGATCCTGGAACTGGACGCGATTCCGGCGTTGAATGCCAAAAAAAAACATGACATCGACGTGGTGGTCGATCGTCTGATTATCACGAAACTGATTCGTTCCCGCCTGACCGATTCCACCGAATTGGCCCTGCGCCACGGCAACGGATTGATGATCGTACTGCAAGAAGAGGGCGCGGAGTGGCGCGAAACGCTTTTCTCTGAAAAACATGCCTGCCCGGACTGCGGCATCAGTTTCGAGAAGCAGACCCCGGGCCATTTCTCGTTCAACAGTCCGTATGGGGCCTGTCCGGCCTGCTCGGGACTCGGCATCCGCCTGGTGTTCGACGAGGACCTGATAGTGCCGAACCGGGAACTTTCGATCAGCGATGGGGCGATCCATGCCTGGCGGCGTGGCGGTCGGCGCCTGATTATTTACTACAACGGCTTATTGCGGGCCCTGGCCAAGCATTACGAGTTCGACCTGGAGACGCCTTTCCAGGATTTGCCGGAACGAATCCGCGCTATCCTCCTGCACGGGTCCGGCGACGAAGTCCTGAACTTCGGTTTTTGGCGGGGCGGGGCCTGGCGCCAATACAAGAAAACGTTCGAAGGGATTATTCCAAACCTGGTCCGGCGCCAGGCGGAGACCGAAAGCGAGTTTACCAAGAAGCGCCTGGAGCAATACATGAGCCGGCGTCCCTGTTCCGAATGCAAGGGTGCCCGGCTCAAGCCCGAAATCCTGGCCTGCACGGTCGGCGGCAAATCGATTGTGGAGATCTGCGGCCTAGCGGTTAAGGATGCCCATGTTTTTTTTGAGCAATTGCGCATGACTGACCAGGAACAACAGATTGCGCGCGAAGTGATCAAGGAAGTTCGCCTGCGCCTGGCCTTTCTGGTCAATGTCGGCCTGGATTACCTGACGCTGGACAGGGAGAGCGGCACGCTTTCGGGCGGCGAAGCCCAACGCATCCGCCTGGCGACACAGATCGGCTCCGGACTGGTGGGCGTGTTATACGTGCTGGACGAGCCCAGCATTGGCTTGCACCACCGTGATAACCAGCGCCTGATCCGCACCCTGCAGAACCTGCGGGACATGGGCAACACCGTGGTCATGGTGGAGCATGATGAGGACACTATTCGCCAGGCGGACTACGTGGTGGACCTGGGGCCGGGCGCCGGACGGCATGGGGGCGAGGTGATCTTTGCCGGTTCGGCGCAGGATTTGCTGGCGGACCCGCACTCGCTTACCGCCCGCTATCTTAATCATACCCTGAATATCGATATCCCGCCCCGACGCCATCCGCCGTCAAACGGATTTCTATCGATCATTGGTGCCCGGGCCAATAACCTTAAGAATATCACCGTCAACCTGCCGCTCGGTCTGTTGATCTGCGTGACGGGCGTCTCCGGCAGCGGCAAAAGCACGCTGGTGGATGACATCCTGCGCCGCGCCCTGATGCGCCACTTTCACGGCTCCAAGGAACGGCCGGGCCTGCACAAGGGCCTGACCGGCATGGCGCAGCTCGACAAGGTCGTGGTCATCGATCAAACGCCCATCGGGCGCACGCCGCGCAGTAACCCGGCGACTTATACGGGCGCGTTTACGATCATCCGCCAATTATTTGCCGGTTTGGCGGTGTCCAAGGTGCGGGGCTATGGACCGGGGCGCTACAGTTTCAATGTCAAGGGCGGGCGCTGTGAAAAATGCCGGGGCGATGGCATCCTTAAAATTGCCATGCATTTTCTGCCGGATGTCTACGTGACCTGCGAGCAATGCCGGGGCCGCCGCTATAACAGCGAAACGCTGGAAGTTAAATACAACGGACGGAACATCGCCGAGGCGCTGGCGATGACCATCGATGAGGCCCTGGATTTTTTCGGCCGCGTTCCCAAATTGCGCCGGCAGTTGCAAACGCTCTCGGAAGTCGGCTTGGGCTATGTCCAATTGGGCCAATCCGCCACGACGCTTTCCGGGGGCGAAGCCCAGCGCCTGAAACTGTCGGCGGAACTCAGTCGCAAGGCCACCGGGCGTACTCTCTACCTGCTGGATGAGCCGACGACCGGCCTGCATTTTGCCGATATCCAGAAATTGCTTAACGTGCTTGAGCGGCTGCGCGATGCCGGGAATACCGTGGTGGTGATCGAGCACAACCTTGAAGTTGTTAAGACCGCGGATTATATTATCGACTTGGGCCCCGAAGGCGGCGAGGGTGGGGGCACGATCGTGGCCGAGGGCACTCCCGAGCAAATTGCCGCTTGCGAATGCTCACACACCGGGGTCTTGCTGCGACGTGTGTTGCAAGGCGGGCGGCCGGCGGCGGCCGGATAGTACTGCGGGCAGGCGAAACTGCTTTACCTCGGAAAAAGTTACTCCGCAGCGGAGCTAAGTGTATCTGATAGGAATTTGTTATTTGTAGGGCGGGCACGTGCCGCATGCGGCATTGCCCGCCGACCCATTCCCGGACGGCGGGAAGCCCAGGGGGCGTTCCCGCCCTACAATTCAGAATAAGGTCCGCCCCGTTGCGGGGCGATAAGTGTATGCACAGGAATTTTAAAAAGGTAGGGCCCGACTGTCGGTCGGGCCGTCCGAACGACGGAAGCACGGCTGAATTCGGCAGCTGCCGGACACTATCTTGGGACAAAGCTATCCGGCAACTGCTGGATCTCGTCCGTCTGCTTATCATCGGCTGTGTTGTGTTTAGCCTGGCGGCGGTTTCCATGAATGCCGCGACGGCGGATACCGCGCTGGATTTGCTGATAGAGGGCGAGGCGGCCCTGGAGGATGAGCTGTTCGATCTGGCGCAGAAGAAAATAGAGCAGGGTCTGAAGGCGGGCGAGCTTTCATCGACGGAAAAGTCGGACGGCACGATCCTTTTGGCCCGCGCCTATCACGGCCAAAAACGCTACCGGGACATGCTGGCCCTGCTGGCGGATGGCAGGGCGCAGGCGCAGGATACACCGCAGGCGGATGCCTTTGATTTCTGGATGGCATTGGCGTATTTTGAAATAGAGCAGTGGAATCAGGCGCTGGCTTGCGTCAAGGATTATGACGAGAAATATCCGGCCAGCCGTTATCAGCCGCGCGTACTCAGGCTTCGCGCCTGGGCCTATCTGAAACTGGGACGGAAGGCCGATGCCATTGAATGCTTTACCCGCTTTGCCGACCGCTACGGCAATTCGCCGGAAGGCCCGGCCAATCTGCTGGACGGGTCCCAGGCCCTGATCGCGGCGGGGCATCTGGCAACGGCGCGCAGCGTGCTGGAACAACTGGTTGCGCTTGACCTGGATGATCGGATTGGCCAGGAAGGCAGGAGCCTGTTGGGGCGTATTTATGTTTCGGAGCAGAAATGGGAACAAGCCCGCCAGGTGGTTCAGCCGCTGATCGATCGTAAAAATGTGCCGAAAGAACTGAGGGCTTCCGCCTTTTTTTGCCTGGCCGATGTTGCCGGGGCCCGTTCCAACCTGGTGGAGTCTTTGAGCCTGCTTGATAAGGCCGCCGAACGGGTATCCGATCCGGCGTTGCAACAGGAAGTGAACTTACGCAAGGGCCAACTCCTGTTGCGAATGGATAAGATTGATGAGGGCGTGGGCTTGGTGCGCGGGTTCGTTGCCGCGCAATCGACCAATGCGGTGGCCCGGGATATCCATCTCCAGCTGGCCGCGCTGCTGTTGGCGCGTGGATTGAACGACAAGGCCTTGCGCGAATTTCAAAACTTCTTGGAAACCTTTGCGGATCCTGCAGGGGTTTTCCGGGCTCATCTTGGCAAGGGCTGGGCCTTATTAAACCTGGGGCGCACCATCGAGGCGGCGGCTTCGTTTGAACGCGCCTGCGCCATGGCCACTACGCCGCAAGATACGGCCTATTGCCGGTTCAAAGTGGCGGATTGCCACTTCGCCGGGGAGCAGTTCAAACTGGCCGCAGAGTCATATGATCGGGTCGTCGCGCAGTTCCCTGAAACCGATTTGGCCGGGCAGGCCCTGTTGCAGACAGCCGAGTGCCGGGTCAGGCTCGGCGATTTGAAGGAAGCGGAACGTCTTTACTGGGCAATGGCCGACCTCGATGGCTGCGGGCCGCTGGCATCCCGGGCATTTTTAAGGTTGGCGGAACTGCGCCAACAGCAGGGTGCGGAGGCGGAAGCGCGAGCCTTATACCGCCTGGTCCTGGCGCAATCCGACGACTTGATGCTGGCCCGGGCCAGACTGGGGATCGCCTTTATCGATTATCAACTGGGTCGCTTCCCGGAAGCGCTGGCCGGGTTCAAGGCCGTTGATCAATTCCAATCCGCTAATTCCGTGTCCGATCTGGCGCTATATATGGGGGGCTGGTGCCAAGCCCGCCTGGGTCGTTTCGACCTGGCGGCTACGGCCTTCCGGGATTTTGTCCGCCGCCGTCCCCGTTCAACCTGGGCCGCCGATGCCTCGTTCTGGCTGGCGGAACAGGATTACAACTGCGGCCGATACGGCCAGGCTGAGTCCGCCTGGGCGCGCCTGGCGCAGGAATATCCGCAAACCACGCCGGCGGACAAGGCCCTTTTCTGGGCCGGCCGGGCCGCGTTGCAACAGAACGAATTCCGCCGCGCCAAGAATCATTTCTCGCTCTTGATCAAGAACTATCCGACCAGCGAAAAAAGGGCGGAAGCCAGGTTTTACCAGGGCCAGGCCCTGGCCGAATTAGGTGAATTCGCGGGCGTCATTCTGGTTATGGATGAAATCATCAAGCAATTTCCCGAGGATGAGCTGGCGCAGTCCGCCTGGCTGCGTAAGGGCGACAGCCAGTTCACCCTGGGCAGCGACGATCCCAAGCGTTACGAGGAGGCGTTGAATTCCTACCGGCAGGGTTTGGAGTGGCCCACGGCGACGGAACTCTCGAAGCTGCAGGCCGAATATAAAATTGGGCGTTGCCTCGAGAAGGCCGGCCGGCCGGGGGATGCCTTTGAACATTACATGAAGGTGCTTTACGATTATTTCAAGTATCCGGAACTGAAGCCGCGCGGGAATGTCTGGCTGACCCGCGCCGCATTTAACGCCGCCGGCATCAAGGAGGCTGACCAGAGCTGGCGCAAGGCCGCCGCCATTTACCAACGGGTTGTCGATGCCGGAGTCCCCGCCGGCCGGGATGCCCGGGCACGAATCGATAAAATCAAGGCGGATTATTGGACCTATTTTTACTAAACCCTGCGACATTTGGCATTCAGTAATTAAAAGTTAAACTCAAATTAACTATTTGCGGCTTGAACTTGAAAGGAGACCCATGCTGATTCAACAAGGCGGGGCGGTGATGTGGTTGATTATAGGCGGTGGTATCATTGCCATGCTGGTTTTTTTGGAACGGTTGTTTTATGTGCATCGCGCTAAAATAAAGGCGGATGATTTTGTCAAGGGTATCTGCAATATCCTGCAA
Organism: uncultured Verrucomicrobiota bacterium; assembly: GCA_964486075.1. GTDB lineage: Bacteria > Verrucomicrobiota > Kiritimatiellia > JAAZAB01 > JAAZAB01 > JAHIJO01. The sequence goes on from CAZALU010000008.1 coordinate 53,224, forward strand.
AAAAAGAATATCAATGAGGCGCTCAGTATTTGCGAGGAGACTCCGGGGCCAGTGCCCCGGCTTGTGCGCGCCGCTATTCAGAATCGCAACCAGGAGCGCCACCTGATCGAGCAGGCCATCGACAACACGGCCTTGACGGAAATCGCGTTGCTGGAACGGCGCTTCGGAGTGCTGGCGACCGTGGCTCAATTGGCGCCTTTATTTGGCATTTTGGGCACGGTCATTGGCATGATCCACGCCTATATGGCCATCGAGCAGGTAGCTCCCTTGATCCATCCGGGCCATATTGCCGGCGGTGTCTGGCAGGCGTTGCTGACAACTGCGGCGGGTCTCGGGGTTGCTATCCTGAGTTATGCCGGCTACAACCTGTTGGTCGTTAAAATGGACGCGATCGTCCTGGATATGGAGCGGTCGGCCGGGGAAATTGTCGGCTTCTTTAGCAGTGTGACAGCGCCTTAAGAAAGGGCCGTTAAAGGCCGGTTATGGCATATTTATTCAAACAACAGGTTGGGTCGCGTTGGCGGCGTTTTCAGCCGAAATTCCGTCTGGCCCAAGGACCGCTGCCCGTGATGGCCCTGCTGAACTTGGTTTTACTGCTCATGTTTTTTCTGGTTGTGGGTTCTAAAATAGTGCTGCAGCCCGGGATGATCGTCAACTTGCCGGTTGCCGCCTTTGTGTCCGGCGCCGTCTATGGCAACATGGTGGTGACAATCACACAGGAAGGACAGGTTTTTTTTAACGATGATCGGATTCCGTTGGACCGTTTGGGGTCGGCCTTAAGCGGCGCTGTGCGGCACAACACGGAAACAAGCATGACCATCGAAGCGGATGCGCGGGTGCCTTACGAGACCATTGTTCGCATCATGAACCTGGCGACGGCCGCGGGTGTGCGCCAGATTAACCTGGCTACCCGTCTTTCGTTTGGCGAAGAGGTTATGCCGTGAGCGCGGTTGGGCATGTGCGGTTTCAAAGACAGGCTTGGATCGCGGCCGGCAGCTTGACGCTGGCCGGAGTTGCCTTGGGCTGTTGGTTGTTTCCGGAATGGCGGATGCCGCCAACGGGGCCGCAGCCGGAGGCGCCACGCATTGCCTGGTCCGCCTCGGACAAGGTGTTCTTGCGGGAAACCTTGGAATTGAGAGCGGTCCGCTCGCCAGTCCTGATTGCCCTTGCACAAGCTTCGGCCCTGCCTGGCGCTGCGCGGACGCCTGGCCAGGTGGTGACTCCGCCCGCTGGTCCGCCGCCCGAACCGACGGACGGATTGGGAATGCCTGTCTTTTTCCGGGAGGACGCTCGCGTTATGGAAGTCGGCAGCCTGCTCCGCCGCAAAGATATTACAGGGGTCGGAGTGTTCTCCGGGATTATTAAATCGCCATTTTTTCCAAAAGAAGAGGCACTGGTATCCCGCGCTGTTGTTTTGGAATATGCAGGCGGGCTGGTGGGCAAACACATTGTCGTGGATGACTGGTCTTGGAATCAGTGGACACAGGCGGATACTTCATGGGAGATCAATTTGGATGTTGAGTCTGATAGTCACGGACGGATGACACAGGTGCTGCTCGATGCGCCCGCCGACGATGCATCGCTGAATGAGGCCTTGATACAAGCCTTGTACCGGTGGGGACGGGTTCAGCCGGCCGGCGCTTGCCGCGGATTGGTCAGGATCAGTTTCGCCGGCACGCGTTGAACAGAGTTGAAATATCAAGGTGGGCTTGCTATAGATGTTCAGGTAACTAACTTCCTTAGAACTTCGTCTCGCATTGTTACGTTATGTATCTTAAACACTATAGAGTCATTCGATGAGTTGTCGTTCAGAGGCGTTTCTTAACGCCGAAGAACTTGTTCCTTTCCGATTTGAACAACTCGCTTCTCAGAAAGCATTGAATTAGCTATAACGAGGCTTGCCTATGCAAATAAAAAAATCTATTGAAATCAGAATGGTCGAATGGACCCCGAGCGCTGAGTCGGCGGTCGTGGCAGAGTTCCTCAGGCGCCCGGCGTTTGACGCCTCCGCCGAGGTCCTCGCGCGGAACGTCCTTGCCGAAATCAGGGCGCAAGGCGATCAGGCTGTCGCAAAATATGTGAAACTGTTTGATGGCGCCGAGCTGGCGCCGGCCCAGTTCCGGGTTAGCCAGGCGGAGCTGAACACGGCCCGGCAGCAGGTTGATGCCGGGTTTGTCGCGGCGGCCCGTGAATCCCATAAACGAATTACGGTCTTTGCCCGGGCCGGTCTTAGAAAAAACTGGTCCATGCCGTCACCAAAAGGCGGGATGATCGGGGAGCAGTTTGTGCCCTTGGACCGGGTTGGCGTCTATATTCCGGGCGGTTCCGCGCCGCTCGTCTCCACGGCTTTGATGACCGTCACCCTGGCCAAGGTGGCGGGAGTGCCGGAGATTGCGGCCTGCTCGCCGGTGGGCAGCTCCCTGCAGATGCATCCATATCTTGTGTATGCCCTGGAACTGGCCGGGGCCACCGAAATCTATAAGATCGGCGGCATCCAGGCCATTGGCGCCATGGCTTATGGGACGGCTACCATGCCCAAGGTCCGTAAAATCGCGGGTCCCGGTGGACCCTATGTCACCGCCGCAAAGCGTTGTGTCTATGGTGACGTGGCCCTGGACTTGGTGGCGGGTCCCAGTGAAATCGCTGTGCTGGCCGATGACAGCGCAGATCCGCGCGCTGTGGCCGCGGATCTGCTGTCCCAGGCGGAACACGGGACCGGTTTTGAAAAATGCCTGCTGGTTGCCACCGGATCGCGCTTGGTTGAAGCGGTCCGGGCCGAGTTGATCAGCCAGGCCGGGTCTTTAAGCCGCCGGGAAGCTGTCGTCCGCGTGCTGGAGCAGGGGACCTTGCTGGTCGTGGTCGATCGCCTCGATGACGGCATGGAGCTGTGTAACCAGTTTGCGCCGGAACACCTGGAAATCATCGTGCGCGAACCAAAAATCTGGCTCAAGAAAGTTCGCAATGCCGGGGCCATCTTCGTGGGATCGTATTCGCCGGAATGTGTCGGCGATTTCGCGGCCGGGCCGAGCCATGTGCTTCCGACCGGCGGCACCGCCGCCATCTTTTCCGGTCTGACCGTCGACGACTTCCGCAAGCGGTCCAGCGTCATCGCCTTTACCCGGGCGGACCTGAAGGATGTCAGCCACATCATCGAAGCCTTCGGGCGAGTCGAGGGACTGGATGCACACGCCCGCTCGGCCGCTGTGCGTTTTGAGATCGGGGCCGGCGAGCATACCAGGGCATAGCCGCTCTGTCCGGCGCACCCCGCTGGAAGCGGGGTAAGCCCGCATCTTTATCCGCCTGCTATAGTGTTTCAGATAAATAACGTAGCAATGCGAGACGAAGTTCTAAGGGAACCCACCCCTATCCCCTCCAAGGAGGGGAA